>JBARWR010000406.1:0-15071 GCA_049646915.1 Microbacterium sp.
GAGGTGGGCGTCGCCTTCGCCGGAGACCACCACGATGACGCGCATCGGGTGCTCGCGGGACGCGTCGTTGGCGGCGTCGATGGCGGCTTCGGCCACGCCGTTGCGCGCGACGATGATCAGGGTGAGCACACGGCCGAGGGCGACGGCGCCGCCCTCTTCGCGCACCTTCACCAGCTGCTTGGCCACCTGGCTCACTGTGGTGTCGGGAAGATCGATGATCACGGGCGTCTCCAGACTCGTCCATCGCGGGCTAGAAGGGCGTCGGCGGACGCCGGCCCCCAGGATCCGGGAGCGTACTGCTCCAACGGGGCGTGCAGCGAGGCCCAGTACTTCTCGACCGGGTCGAGGATCTTCCAGGACAGCTCCACCTCCTCATGGCGGGGGAACAGCGGCGGGTCTCCGAGCAGGACGTCCAGGATCAGACGCTCGTACGCCTCGGGGCTCGCCTCGGTGAACGCATGGCCGTAGCCGAAGTCCATCGTCACGTCGCGCACGTTGGCTCCGCTGCCTGGCACCTTCGACCCGAACCGGATCGTGACCCCCTCATCGGGCTGCACACGGATCACGAGGGCGTTCTGCCCCAGCTCGGAGGTCTGCGAGCGACCGAACAGGTGCTCGGGTGCGCGCTTGAAGACCACGGCGATCTCGGTCACACGACGTCCCAGACGCTTGCCGGTGCGCAGATAGAACGGCACACCCGCCCAGCGGCGCGTGTCGATCTCGAGCTTGACGGCCGCGTAGGTCTCGGTGGCGGACTGCGGAGCCATGCCGTCCTCTTCGAGGAACGCGTTGACCTTCTCGCCGCCCTGCCAGCCGCCGGCGTACTGCCCGCGTGCGGTGGCGAGCGAGATGTCCTCGGGAAGGCGTACGGCCTCGAGGACCTTCTCCTTCTCGGAGCGCAGGTGATCGGCCGACATGCTGATCGGCTCCTCCATGGCTGTCAGAGCCAGCAGCTGCAGCAGGTGGTTCTGGATGACGTCACGTGCCGCGCCGATGCCGTCGTAGTAGCCGGCACGACCGCCCACGCCGATGTCCTCGGCCATCGTGATCTGGACGTGGTCGACATAGTTGCGGTTCCACAGCGGCTCGTACAGCTCGTTGGCGAAGCGCAGCGCGAGGATGTTCTGCACCGTCTCCTTGCCGAGGTAGTGGTCGATGCGGAAGATCGAATCGGTGGGGAACGCCGACTCGAGCGCCTCGTTCAGCGCACGAGCCGACTCCAGGTCGCTGCCGAACGGCTTCTCGATCACCACACGACGCCAGTGCAGGTCGTCTGCGGTCTGCTCGCCGACCAGGCCGGACTCCCGCAGCTGCCTGGCGACATCGGGGAAGTTCTTCGGCGGGATCGACAGGTAGTAGGCGTGATTTCCCATCGTGCCCCGCTCGACGTCGAGCTTCTCGACGGTCTCGCGCAGGCGGGCGAACGAATCGGGGTCGTCGAACGTGCCCTGCACGAAGCGGATTCCCTGCAGCAGCTGCTGCCAGGTCTCCTCGCGGAACTCGGTGCGAGCGTGCTGCTTGACGGCTTCGTACACGACCTGTGCGAAGTCCTGGTCCTCCCATTCGCGGCGTGCGAATCCGACCAGGGCGAACCCGGGCGGCAGCAGGCCTCGATTCGCGAGGTCGTAGACGGCGGGCATGAGCTTCTTGCGCGACAGGTCACCCGTCACACCGAAGATCACCAGCGCGCTGGGACCTGCGATGCGATTGAGGCGACGGTCATCGGGATCGCGGAGGGGGTTGAGTCCGCGCGAGATCGGGGCAGTCATAGAGGGGGATATCTCCAGATCTTCCGGATGGGTTCACTGCGCAGCAGTGAACAGTGTGAGGACGTCTTCGGCGGCATCCGTGATGGTCAGTGACACCACGGGCCTGCCGTGGTCGGAGAGGACGGCGGCATCTCCCGCCGCCTGGGCTCGGATGAGCTGCCCGAAGGTGAACGGACGGCCCGGGATCTCGAGGTCGACATCCGTGCGCTCGAGGATCTGGAGGAAGACACCCTGTGCCGGGCCTCCCTTGTGGAATTGACCGGTCGAGTGCAGGAAGCGCGGTCCCCACCCGAAGGTGGTGGGGCGGCCCGAATCGGCGGCGACCATCTCGCGGATGCCCTGCAGCTGGCCCAGATCCAGACGGTTGACGTACGCCTGGACCGAGACGTAGCCGTCATCAGGCAGCGACGCCCAGAGCGCGTCGAGCACGCCCTCGATCGTCCCGGAGGTGACGAGTGCGGCGTCGCTGGCGCGCACCTCGATCCCGTGCTGCACGAACGCGGGGTCGGTGACGTCCGGCCGCTCGTCGAGGAGCCCCCGAGCGGCTGTCTTGGCAACCTCGACGTCCGGCTGGTCGAAGGGGTTGATTCCGAGCAGGTGTCCGACGATCGCCGTGGCGTGCTCCCAGAGCAGGAACATCGCACCCAGGCTTCCGCTGACGAGGATCTCGCCGGGATGGCGCTCGCGCAGGTGGAACTCGCCGGCGTCCTCGACCAGTCGCACGATCTGAAGATCGTCGGGACGTGCTTCGAGCTCCGGTGAGACCGGGAGCAGCACGACGGGCAGGATGCCGGTGCCGTTCTTGCCGGTGGACTCCGCGACCAGCTGCTCGATCCAGTCCGGCAGACCGTCGATATGGGTTCCGTCGGTGACGAGGCCCAGCTTGTCGGGGCCAGGCTGTGTGCCCGCGATCGCCGCGGCCAGTCGCAGAGCCGGGTTGTCGGGGGAGTCGATCGCGAACTGCAGCAGCGAGGCCTCGGCCTCGTCCAGCAGTTCGTCGATGTCGACGCCGGCCAGACCTGTCGGCACCAGTCCGAACGCGGTGAGTGCCGAATAGCGGCCCCCGACGTTCGGGTCGGCGTGGAACACCCGGTAACCGGCCTCGGTCGCGGAGAGATCCAGCGCCGAACCCGGGTCGGTGACGACGACGATGTGCTGCGCGGGATCGATGCCGAGATCGGCGAACGCCGCCTCGAACGCCCTGCGGTGGGAGTCCGTCTCGGTGGTGGTGCCGGATTTGGACGAGACCACCAGTACGGTGCGTGCCAGATCGCCGTCCAGGGCGGACAGCACCTGTGCGGGCGAGGTCGAATCGAGGATGGTGAGCTCCACGCCCACCGTCCGGGCGATCACCTCGGGGGCGAGTGAGGATCCGCCCATGCCGGACAGCACGACCCGGTCGACGCCCCTGGCCGACAGCTCCTCGCGCAGAGCGACGATCTGTGCGACCAGCGGGCGCGACACGGAGACGGCGTCCACCCAGCCCAGGCGGACGGATGCCTCGGCCTCGGCATCCGCCCCCCACAGCGTGGGATCGCCTGCGGTGACACGCGACGCGACGAGGTCGGCGACGAGGCGGGCGACGGCGTCGTCCACTGCCATCCGCGCCCCCTGCGAGACGTGCACCGAGACGGTCATCGTGCTTCTTCCAGCCCCTTCGTCACCTGAGCGAGCAGATCGTGCCAGGAGTCGATGAACTTGGAGACGCCCTCGTCCTCGAGCACCTGGGTGACGTCGTCGAAGTCCACGCCGACCGACTTCAGGCCCTCGAACACCTCGCGAGAGGCGTCGTACGTGCCGGTGACGGTGTCGCCGGCGACGACGCCGTGATCGAACACAGCCTCCATCGTCTTCTCCGGCATCGTGTTGACGACGCCCGGTGCGACCAGCTCGGTCACGTACAGCGTGTCGGGCAGCGCCAGGTCCTTGACGCCGGTCGACGCCCACAGCGGACGCTGCAGAGTGGCACCGGCGTCGAGCAGCGCCTTGGCGCGGTCGCTCGCGAACGAGGTCTCGTACAGCTCGTACGCGAGGCGCGCGTTGGCCAGGCCGGCCTTGCTCTTCAACGCCAGCGCCTCGTCGGTGCCGATCGCCTCCAGACGCTTGTCGGTCTCGGTGTCCACCCGCGACACGAAGAACGAGGCGACCGAGTGGATCGTCGACAGGTCGATGCCGGCGGCCTTCGCCGTCTCCAGACCTGTCAGGTACGCGTCGATGACGCCTGCGTAGCGCTCCAAGCTGAAGATCAGCGTGACGTTGACGCTGATGCCCGCGCCGATCGCCTGCGCGATGGCGGGAAGGCCTGCCTTGGTCGCCGGGATCTTGACGAGCAGGTTCTCGCGGTCGATGCGCTTCCACAGGTCCTGGGCCTGCGCGACGGTGCCCTCGGTGTCATGGGCGAGATCGGGAGCGACCTCGATCGAGACGCGGCCGTCGACGTGATTCGAGGACTCCCACACCGGGCGGAACACGTCCAGCGCGTTGCGGACGTCCTGCGTGGTCGCCGCGAAGACGGCATCCACGGCGGATGATCCGGATGCGGCCAGCTCGGCGACCTGGGCGTCATAGGACGTGTCGTCGGGGTTGGTGATCGCGTTCGCGAAGATCGTGGGGTTGGTGGTCACTCCCACGACATTGCGCGTCTCGATGAGCTGCTGGAGGTTGCCCGAGTCGATGCGGGTGCGGGACAGGTCGTCGAGCCAGATGCTGACGCCTGCTGCAGACAGGTCTGCGGTGGGGGTGCTCATGCGTTCTCCTTGATGCTCTCGCGTGCCGCCTCGACGACGGCCTCGGCGGTGATGCCGAACTTCTGGAACAGGGTCTTGTAGTCGGCGGAGGCGCCGAAGTGATCGATGCCGACGGAACGGCCGCGGTCGCCGACGATCCCGCGCCAGCTGAGCACGGAGCCCGCCTCCACGGACACCCGCGCGGTGACGGCCTTGGGCAGCACCGACTCGCGATACGCCTCATCCTGCTCGGCGAACCACTCCAACGACGGAGCGGACACCACGCGGGCGTTCACTCCGTCGGCCGCGAGGGTCTCGCGCGCTGCGACGGCGAGCTGCACCTCCGAGCCGGTGGCGATGAGGATGACATCGGGAGTGCCGTTCGGAGCCTCGGCGAGCACGTATGCGCCCTTGGCGGTCGCGGATGCGGCGGCGAACACGTCACCGGATGCCTCGCCGTCCCCGCGCTCGAACACCGGGACGTTCTGACGGGTCAGGGCGATGCCGACCGGACCGCCGTGGCGGCGCAGGATCTCGAGCCATGCAGCGGAGGTCTCGTTTCCGTCCGCCGGGCGCACCACGGTGAAGTTCGGGATGGCGCGCAGCGACGCGATCTGCTCGATCGGCTGGTGCGTCGGACCGTCCTCGCCGAGGGCGATCGAGTCATGCGTCCAGACGAACGTGCTCGGGATGTCCATCAGCGCGGCCAGACGCACGGCCGGGCGCATGTAGTCGCTGAAGATCAGGAACGTGCCGCCGAAGGCGCGCGTCGGTCCGTGCAGCGTGATGCCGTTCAGGATCGCACCCATGGCGTGCTCGCGGATGCCGAAGTGCAGGACACGCCCGTAGGGACTGCCCTTCCACTCGTGCGTCGACCATTCGGCCGGGATGAACGAGGCGGCGCCCGCGATGGTGGTGTTGTTGGAGCCGGCCAGGTCGGCGGAACCGCCCCACAGCTCGGGGAGCTGTTCGGCGAGAGCGTTGATGACCTTGCCGGACGCGGCGCGGGTGGAGACGTCCTTGCCGGCCTCGAAGACGGGCAGCGCCTTCTCGATGTCCTCCGGCAGGGCCTGTGCCTCGAGCCGCTCCAGCAGCGCCTTGCGCTCGGGGTTCGCCGATGCCCAGGCGTCGAACGACTTCTGCCATTCGGCGCGCGCCTCCTGGGCGCGGGCGCCGAGCTGACGGGTGTGCTCGATGACGGCGTCCTCGACGACGAAGGACTTCTCGGGGTCGAAGCCGAGCACCTCCTTGGTCGCGGCGACCTCGTCGGCGCCCAGCGCGCTGCCGTGCACCGTCTCGGTGCCGGACTTGGTCGGCGCGGGCCATCCGATGATGGTCTTGAGGATGATCAGGCTGGGCTTGGCCGTCTCGGCCTGGGCCTGCAGGATCGCATCGTCCAGCTCCTGCACGTCCTCGACGTACTGTCCGGTGCGGCGCCAGTCGACTTCGAGCACCTGCCAGCCGTAGGCCTCGTAGCGGGCCCGGACGTCCTCGGTGAACGCCACGTCGGTGTCGCCCTCGATGGAGATCTGGTTGGAGTCGTAGAAGGCGATGAGGTTTCCGAGCTGCTGGTGCCCGGCGAGCGACGATGCCTCGCTGGTGACGCCCTCCTGCAGGTCGCCGTCGCCGGCGATCACGTACACGTGGTGGTCGAAGGGGCTCGTCCCCGCGGGGGCCTCGGGATCGAACAGGCCGCGCTCGTAGCGCGCTGCGTAGGCGAAGCCGACGGAGGAGGCGAGGCCCTGGCCCAGCGGGCCCGTGGTGATCTCGATGCCCTTGGTGTGGTGGTACTCGGGGTGGCCGGGGGTCAGCGAGCCCCAGGTGCGCAGCGCTTCGAGGTCGGAGAGTTCCAGACCGAAGCCGCCCAGGTAGAGCTGCACGTACTGCGTCAGCGAGGAGTGGCCGACCGAGAGGATGAACCGGTCGCGGCCCAGCCAGTCGGTGTCGGCCGGGTCATGGCGCATCACGCGCTGGTAGAGGAGATAGGCCAGCGGCGCCAGGCTCATGGCCGTGCCGGGGTGACCGTTGCCGACCTTCTGGACGGCATCCGCCGCCAGGATTCGCGCGGTGTCCACCGCTCGTCGGTCGATCTCGTCCCACTGAAGTTCTGCCACGGTCATACTCCTTCTGACAACTGCGGAGGCGCCCGTATTCCTGCGCGGTCCGCGTCGTCACGGAGATGAGGTGCACAGCGCCCGGGCGCGCGAGTGTTTTCAGCATACCTGCGCGCAAACGGGTCCCGTGGGCGGATTTCGCGTCGTGACGGATGGGTGCACAGGCTCGGATCAGGCTGTGCGCGGGAGGATTTCCGGGGCCGCTGGCCGGTACGGGGACGCTCTAGACTGGAAGGAGTGTCCACATGCGTTCAGAAGGAGGGGATCGCGATCTCTTCGACATCGCAGGCCGCCGAGACCACGTACTCGTTCGGTCAGAAGATCCGCGGATATTTCGCCCTCACCAAGCCCCGAGTGATGGAGCTGCTGCTCGTCTCGACCGTGCCGGTGATGTTCCTCGCTCAGGGGGGTCTGCCGAACCTGTGGCTCGTCTTCGCGACGGTGTTCGGCGGTGCGATGAGCGCTGCATCGGCGGCATCCTTCAACATGTACCTCGATCGTGACATCGACGTGCACATGAAGCGCACCGAGAACCGTCCTCTGGTGACGGGCGAGGTGTCGCCCCGCGGTGCACTGGTCTTCTCGTGGGTGCTCGCCGTCGTCTCCACGATCTGGCTGCTGGTGTTCACGAACTGGCTGGCCGCGACCCTGTCGGCCGTCGCCATCTTCTTCTACGTCGTGATCTACACGATGATCCTCAAGCGCCGCACGGAGCAGAACATCATCTGGGGCGGCATCGCAGGCTGCTTCCCCGTGGTCATCGGCTGGACTGCGGTCACCGGATCGCTGGACTGGCCGCCGATGGTGCTCTTCGTGCTCGTCTTCCTGTGGACGCCGCCGCACTACTGGCCGCTGTCGATGAAGTACAAGCACGACTACGACGACGTCGACGTCCCCATGCTGGGCGTCACCCGCTCGGCATCCCAGGTGGGTCTGCAGGTCATCCTGTACGCGTGGGCGACGGTGGCCTGCTCGCTGCTGCTGGTGCCCGTCGCGCAGATGGGCATCGTGTACACCGTCTCCGCGCTGGTGTTCGGCGGATGGTTCATCTACGAATCGCATCGTCTCTACAACCGCGCCGTGCACGGCAGCGAGGCCCGGCCCATGCGCGTGTTCCACGCATCGATCACCTACCTGACGCTGATCTTCCTGGCGGTCGCCGTGGATCCGCTGCTGCCGTTCTGATCACGTCCAGATCGGATGCGAACAACGCCCCGGCCTGATGGTCGGGGCGTTGTTCATGTCCGGGGCGGGCTGTCAGTCCTCGACGACCGGCCGCTTGAGCTTGGTGACCATGACCGTGTACGCCGCGGCCGAGAGCGAGGCCAGGACCATGTGGGTGCCGACGAGGATGCCGGGCAGGCCGGTGCGGGCCTGCACCACGCCGACCAGGACCTGGACCAGGATGGCGCCGGTCAGCACCAGCAGCCAGGTGCGCGGCGGCAGGCGCAGCATCCAGGCGCAGATCGTCAGCGTCAGCACCAGCGCGCCCAGGATGTAGCCCGGCCAGGAGTGCACGTGCGCGAGGATCGTGGCGTCGAAGCCCTCGCGTTTGATGGCGGCGTCTCCGGAGTGCGGTCCTGAGCCGGTGGTGAGCACGCCCACCGCGATCGTCACCGCCAGGGCGAACCCGGTCAGATGGCTGAGGCCCATGAACCAGGTGGGCACGGCGAGCTCGCGGGGTCCCGGCTGCGTCCGCGTCCGAACGAGGAACAGCGCCGTCACGCACACCAGGACCAGCGAGGACGCGTAATGGAATCCGACGATGAACGGGTTCAGATCGCTGATCACCGTGAAGCCGCCGACGACGGCCTGCGACATGACGCCGATGAGCACCACCCAGGCGAGAAAGGCGAGATCCCGTCGCCGCACGGTCTGACGCAGCGAGTCGAACGCGCCGGCGAGGACCGCGAGCAGCAGTGCGGTGGACATCAGCGCGGCAGCGGGCAGACCGAGCGCAGAGGCTGCGGCATAGATGCCGACGGCCAGCACGATGCCGCCGACGGCGAACCAGACGGCGCGCACCACCAGGCGCCGGCCGCTGATCGCATGCAGGGTGAGCATGAGCACGGCGAGCGCCAGCAGGCCGACCAGACCGGTCATCATGCGGTTGCCGAACTCGATGGCGCCGTGCAGGCCCTGGATCTCCAGGATCGGAACGAGTGATTCCGGTGTGCAGAGAGGCCATTCCGAACAGCCCAGTCCCGACCCGGTCAGGCGCACGGCGCCGCCGGTGCCGATGATCAGGACCTCGGCCACGAACGACAGCCATGCCAGCACTCGGAGGGGGCGGCCGAAGGCGATGTCCTGCGATGCCGCGGTCTGAGCGGGCGTGACGATTTGGGTCATGAGGCCTCCGGCCCGTCGGCGCTGGAGCGGATACCGCCCGGCCGTCCGACGAAACCTGTAGAATCGGATTGTTGTGATGGGTGCGCGAAGCGCGACGTCCATCACGGACAGTTTAGGCGCGATGTGAGCGCCGATGATGGGGCCCACCAGCGGCATCCGATCTCCGAAGACTCGACGGAGATCAGGTGTGTCGGGGCGGATGACACCGTTGAGGCCCGTGTGAGGAGAGTGTGATGTCGGATGTGCTGATCGACCGCCCGGAATTGGACAGTCTGGGGGTGTACGAATTCGGCTGGCACGATGAAGACGCCGCCGGCGCCATCGCCAAACGCGGGCTCTCCGAAGACGTCGTGCGCGGGATCTCCGCGCTCAAGGACGAACCCGAATGGATGCTGAAGAACCGTCTGAAGGGCCTGCAGCTCTTCGGCCGCAAGCCGATGCCGACCTGGGGCGCCGACCTCAGTGAGATCGACTTCGAGAACATCAAGTACTTCGTCCGCTCCACAGAGAAGCAGGCGCAGTCGTGGGAAGACCTTCCCGCTGAGATCCGGGACACCTACGAGAAGCTGGGCATCCCCGAGGCGGAGCGTCAGCGTCTCGTCGCCGGTGTCGCCGCGCAGTACGAGTCCGAGGTCGTCTACCACCAGATCCGCGAAGATCTGGAGCAGCAGGGCGTCATCTTCATGGACACCGACACGGCGCTGCGCGAGCACCCTGAATTCTTCCAGGAGTACTTCGGCACGGTGATCCCGTCCGGCGACAACAAGTTCGCCGCGCTCAACACCGCCGTGTGGTCGGGCGGATCGTTCGTGTACGTGCCCAAGGGCGTGCATGTGGAGATCCCGCTGCAGGCCTACTTCCGCATCAACACCGAGAACATGGGCCAGTTCGAGCGGACCCTGATCATCGCCGACGAGGACAGCTACGTCCACTACATCGAGGGCTGCACGGCCCCGATCTACAAGTCGGATTCGCTGCACTCGGCCGTCGTGGAGATCATCGTGAAGAAGAACGCCCGCGTGCGTTACACGACGATCCAGAACTGGTCCAACAACGTCTACAACCTGGTCACCAAGCGCGCGATCGCGCACGAGGGTGCGACCATGGAGTGGGTCGACGGCAACATCGGCTCCAAGGTGACGATGAAGTACCCGTCGATCTACCTCGTCGGCGAGCACGCCAAGGGCGAGACGCTCTCGGTGGCCTTCGCCGGTCCCGGTCAGCACCAGGACGCGGGCGCGAAGATGGTCCACCAGGCGCCGTACACGCAGTCCTCGATCGTCTCCAAGTCCATCGCGCGCGGTGGTGGCCGATCCGGCTACCGCGGTGAGGTGCGGGTCGACCCGGGCGCGCATCACTCCTCGAACTCGGTCGTCTGCGACGCGCTGCTCGTGGATACGCAGTCACGATCGGACACGTATCCCTCGATCGACATCCGCGTCGACGACGTGAAGCTCGGACACGAGGCCACCGTCTCCAAGGTCAGCGCGGAGCAGCTCTTCTACCTGCAGTCGCGCGGCATCGAGGAGACCGAGGCCATGGCCATGATCGTGCGCGGCTTCATCGAGCCGATCGCCCGTGAACTGCCGATGGAATACGCGATGGAATTGAACAAGCTCATCGAGATGGGCATGGAAGGCAGTGTCGGCTGAGATGACGCCCTCTACCCAGGCGCCCGAAGCGGCGCCGCGTACAAGCACGCATATCGACCCCGCCGCCCAGGTGGCGAATGCCGGATTCGCGCCGGTGCAGACCCGATCCGAACGGCCCCGGTCGTTCGACCCCGAGGACTTCGGGGCGCCGACCGGCCGCGAGGTCAATTGGAAGCACACTCCCGTCGCGCAGCTGAAGTCGCTCTTCGAGACGGCTCCGGCGAACGAGGGCGTGGCCTACACGATGAGCCATGAGCAGTACCTCGCTCCGGCTCTGCCGTTCGGCTCAGCGCCGCGTGGTGAATTCTTCCAGCCGGAGGACGTCGTCTCGGCCATCGCCTGGCAGGGTGCGGCCGATGCGATGCACGTGCGCATCCCCGCCGAGGAGGAGGTCGCAGAGCCGATCGTCCTGCAGATCGACGGTGTGGGCGGTCGTGCGGACGCGCATCTGGTGATCGAGGCGGAGCGGCACAGCGTCGCCACGATCGTCCTGCGCCACTCGGGCACGGCGGAGTACGCGCAGAACCTCGAGATCATCGTTCGCGAGGGCGCCAAGCTCACCCTCATCAGCGTGCAGCAGTGGCAGGATGATGCCATCCATGCCGCCGCCCACCAGGCGCGCGTCGACCGCGACGCGGAGTTCACCCACTTCGTCGTGAGCTTCGGCGGGGGAGTCGTGCGGGTCAACCCGAACGTCGAGCTCGCCGGCACCGGGTCGCACGGCTACCTCTACGGTCTGTCGTTCGCCGACGCGGGTCAGCACCTGGAGAGCCAGGTGTACCTGCATCACAAGGGGGCTCAGACCACCGGCGACGTGCTCTACAAGGGCGCGCTGCGCGGTGCGAGCGCACACAGCGTGTGGATCGGCGACGTGCTGATCGGACCGGATGCCACGGGCACCGACTCCTACGAGGCGAACCGCAACCTGGTGCTCACCGAGGGCGCCAGGGCCGACTCGATCCCGAACCTCGAGATCGAGACCGGTGACATCGCCGGAGCCGGTCACGCCAGTGCGACCGGTCGCTTCGACGACGAGCAGCTCTTCTACCTGCAGTCCCGCGGCATCACCGAGGCGGAAGCGCGACGTCTTGTCGTGCTCGGCTTCCTCACCGAGGTCGTGCAGCGCATCCGCATCCCCTCCCTCCAGCAGGAACTGCTGGACGCCATCGAGACGGAGCTGATGGGGGTGACCGCATGAGCGCGCAGCGCGCATGCAGTGCCTCCGAGCTCGAGATGGACACCCCGCTGCGCGTCGAGCTCGACGGCGTGGCGATGGCCATCGTGAAGGATTCCGACGGCGAGATCCACGCCATCGGCGACCGCTGCACCCACGGTGACGTCTCCCTCTCCGAGGGATTCGTCGAGGGCAAGACGCTGGAGTGCTGGGCGCACGGCTCGGCGTTCTCACTCGAGTCCGGAATCCCTCTCAACCTCCCCGCTTACGAGCCCGTCCCCGTGTACGTCGTCGATATCGACGGCGACGACGTGCTCATCGACCCCACTGTCATTAAGGAAGTCTGAATGTCTGTTCTCGAGATCCGCGACCTGCATGTGGCGGTCCAGACCGATCAGGGCCTTTCGCCGATCCTCAACGGCATCGACCTGACCATCAACACCGGCGAGACGCACGCCATCATGGGCCCCAACGGCTCGGGCAAGTCGACTCTGGCGTACACGATCGCCGGGCACCCGAAGTACACCGTCACGCAGGGCACCATCACCTTCGACGGCGAGGACGTCCTGTCGATGACGGTCGACGAGCGCGCTCGCGCCGGCCTCTTCCTCGCGATGCAGTACCCGGTGGAGATCCCCGGCGTCACCGTGACGAACTTCCTGCGCACCGCGAAGACCGCACTCGACGGCGAGGCCCCCTCGATCCGCCAGTGGACCAAGAGCGTCAAGTCGTCGATGACGAACCTGCGCATGGACCCGCAGTTCGCGCAGCGCAACGTCAACGAGGGCTTCTCAGGCGGCGAGAAGAAGCGCCACGAGATCCTTCAGCTCGAGGTGCTCCAGCCCAAGTTCGCCGTGCTCGACGAGACCGACTCCGGTCTGGATGTCGACGCACTGAAGATCGTGTCCGAGGGTGTGAACCGCGCCAAGGAGGCCACCAACCTCGGTGTCCTGCTGATCACGCACTACACGCGCATCCTGCGATACATCCGTCCGCAGTTCGTGCACGTCATCGTCAAGGGCAAGATCGTCGAAGAGGGCGGCTCCGAACTCGCCGACCGTCTCGAGGATGAGGGCTACGACCGCTTCCTCGACCCCGCAGCCCCCATCGAAGCGTAGGCTGAGGCCATGACCGCAACGCTGACCGATCAGAAGTACGAGGACGTCACCGAAGCGCTCAAGGACGTCATGGATCCCGAGCTCGGGATCAACATCGTCGACCTGGGGCTCATCTACGACCTCGCGTGGGATGACGAGAACGACGCCCTGGTGATCCACATGACGCTCACGAGCGCCGGCTGTCCCCTCACGGATGTGATCGAGGAGCAGACCGCTCAGGCGCTGGACTCCGTCGTGGACCGCTTCCGCATCAACTGGGTATGGATGCCGCCGTGGGGTCCGGAGAAGATCACCGATGACGGACGCGACATGATGCGCGCGCTCGGATTCGCCATCTGACGACCCTTCGGAGCAGGACATGGTGACGCCGGTGCGGGCGCTGCCGCTGGCGCAGCTGCGCGAGCGCAGCAGTGAGAAGTGGCGGGAGTACCCGGAAGACGTCCTGCCGCTGTTCGTGGCGGAGACGGACTTCCCACTCGCACCGGCCATCACCGCCGCTCTCGATCGGGCGGTGCGCACCGGTGACACCGGCTATGTGGCCTCGCGCACACCGCTGGCCGCGGCGTACGCCGGCTTCGCGGAGCGTCGCTTCGGCTGGAGCCCGGATCCCCGCCGCGTCCTCACGACCGCGGACGTCAGCATGGGGATCGTCGAGATCCTCCGACGCGTCATCCAGCCGGGCGAGCGGGTCATCGTCAACCCGCCGATCTACCCGCCGTTCTTCGACCTGGTCCAAGAGGCCGGCGGCGTTGTCGAGCGCGTGCCGCTGCGCGACACCGGCATGGGCTGGGAGCTCGACCTGGACGGCATCCGGCAGGCGTTGGTCGGGGGAGCGCGGGCGGTGCTGCTCTGCAACCCGCACAACCCCACCGGATCGGTGCCCACCGCAGCGAGTCTGGACGCACTGGCGCTGCTGGCCGAAGAACACGGCGCGACGGTCATCTCCGACGAGATCCACGCCCCGCTCGTGCAGCCGGATGCCGAATTCACGCCGTTCCTCGCCAGCGGCGACGCGGCGCAGCGCGTGGGCTACGCCGTGACCAGCGCCAGCAAGGCGTTCAACCTCGCCGGGCTCAAGTGCGCGCTGATGATCGCCGCGGCGGATGAGACCACGGCAGTGCTGCGCTCCCTGCCCATCGAGGTGGAGTGGCGCACGGGTCAGTTCGGGATGCTCGCGGCCGTCGCGGCATTCGCACCCGAGAGCGACGAGTGGCTCGACGGTCTGCTGGCGACCCTCGACGAGAACCGGCGACTGCTCGCCGAGCTGCTGGCGGCGCACCTGCCGGGCGCCCGCTACCGGATGCCGGATGCCGGATATCTGGCCTGGATCGACCTCACCGCCCTCGGCTGGGGCGACAATCCGGCCAAGCAGATCCTGCGGCAGGCGAAGGTCGCGCTGCATTTCGGGCCGGCTTTCGGTGCCGAAGGCGCCGGGCACGTGCGTGTGAACTTCGGCACGAGTGCGGAGATCCTCACCGAGGCGATCGAGCGGATCGCACGGGCGCAGGACGCGATCAGCGCGGCACGGCGGTGAGCTCGGCCGCTGCCGCGACGATCTGGGACCGGGAGCGCCTCGGCATCACGGTCGGCACGGTCGTGCTCATCTTCCTCGCGGCCATCGAGGCGCTGGCCGTCACCACGGTCATGCCCGTCGTCGCCGTCGACCTGCACGGCGAGGACCTCTTCGCCGTGGCCTTCTCGGCGACGCTCGCCACCGGGGTCATCGGGATGGTCGCCGTCGGAGCCTGGAGCGACCGCTCAGGGCCGCGATCGCCGCTCTACACAGCGGTGGCGCTGTTCGCTGTGGGTCTGCTCGTGTCGGGCTTCGCCCTGGACATGCATGTGTTCATCGTCGGACGCCTGATCCAGGGCCTGGGCGCGGGCGGGCAGACGGTCGCGCTCTACGTCGTCGTCGCCCGGATCTATCCGCCGCACCTGCACGGCCCCATCTTCGCCGCATACGCAGCCGCATGGGTCGTGCCCTCGATGATCGGTCCGTTCCTCGCCGGAGCGGTGACCGAGTACCTGCACTGGCGATGGGCCTTCCTCGGTGTCGCCGTGCTCACCGCGGCGGCCTTCGCCCTGGTCGCCGCTCGGCTTCGAGGCGTGTCGCTCGATGCCGATGCGGGGGCGCGGGAATCGGGGGCGGTCGAGGCGCAGGTGATCGCC
>JBARWR010000407.1:0-6238 GCA_049646915.1 Microbacterium sp.
GGTGCGCGGTTCGGCAGCTGGCTGGCCAGCCAGGCCATCCCGCTGGCGATGCGCAGGGCCGACGGTCGGGTGCTCGCCTGGACCTGGAAGGCCGAGCCCGAGCTCATCGTCGCGATGGCCACCGCACAGGAACTCACCCCGCAGCTGCGCATGATGCGCGCATCGATGCCGATGGAGTACGACGACACCGAGAGCTTCGCGACCCCGCTCGGCCTCGGCGAGAAGCTGCTCATGCCGATGCCGCCCCGCCCGGAGTCCCCGGCGACGGCGACCTACACGTGGGACACCGGCTCGCACCTCATCACACTGACGGCGGTCTGCAGCGAGCGCGAGCGATTCGGCACGCTCGAGCCCGCGCTGGACGCCCTCGCGCGCAGCATCCGCATCGCCGATGACCTCACCGGCGGCGAGTCGAACGTGCTGCGTCTGCCGCCGGCCTGACCATCCGCCCAGCCGGCCCGGGCTAGACTCGTCGAGGAATATCCCCCGAGCACCCGGAAGTGAGGTGGTTCACCATGTCAAGTGACAGTCATAGTCGCAGACACGTTCTCCTCTCCGCTTCCGCACTGCTCGACTGAGCCCGAGACGGCGCCTGCTGCGACGCACGCCCCTTGACGCTCCGGCGATCCCGCCACGCGCGGTGCCCTCATGAAGGCACTCCCATGACTCCATCCCAGCTTCAGACCGTCTCCGCTGCGGCCGACGACATCCGTCGACTCATCGCCCAGGGAGATCTGGCCGGCGCATCCGCCGTGCTGACGCCGCTCGCCGTCCCCGAGGTCGTCGAGCTCGTCGAACGCCTCGGCATCGAGGATGCCGCGATCGTCTACCGCCTGCTCGCCAAGCCTCGCGCCCTCGACGTCTTCGAGGCACTGTCGCCGGCCGCACGCGGTGACCTGGTGCGTGCGCTGCGCAACGCCGAGGTCACGATGCTGTTCGCCGAGATGGACCCGGACGACCGGGTCTGGCTGCTCGACGAGCTGCCGGCATCCGTGGCCCCGCAGCTGCTGCGCGGACTGACGCGGCAGGAGCGCGACCTCACCTCGGGCATGCTCGGCTACCCGCAGGACTCCATCGGTCGGCGCATGAGTCCCGAGTTCGTCACCACTCACCCCCATCTCACCGCAGCCCAGACACTCGCACGCGTCCGAGGGGCACTCGACAGCGCCGAGACCATCTACACGCTCCCAGTGACCGATGGCGGCCGCAGTGTGGTCGGCGTCGTGAGCCTGCGGGATCTGATGTCCGCTGAAGAGGATGCGATGATCAGCGACCTCATGAGTGACGCTCACGTCGCCGAGGTGACGGAGGATGCCGAAGTCGCCGCGCGCCGCGCCACCGACTACGGTCTGCTCGCCCTTCCGATCGTCGACAGCGAGCATCGCCTGGTTGGCATCCTCACCATCGACGATGCCGCTCGCATCCTCAAGCAGGAGGAGAGCGAGGATGCTGCGCGCCAGGGTGGCGTGGAACCGCTGCGCCGCTCGTACCTGTCCACACCGATCCGGCGCCTGGTGCGCTCGCGCGTGGTCTGGCTGCTGGTGCTGGCCGTCGGGGCGACGCTGACCGTGCAGGTGCTCGACGCGTTCGAGAGCACGCTTGCAAATCTGACCGTGCTCGCGCTCTTCGTACCGCTGCTGATCGGCACCGGTGGCAACACCGGCAACCAGGCGGCGACGACGGTGACCCGCTCGCTCGCGCTGGGCGAGGTGACCCCGCGCGATCTGTTCCGTGTGCTGTCGCGCGAGATCCGGGTCGGCTTCTTCCTGGGCCTGCTCCTCGGCACCCTGGGATTCGCTCTGGCGGGGCTGATCTACGAGTGGCACATCGGCCTGGTGATCGGGCTCACGCTCGTCGCGGTGTGCACGGTCGCGGCATCGATCGGCGGCATCATGCCGCTGGCCGCGCGCGCCATCCGCGTCGACCCGGCGGTGTTCTCGAACCCGTTCATCACCACGTTCGTCGACGCGACAGGCCTGATCATCTACTTCCTCATCGCGAAGGCCGTGCTGGGGATCTGACTCCCGGTCACCCCTGTCATGCCGTCCGGGTCCGGGCAGTAGTGCTCCCAGAACCACGCCATGGCCCGCCCGCTGAGATGCGGCCCGTCGGCGAAGACCGATCCGCTTCTCCGCCGGGCGGATGCCGTCCGGTCGGAGAAGTCGGCCGCAATCGCCACCCGTGACGCATCGAGGCCGTGCGTCGCGCCGAACTCGGCCAGCCAGCGCACGGCGGTGTACGTGTGCACCACCACAGAGGAACGCGCCAGCGACGAACGGCGATGCTCCATGAGGACGACGGCGGTGCCGGCGCCCACCGCGAACTCGCGGACGAGGCGCCCCTCAGAGCCGCGGTCATCGAGCATCCGACCGCACAGGTACAGCATCACCGGCATCAGCCCGTGCACGCCGTAAGGCTTGAGGACACGCATGTGCACAAAGCCGGTGTCGCCGCGGAGGTCGATCTGCGTCTCCTCCACCTCTGGGGCGTCGGCCTCTGTGGCGTCGGCGAGCAGTGGCTGCCCGAGGTTCACGTCATCACCCCGCAACCCAGTACGAGCGTCCTCGGTGCGTGTGGTCGGGGCGCATCCGAACCCACACGAGACTGACCAGACGTCCGGTGAAATCCACCGTGACCAGGGCCGTGAGCTCGTCGCCGCTGGTCACCGCCAAGCCGGCCTGCCCGTTGATGGAACGCTCCGCGACGACGACGCCGTCCCCGCCTCGGAACCCGTGCAGAAGCACCGGGGCGGCGTCTCGCGCGCCACGCGCGACGACGGTGTCCTCTCGTCCCTCGCGCATCGAGGTCACCGCCACGGTGACATCCGGATGGAGCACTGCGATCAGCGCGGGAAGATCCTGCGCCTGCGCAAGGGTCCGCAATCGGCGGACCGCTCCGTAGTGGCTCGGCCGAGCCGCCCATTCCCACAGCGCCTCCCAGAGCGGGGTCACCCGCCCACTGTGCTGCTGCAGCTCCGTGGCGGTCGTGAGAGTCTTCATGTCTCGCCTCCCGATCGGTCCCGATGCGATCGGCGCCGAGAGTACGACGGCACCGACCCTTTGCCCGTTAAGACCGATCAGCAGCCGGATCTGTGAGACCTCGGACGTCATCGGATGCTCGCAGCTCTCGCGATCGGCGACCGATCGCCGATCCCATGCGGGAATTCTCGTCGCCCGCCGTTCTCACATGTGTCCGCGGTAGTGTTCGATCACACGCTTCTCTTACAGCGTGGAGCCGCATCCCACTGCATCGATGCCATCGCATCCGGTCGGAAACGGCACGGCGTCCCCGACGAGCACGCGCTCCGAGCCCGAGCCTCCGCAGTCGGCGACCGCCAGATGTCCCCCAGCGCGACCCGCTGCCGGATCGACCGCATCCCGGCGACTCGGTCGCATGTGAAGGAGAACAGAATATGACGACACTTTCCGCACTGCCGGGAACACCGCGCCGCACCGTCACCTGGCGGACCGACCTGGTGCTCGACCACGGCCTGCTGCACCTGGTGCACGATGACATCACTCCCGCCCGCGCCCGCCTGGACGACCTGCTCGCCGTCGCTGACGCACTGGATGCAGGCGGCGTGCCGATGCTGCTCATCCGGCGCGACCGCTCCACACCCGTCCTGGTCGTGGACCTCGAGCGGCGCGAGGACGCCGTCCGGTCACTGCATGCGCACCTGCCGGCGGATCCCTTCTACATCCGGACCAAGGGCGCACCGGCCGTCCCGCTCGAAGATGCGACGATCCCCGGGGCGGCTCCTTCGGCGTTGCGCATCTTCCGGCCGCGGATCACCTCGGCACGCACGCTCCGCTACGACGGACGGCTCGCCGTCCGTGTCGAATTCTGGCGTTTCGGCACTGACCTCATCGAGGCACCGGACGACAACGTCCTCACGCGACGCGTCACGCCGGCATCCGACGTCGCATTCGCCGAGGTCGAGAAGTATGGCCGGAGCTGGCGCACCCTGGACGGCATGTTCGACCCGAGTCCGGACGAGTTCCGCGAGCCGGTCGACATCGTCTTCTCGTGGGTCGACGGATCGTCGACCCAGTTCCAGAAGCAGCGGGCCTCTCAGCTCGGCTCCCACATCGTCGGCGAAGGCGACGACGGCGCGGCACGTTATCGGCATCTCGACGAGCTGCGCTACGCGCTGCGCAGCGTGAACATGTACGCACCCTGGATCAGGCGCATCTTCATCGCCACCGACTCGCCCGCCCCGAGTTGGCTCGCCGAGCACCCCGGAGTGACGATCGTGCGCAGCGAGGAGTTCTTCGCCGACCCGAGCGTTCTCCCCACCCACAACTCCCATGCGGTTGAGGCGCAGCTGCACCGCATCCCAGGCCTCTCGGAGCATTTCCTCTACTCCAACGACGACATGTTCTTCGGCCGAACGGTCGAGCCGGAGATGTTCTTCACCTCCGCGGGGCACACGCGCTTCGTCGAGAGCGAGGTGCGCATCGGGGTCGGTGCTCCTCAAGCGCATCGCAGTGGGCACGACAACGGGCTGCGCGTGAACCGCTTGCTGTTGCGCGAGCACTTCGGCCGCACGATCCTGCGCGATCTGTCGCACTGCGCGACACCGCTGCGCCGCAGCATTCTGTTCGAGCTCGAGCAGACCTTCCCCGCGGACTTCGCGCGCACCGCCGCGTCGCGCTTCCGATCCATGACGGACATCTCCGTCACCAACAGCCTGTACCACTACTACGCGCTGCTGACCGGGCACGCGATGCCGACCACCCGACCGCGGGTGCGATATGTGCAGACCACCACCATGGGCGCGCTGGAGAAGATCGAACGGCTTGCATCCCGCGAAGATGTGGACATGTTCTGCCTCAACGACGGCTCGGAGACCGACATCCCCGAGCAGTTGCGCGCCCAGGCCGTGCAGGCCGGATTGGAGCGGATGTTTCCCATCCGCGGTCCGTGGGAGAAACCGGAGGCGCTGCCAGAGGCGACGATGGACGCCGCGGTGGGCTGACCAGAGGCCGCCCACCGCCGCGGCCTCGCAGGGATCAGCCGACGAGCGCCGGGACGTCCGGGTGCGCGACGTCTGTGCGCGGGACGATGCCTGCCAGGGCGAGCCTCCGACGCGCTTCGGCGGCGTCGATGTGCTCGAGGACGGGTGCCTGCTCCACGCCGATGACGGCGTGGACGACGGTCTCGTCGTGCACGCGCACGAGGTTGACCGACCGCGCACCGTCCTGGGGTCTGCTCCCGCCGACGGGCACCGTGAGATCCTGCACGTAGCACGTGGACGACGCCACCGACACCGGGATGCCCGCGAAGGTGCCGAACGTGGAGTAGTGCAGGTGACCGGCGATGATCGCGCGCACATCCGAGCCGCGCAGCACGGGTGCCAGCCGACGCTGATCCCGCAGCTCGACGCTGGTTGCCAGAGGCAGCACGCTCGGAATCGGCGGATGGTGCATGGTGAGGATCGTGCCGAGGGGCGCAGGAACGGCGAGTACACCTTCAAGCCACGTCAACTGGCTGTCGGAGATCTCACCGTGGTGATGCCCCGGCACCGTGGAATCGAGGGTGACGATGCGCAGCCCGTCGATGTCGTCGACGCGGTCCACGGACGAGTCGCTGCCGGCGGGGTCATCGAGCAGACCTGCGTGGAAGGCTGCTCGGTCGTCGTGATTGCCCATCACCCACACCACGCGGGCATCCAGGCGCGCCGCGAAGGGATCGACGATCCTCCGCAGCTCGGCATAGGCGTCCTGTTGACCGAGGTCCGCGAGATCCCCGGTGAAGACGATCGCGTCGACCTCGATCTGCGCACCCTCCAGCGCCGTCAGCGTTCGGGCGAGAGTCTCGGCGCCGTCGACGAGGCCGAAGAGACGATCCCCGCCGGCGCGCAGATGGGTATCGCTGATATGCAGCAGTGTTCGCCGCGGATCTCGATGCTCAGCCGTGTGCATACTCTCTCCATGCCCGTGATCCCGGGGTCTGAGCGCCATGGTAGCCCGGCACCAAGGGACCGGAGGTGAACACGCGGCGAACGACCGCGGAATCGATCCGAAGCGTCGGGCCCGGGCCGCCGGATGTCTCCGGCACCGATTATGACGAGGGCGTCGGCTCGTCAGAGTCGGAACCGGACACCGCGCGCGGATGCCACAGCACCACTTCGGTGGAACGGCGGATGCGGCGGCCGGAGCCGACCGAGAACACCTGTCCGCTGGATCCGGCGGCGAACACGCGCACGCCGGGCCGGTTCTCGCGCTCCGCGCGCAGC
>JBARWR010000408.1:0-2832 GCA_049646915.1 Microbacterium sp.
GCGTCCGTGACCCGCAGCACCACATCCAGCGCCGCGCTGAAACGGCGCCCCCGCAGGGCCGCCGGCACGTCGAGCAGACGCAGCCAGCCATGGTCGTGCACGGAGACCTCGACGGAGCGCTGATCCGCCACGAGGAACGGGAGCGGATCGTCCGTGGGCCGCAGCGCCGCCTCCACGCGGTCGACCAGGTCGTGATTCACGGCGAAGCCCCACAGCGCCCGCTGCGCCTCATCCGTCTCCGCCACCAGGTGGCGGATGGTCATCGTGCTGCGATGGGAGTTCGGCTGCTCCTTCAGGCTGAAGGACATCGACCCGCGCAGGACGCCGTCGGCATCCAGATAGCGGATGCCGCGCACAGCGGCATCCGTCTTCGCGCCGTCGGCAGTGATTCCCGCCAGGCCGAGCCAGCGGCGCTTCCAGCCCGGGATCTGCCCGGTGCGCATCGAGCCGGCGTTGTCGTGGACCATGTCGAGCTCGACGGCGAGACGGGCCTTGTCCACGTACTCCAGCCGCCCGGATGTCGCGGGGGCTGCCCAGCCCGCCGTGCGGGTGTCGATCGCCACGCGAGCCGCCTGGATCGCCGGACCGAAGCCGTAGCGACCGTAGATGGTCGCCTCGGTCACGGTCAGTCCCGCCATCGGGACGCCCGCCGACGCTGCGGCACGCAGTTCCCCCTCGAGCAGTCCGCGGGCGATGCCGCGACGCCGGTGGGTCGCCGAGACGGTGACCATGCTGATCGCCCACATCGGGATGCTGCCGCCCGGCACAGCCATGTCGGCGACCCAGGAGTTGACGGTGCCGACCGGGAGCTCATCGGCGTCCGCGCCGTGCGCGAAGACGCCGACGTTGCGCCGCTGCGCCCAGGTCGCCCGCATCTCGGCGATCTCCGAGCCGATGGGCTCAGCTCCCAGGAATCCGCGCTCAGCGGCGCGGGCGAAGCGCGCCGATTCGGCTTCGTCCGAGATGTCGACGACGCGGTAGTCGTACCCCGCGACCCTCAGTCTCTGAGTGGAGGTCTCGTCCGCAGGTACCGTGCGCGCGTCTGTCGAAGTCACCCGCCCACAATACCCAGAGCGGGCCGATGGGGACGAGTGCGTGCTGCGATCAGTGGGAGGCGGCCTGCGCGACCCTCAGCCGCGCGAAGACCTGCTCTCGCAGCTCTTCGGGGGCGGTCTCGCGGCAGGCGCGCGCGATGACCTCGGTCAGTGTCGTGGCCACGAGCGCCTCGTCCTTGCAGGACTGGCAGTGCTCGAGATGATCGCGGATCTCGGCGTGCTCGGTGTTGCACACCTCGTTTCGCAGATACTCCTCCAGGTCACGACGGGCCTTGGCGCAGCCGCAGTCACTCATTTCTCGCTCCTCGATCTGGCGCCGACGATCCCTCGCTCGGCGGCATAGTCGGCCAGCAGCTCCCGCAGCATCCGCCTGCCCCTGTGCAGACGGCTCATGACGGTGCCGATGGGTGTCTTCATGATGTCGGCGATCTCCTGATAGGAGAATCCCTCGACATCGGCGAGGTACACGGCCAGACGGAAGTCCTCCGGCACCTCCTGCAGCGCATCCTTGACGACGGATGCGGGCATGCGATCGATCGCCTCAGCCTCGGCCGAACGACTGTGGGTCGCCGTGGTCGACTCCGCGCCGCCCATCTGCCAGTCCTCGAGTTCGTCGATCGTGCCCTGGTACGGCTCGCGCTGACGCTTGCGATAGATGTTGATGTAGGTGTTGGTGAGGATGCGGTACAGCCACGCCTTGAGATTCGTGCCCTGTGAGAACGACGACCACGCCGCGAACGCCTTCACGAACGTCTCCTGCACCAGGTCAGCCGCATCGGCGGGATTGCGCGTCATGCGCATGGCCGCCGCATAGAGCTGGTCCATGAAAGGGATCGCCTGCTCCTCGAAATCGCGTCGAGGATCGCCGGATGCTGTGTCGTCCATCACCGGCCAGTCTAGGCGGGCGGCGGCGTCGACATCGGATATGTCTCTTTCACGGCGCATCAGCGTCGTCTGCATCGGTCACCTCCCTCTCCGCGTGTCGCGGGCTTCACTAGGCTATGAACCGATGAGCACTCAACGGTATTCCCCTTCCCCGCCTCGGGGTGCGTACATCGCACCGGGCAGCGACCTGCCTGTGCACGCCTCTGTGAGCATTCCCGGGTCGAAGTCCCTGACCAACCGCGAGCTGATGATCGCCGCGATCGCCGACGGCCCCGGCTATCTGGTGCATCCGCTGCATTCCGATGACTCCCGCCGCATGGTCGAGGCGCTGCGCCGGCTCGGCGTCGGCATCGAGGAGGTGCCGTCGGACGGCGAGTTCGGGCCCGACCTGCTGGTCACCCCTGCACCTCTGCGCGGTGGCACCACGATCGACTGCGGCCAGGCCGGAACCGTGATGAGGTTCATCGCCCCGCTCGCCGGTCTCGCCTCCGACGACGTGCACGTCACGGCCGACGCGAACGCGCTGCACCGCCCCATGGGCGCGCTGATCAGCGGGCTGCGCGATCTGGGAGTCGATGTCGATGACGAGGGCACCTGGTCGCTGCCGTTCACGATCCGCGGTCACGGCCGCATCCGCGGTGGGCGCGTCGAGATCGACGCGTCCGAGTCCAGCCAGTTCGTCTCGGGTCTGCTGCTGGCCGCTCCCCGCTTCGATGTCGGCCTGCACCTGGTGCACACCGGCGAGCACCTGCCGAGCCTGCCGCACATCGACATGACCATCGAGTCGCTGAGTCGACGCGGCATCCGCATCGAGCGCCCGGCCGTCGGCGAGTGGCTCGTCGAGGCCGGTGTGCCC
Source organism: Microbacterium sp. (assembly GCA_049646915.1). Classification (GTDB taxonomy): domain Bacteria; phylum Actinomycetota; class Actinomycetes; order Actinomycetales; family Microbacteriaceae; genus Microbacterium. Next base: position 2,797 of record JBARWR010000408.1, read on the forward strand.
CGGGCCAAGGACGTCACGATCGAGCCGGACCTGTCC
>JBARWR010000409.1:0-2105 GCA_049646915.1 Microbacterium sp.
GGAACCGAGGGCGCGGTCCTCGTGGGCGGCGTCCTGATCGCGCGGCGGCCCTGACCACCATGCGATCACGCCGCCCGATGCGTCGGCGCGATGAGCGCGGCGCGCGGCATGCGTCCATCCGGCGACGACGGAGATCACCGAGGCGCCGATCAGCGCCCAGGCCCATCCGCTGGTGAACACGTTCTCCGCCTCGGCACCCCATGCGATGAAGAGCAGGAGCACCGCGAGGCCGACCCCGGCGCCGAGCACGGTGAAGACGAGGATGTGCACGGCCACGGAGCGGACTCGCACCAGGGCACGGCCGAGGAGCCAGGCGATCGGCGTGAAGACGAGCATCATCACGAGCGCGACCACGCCGCCGACGAGTCCCGCATAGATGATCACGACGACTGCTGCCCCGACATCGCCGGTGAAGAGCGTCAGCGCAGCCATCACCATGAGCAGGATCGCCATGAAGACGCACCAGGCCGTCCCGGCCCCGCGCCAGAGGTCTCCCGGGCCGAAGGCCATCGGCCGCTCCGGCGTGCGATCGTATGACGAGGTCATGCCCGCACCTCCGCCACCTGATCCAGCAGATCCCGTGCGACACCGTGCACGCCGGGCATCCGTGTGAACGGCAGTGCGACGGCCAGCAGCCTCAGTGCGGTGTCCAGCAGGCGCTGCGTGTGCGCCTGGCCGTCGGAGTCGTCGTAGGTCCAGCGCAGCACCAGCCCGAGGTACGCGACGAACACGGCATCCGGCAGACGCTCGGCGATGTCCACCGGCAGCCGGTGCTGTGAGCCGGACACGGCTTGGCGGAGCAGTTCGAGTGTCAGGTCCCGCGCAGCGGAGGACTCTCGGGAGAGCGGGTTGATGGGCGAGTCCGGCGCGATCATCGCGCTGAGGAATCCCGGTGCGACCCGCCGGTACGGCCCCAGATTCGCCAGCCCCGTCTCCAGCACGATCCGCAGGCGGTCGACGAGAGTCGACGCGGACTCCAGCAACGGCGTGGCGATCACCGTGTGGTCGCGCTGCACCTGCTCATACAGCTCCTGTACGAGGTGGGTCTTGGAGGGGAAGTAGTAGTACGCGTTGCCCACCGATACGCCGGCCTCGTTCGCGATCAGCCGGATGGTCGTGTCTGGATAGCCACGTTCGATGAAGGAGCTGATCGCCGCGTCGCGGATCCTGGCGCGTGTCTGCTCGGCCTTGGGCGTCAGATCAGAACTGAACATGTTCAAATCATAGCGCAGAGCGACGGAGCAGGGCGAGAGGAGAAGGATCAGCCGATCTCGTCGAGCAGTTCTGTGACCAGAGCCGTCACCGGCCCCAGCAGCCGAGCGCGGTCGGCATCCACGAGTCCGACGCGCGAGCGCCGGTCGAGTACATCCTCCGCGGTCATCGCCCCTTCGGCGCGCACGGCCGCCTCGACCTCGCCGCGGCTGAGCGCGATGCCCGGCACCAGCTGATCGGGTTCCGTCGCGGGGGAGTCCACCAGGCGGAGGGAGGCCGTCCTGCTCGGCGGTGCAGAAAGGCCCTGCAGGCGCACCGCGAGATCGACGGCGTCCTGCGCCATGCGTCGATATGTCGTGAGCTTGCCGCCCAGAACGCTCACGAAGCCGTCTGCAGATGCTCGCACCAGATGACGCCGCGAGATGTCCGCCGTGCTGCTGTCGCCGCTGTCGACCAGAGGACGCAGCCCGGCGAAGGAGCCCAGCACCTGCGTACGCCGCACCGGACGCGCCAGCACGCGGTTGAGGTTGTCGAGCAGGAACGCGATCTCGGTCTCGGTCGGCTGGGCGACGTCGGGCACCGGCCCGGGGGCGTTCTCGTCGGTCAGTCCCACGATCACGCGGCCACTGCTCTGCGGCAGCGCGAACACGTAGCGGCTGATCGAGCCCTCGTGCGGGATGGTGAGCGCGGCGGTGGCGCCGCCGAGGGCCGTGCCGTCCAGCACGATGTGCGTTCCGCGGCTGGGACGCACCGTGATCCCCTCGTCCAGCGCTCCCGCCCAGACCCCGGTGGCGTTGATCACGCTCCGCGCTCGGAGCTCGAGGCGCTCCGCGGTCAGGGCATCCTCGGCGAGTGCGCGGTCACGGTGCAGCCGAACGGCGCGCACGCGGGTG
>JBARWR010000410.1:0-1904 GCA_049646915.1 Microbacterium sp.
CACCTGCTGAGCCACCTGCTCAGCCGGCCGCACCGACGGGTGGCGTCGCGCAGCCATCCGCCGGCTCCCTGTTCGCGGCGCCCGCTGCACCGGAGGCCCCCGTTGTGGATGCGGTCGCCGACTCGCCCGCGCAGACTCTGGTGGCCCTGCAGTTCCAGGACGGCACCACGGTGCCCATCCGCGGGATCGGCTACATCGGCCGCGCCCCGAGCCTGCCCGATGGTGAGAGGCCGGACGCGATGCTGGTCGCCGTGCCCGACGGCGACCGTTCGGTGTCCCGCACGCACGGCCGCTTCGGGATCGTCGGCAGCCAGACCTGGTTCGAGGATCTGGGCTCGGGAAACGGGTCGATGCTGCGCACGGGTGACGGGCGCTCCGGACCCATGACGCCGCATCAACGGTTCGGCCTCGTTCCCGGCATGGTTCTGCAGCTGGGTGACTGCGTCATCCGCATCGTCGCCGGCTGACGCCGGTCGCGCCGCTGGGCTACTGGATCAGGAACGACTTGCCGAGTCCCATGTCTCTGATGAGCAGAAGGTCGACCTCGGTGTCCTTCATCTCCGCAGGCCGCAGCGGGTAGACCAGGGTGTACGTGGTCTCTTCGCCCGGAGCGGTGTCCGAGATGTCGAACGGATCCGACGGGTGCTCCAGCACGGACTTCAGCCCGCCCGCCTCAGGGATCGTCTCACCAGAACTCGAGCGCAGCGTGAAGAAGGCTCCGTTGTCGGACTGCGTCTTCTCACCGCTGTTCCGGACGGTCACCGTGACGACGGCGATCTGACCGTCTGATCGGGTGGCGTCGCCCCACTGCTGGTCGTAGTCATCCTGTGTCAGAGGCTTCCCCGGCCACGGTTCCGGTTCGCTGAATCGGTCGGCGCGCATCGTGATCTGCACGGTGATGCCGGAGCCGAGCGAGACCTGCTTGCCGTTGCCGTGGATGCCGCCGTCCACTGTCGTCACCGTCTCGGGCGTGCACGTCACGGTCGCATCGGCGAAGTCCTTGAAGATCTTCGCGCCCTCCATGGCGAGGAGCCGCTGGAGCTCCTCATCCTTCAGATCGGACTCGTACAGCTCCCGGCCCACGCAGGCGTAGAAGCCGGGGGTGTCGTACTCGGTGATCCCCCCGTCGTGCAGCCGCGTCTCGAAGACCTCGGCGATCGTGGCGGCATCGGGACGCCCGCTGTCGCCCGCCGCGGGAGGCGTCTCGCTGACGACCGAGGTCGGCTGGGCAGGCGCGGGAAGAGAGGATGCTGCGCTCGTCAGCAGTGCGAGGACCAGCACGATCGCTCCGACGACCCCGCCGACGACAGAGAGGATGATGCCCACGATCGCCGGCCATCTGGCCGTGTTCTTCTTGAAGACCGCGATCAGGGACACCACGAACGCCGCCAACAGCACGATCGCACCGATGATGAACACGGCCGTGGTGGGAACACAGGCCAGGATCGTGCCCAGTGCGGCGAGCGCGAGGCCGATGAACCCCAGGATCGGGGTACTCCGGGCTGTCGATGCTGCGGCGGCCGAATCCGAGGCCGGGTATCGTGCGTCATTCGCCTGAGAAGGCGGCGCATAGTGCTCGGTCCACTGCGTGCCGTCCCACCAGCGCTGGCGCCCGGAACCATCGTCGTACCAACCCGCCGGAGTGCTCATCCGGACCCTCCTCGTCGAACTGCCCCCGCTCAGAGGAGGCGCCCACCCGCTGGGAGCGAATGGGCACCGTCCTGACCGAGCTGACTACCAGCCGAGATCCTCACGTCCGTCGGACTCGGAGCTTCCTGCCGCACCGGCGGCGCCGAGATCCGGCGCAGTGCCGTCTTCTTCGGCGTCGACTTCGAACGCGAGCAGATCCTGCCCACGGCGGCGGTTGCGCTTGCCCGCACCACCGCGGCCGGCAGCGCCACCAC
>JBARWR010000411.1:0-20939 GCA_049646915.1 Microbacterium sp.
GCCGAGGCCGGCAAGCGTCTGCCCGAGGCGGTCGGCGAGCTGGCGTTCTCGGCGGAGTACATCCGCTGGTTCGCGGAGGAGGCCCGTCGCCCGCAGGGAAGCGTCTACGCGCAGGAGGATGCCGCCCGCCGACACCTCAGCACCCGCAGCGCTGCAGGTGTGGTCGTCAGTCTCACGTCGTGGAACTTCCCGTGCTCGCTGCAGGCGCGCAAGCTCGCCCCCGCCCTGGCTGCAGGCTGCCCCGTCGTGGTGCGGGTGTCCGAGCGGGCGCCGCTCGCGGTGACCGAACTGGTCCGCGCGTTCACCGATGCCGGCGTCCCGGCGGGTGTTCTCGGGCTCGTGCACGGTCCGTCCCGTGAAATCACGGACGCGCTGCTGGAGCACCCGAGCGTCCGCGTCGTGACGTTCACCGGATCCACGTCGGTGGGCCGGGCGATCATGGCCAAGGCTGCCGAGCGCGTGGTGCGCCCGATGCTCGAGCTCGGCGGCGACGCCGGATTCTTGGTCTTCGACGATGCGGACGTCGATGCGGCGGTGGATGCCGCGGTGCTGGCGAAGACCCGCAACACCGGGCAGTCCTGCGTGGCGGCGAACCGCTTCATCGTGCAGCGGGGCATCCACGACGAGTTTGTCACGAAGCTCGCGGCCCGGCTCGACGCGCTGACCATTGGCGATGGCCTGGCGGAGCCGACGCCTGACGTCGGACCGATGATCGACGCGAAGGGCGTATACGCGGTGAACGACATCGTGGCCGATGCCGTCGAGCGCGGAGCGCGGGAGGCGACCGCGGTGCGCGACGTACCCGACGGCGGGAACTTCGTGCGGCCGATGCTGTTCACCCACGTTCCCGACGATGCGCGCCTGGCGCAGGAGGAGGTGTTCGGACCGGTCGCTGGAGTGTTTCCCTTTGACACCGAGGACGAGGCGATCTCCCGAGCCAACGGCACCGAGATGGGCCTCGCCGCCTACGTGTTCACGAAGGATGTGTCTCGCTGCTGGCGGGTTGCGGAGCGGCTGCAGGCGGGGATCGTCGGGATCAATGATCCGGTGCCGTCGGTGGCCTTTGCACCGATGGGCGGGGTGAAGCAGTCTGGTCTGGGCCGTGAGGGAGCGAGCATCGGACTCGAAGAGTTCACCGAGCCGAAGTACCTCTCCTGGCGGCTCTGACCATGCGGCTGCGCCGGAGGCGACATGGCGCATGACCGGTCTCCTCCTGAACCTGGCGCTAGGCGGAGCCGTGTTCCTCGGCGCGGCCACTCAGCGCATCTCCGGCATGGGCTTCGCCCTGGTAGCGTCGCCGTTCCTGGTCGCGCTGCTCGGACCGTTCGATGGTGTCGTGCTGATCAACCTGCTGGGTGCGCTGACGACGTTCACGCTGTTCGCCACGAGCTGGCGGCGCGTCGAGTACCGCCGAGTCGGGCTGCTCCTCGTGCCCGCCGTGATCGCCGCGCTTCCCGGTGCATTGGTCGCACGGCTCGTACCGTCAGCCATCCTGTCGGTCGTGGTGGGCATGGCGGTGATCCTCACGCTGACTGGAAGCTTCTTCGCCGTCAGCAGCGTGCGGATGATGGGCCGTGGAGGAGCGGTGCTGGCCGGAAGCATCTCGGGGTTCATGAGCGCGTCCGCAGGAGTCGGCGGTCCCGCGGTCTCCGCCTATGCGATCGCGATCCGCTGGCCGCAGCCGGCGTTCGCGGTGACGGTGCAGCCGTACTTCTGCGCGCTGGCGGTCACCTCACTCGCATTCAAGGGCGCCCTGCCGCAGCTGGCATGGGAGGGCTGGGCGTCCTGCGCGGTCGCGCTCGTCATCGGCATCCTGGTGGGGCATCTGCTCGCGCGGGTCGTGAGACCGCGGACCGCGCGGATCCTCGTCATCGTGCTGGCATTCGCAGGTGCGGCGGTCATCGTCGTGAAGGGAGCGGTCGAGTTGTGGGGGTCGTGAGTCGTCTGAAGACCGGAGTGCATCTAAGTTGTAACCAGACGCGCAGTTGTGGACGTTGATGAGGTGGGCGTGAGGAGCGTTGGACATGGTGGGCGATGAGGGGCTGACTTTGCGTCAGCACGCGATTGCGCAAGACCTCAACGAGCGCGGATTCGTCTCGACGACGGCGCTCGCCGAGAAGTATCGGGTATCGGACATGACGATCCGTCGGGATGCCCGGCGCCTCGAGCAGCAGGGCGTCGCCCGTAGTGTCCATGGCGGGCTCATGCTGCCCCATGGAACGATGCACGGTGCAGGCTTCGCGGCGCGCGCGAAGGACGACAGTGAGGCCAAACAGCGCATCGCCGCCGCCTGTCTCGAGCTCATCTCGGGTGACGAGCGGATCTTCGTCGATGCGGGGACTACCGCGTACAGCGTCGCCCGAGCGCTGCCGTCGACGTTCGCCGGCACGCTGATCACGCACTCGGCTCCAGTCATGCAGCTGGCGCTGCAGTTGCCGCGGGCGACGACGATATCGCTGGGCGGTCAGCTTCTGCACGACAGCCAGGCGTTCGTCGGGCACATGGCGATAGCGAACCTCGAGGGACTGCGTGCAGAAACCGCATTCCTCGGTATCGCCGGTATCGACGAGCACGGCCTCTATATCGAGCGGAACCTCGAGCTGTCCACGAAGCGGGCGATCATGGCCGCATCCGATCGCGTCGTCCTCGTCGCCGCCGCCAGCAAGCTGGGCCGCAGTGACCTCGTGCGCCTCGGAGACTTCGATGACATCGACCTGCTGATCACAGATCAGCGGCCCCCAATGGAGATCGGCGCGGCTCTCGTGGACGCCGGGGTGGAGTTGATCGTCACCGGCAGGTGAGCGATGGGGAAGACTCACGGGCGCATCGCGGATGCCTGTCAGCACGATGTGCCCGCGGGTTCGAGTCTGATCGGGCGCAGGAATGTGCTGCTGTGCGCGTCGTCGGATGGATGCGCACGCAGTGCGCTGAACTCCTCCGGATCGTACTCCAGACGGAATGCGCCGATCTTCCAGGCCTGCGCATTATCGCGATCGGAGCAGCTGCCGACGTTCGCCAGAGGAATGCCGAAGACGCCGCCCCAGCCGCGGATGCGATCACGGTCATCACGTCGGATCCACGCCTGCGTCTGCAGCCCCTCACAACTCCACGAGTCGTCATACGCCTGAGCCGATCCGCCCGGATCGTGCACCCGCAGGTCGCGACAGGTGCCGATCGGGCTCAGCTGGAACTCATAGAGCGGCCCGTCAGGGGCGGGCTGAAGGTAGACCTCGACGGCACCCTCGGTCCACACCTTGTCCTTGTACCGCCTCATCGTCGCGCGGATGGTCGTGGCCTCGCATTCGAATCTCGCCCAGAGCATCCCGTCGGCCTCGAAGAACTGCACGACGGTGGACTGAAGAGGTGAGCTTCCTGTACGGGCATCACACAGGAGGATCGGGGTGATGCCCGTACACGAGCCATCCGCCGTGCGCCAGCTGGGGTCGAGACCGTCCAGGCGCGCGATGGTGAGCGTCTGATCCATTACGCGACGGGGTACTTCACTCGCCAGTCGATGTCGGCGAACTCACTGCGCTGGACCGTCCGGCCGTCAGCGATGGCGATCTGCGCCGCGTAGCAGGAGAGCATGTTCTCGAGCGCCGTCTGCCAGTTCGTGTACGGGGTCGTGTCGTCGAGGCACATCGCAGCGAATGCGTCGTGCATCTCGTAATACCCCACGTGGTGCTGCTTGGGGAGCAGCATGCCCGGAACCTCCACCTCGCGCGTGCCTGCTTCCGTCTGGACTTCGAAGCGCTCGAAAGTGCCACGAATGAGCCCCTTCTCCCCGACCAGAAGGAAGTCCTCGGGCTGGGAAGAACGTCGGTAATAGGTGAAGGTATGAGCGGCGCGGAATCCCTCGAAGTCGATCAGGAGCACGCCGTTGTCTTCGAACTCGAAGTCGTCGGGGAACGTGTCGCGTCCGCCGAAGCCGGCCATCGCCTTCCAGGCGAGCTCTCCGCTGAGTCGGTAGATGAGATCGAGCCAGTGCACGCCTTCCTTGATCATCGCGCCGTCGACGTCCGAGTACTTCCTGCGGTGGACGGGGCGCCAGGGGCCGCGGTGGTAGTCGAACCGGATCTGCCGGATGGTGCCGATCTCGCCGCTGTCGATGATGGCCATCACCTCTTGGGCGAACTTGCTGTAGCTGAGCTGGAAGCCGAGCATGTAGTGGTTGGGGTTGGCGCGAGCCACTTCGGCGATCTCAAACGCTTCTTCCGGTGTCCGCGCCATCGGCTTGGTCGACAGCACGTACTTACCCGCCTTGAGCGCCTTGATCGCGAAAGGCGCGTGAAGGACGTCGGGGAGGACGAGGATGACGGCATCGATGTCTTCGCGTGCCAGGACGTCGTCGAAGCTGTCGATGAACTCGACGGCTTCGAACTCGGGCATCGAGCGCGAGGACTTCACCCAGTCCTTGTGGTGCTGGAAGACTGCGGCTTCAGGGCCCGCGTCGTCGATGTCTTCCTCGCCGGTCAGCCAGCGCTTGACCTGCGGACTCGTATCGCAGAGAGCGACGACCGTGTACCTGGGATGATTGAGCGTCGTGTAGACGTCTTCAAGACCCTGGACGAGGCCGACGATCGCGCATCGCACAGTTGGAGTGGACATGGGTGCCTTTCCTCTTCTTCTCTTGGGGGCTGGGTCGCGGGCTGTGTCGCTCGGACTCTGATCGTGTGCTGAATCAGGTTCTTTCCTGTGTCTGCGACTGGGGATCCGGCCGCGGCATCAGCATGCGGCCGCCGTCGACACGAATGGTCTCGCCGACGACGAAGCCGGCATCGTCGGATGCAAGGAACGAGATCACTCGCGCGACCTCCTCCGGCCGGCCCATCCTGCGCAGGAGACTGGCGGAGGTCCCGTCGATCTCATCGGGCGAGACCCATGCCGCGATGGCACCGGGTTCGACGGCGTTCACCACGATTCCCGCAGGACTCAGTTCTACAGCCATCGAACGAGTGATCGTCGAGATCGCCGCCTTCGATGCGGCGTATGCCGACCAGCCGGGGATCGGTCGTTCGCGCTGCAGAGCTGTCAGGTTGATGATGCGGCCGTGTCCAGCGGGTGTCATCAGGCGGGCGGCGGCTCTCGAGCAGCGCACCACTCCCATGACATTGACCTGCAGGATCTGTTCCCACTGCTCGTCGGTGAGGTCGACGAACGGAGCCTGGTGATCGTAGCGTGCGGCATTGTTGACCAGCACGTCCAGGTGTCCCCATGACTCCTGGATGGCCGCGAACATCGCATCCACCTGTGCCGCATCCGAGACGTCGCATTCGAACCAGAGTGCATCGTCGGGAAGCAGCGCCATCGTCGCACGCAGGTTCTGCTGCCCTCGCCCACAGATCGCGACCCGGTAGCCGAGCTCGGCGAAGCGCGCGGCAGCGGCCTGACCGATTCCGCTTCCCGCTCCCGTGATGAGCACCGTCCGTGCGGTCATCGTGTGCTCCCATGGCGTCGGTGAAACGTTCGGTTGAGGTGCGCCTCCGCCGGAAGGCCGGTCATGACTCTCGCGGCGCGCCCGGTGGACGGAGAGGTCAGGGTGGCTTCCGCTGAGCAGAGCCACCAGTAGAGCATCGTGGCGCCGTCTGCCAGGAAGTTCCACGTGTAGTACGCTCGGGCCTTCGCCTGGATGTGGAAGTCCACCGCGCCGTCCTCGTGCTCGATCGAGAGCCGCCAACTCTGCCCGACGAGCATTCCCGTCGCAGGATCGTGCCATGTGCGCTCGGTGCTGAAGCTGATCGCCTCGTTGCGCACCTCGATCGGCCTGCCGTCGATGATCAGCTGCGCCCACGCGGAACCCAGACTTGGTCGCGCGAGCACGGCGCAGGTGATGTCGTCACCGGAGATGGTGAACCACACCACACCGCCGTCGGCAAGCAGACGCACGGGGTCGTGCTTCCTGCCGAGGTGGATGTGCCGCTCGTGCACGGCGTGCGCATCGACCGACAGCGACACGTCCCCTGATCGCAGCTCGCCGACAGCACGACCGTTCGCGATCCACCAGCGGTTGCCGGTCTCGCGGATATCGCGCCCGGGGTCCGTGAACCACATCGGCGCGGCGGCTGGGCTGATCTTCAGCGAACTGTCCACACCGGCATGCGTGCCGTCGACACGCCACGAGTCGGGTCCTGCCGTGAAGCGGCGACCCTGGAACTCCCACTCGACGAGGTCATCGTCCCCGCTGACGGTCACGTCATCCCAAGACAGGTAGTCGACCGGATCCCACCCGACCGCGATGAAGTCGTTGTCGGTGAGCTCGCCCGGCGCGTCGATCGGGCATGTGATGAGCAGCGTCTGGTTGAGTGCGAGCCGGCCCGGCAGATACGTGCCACCGCGGACACCCTGGATGAAGTACGGCGATGCCCAGAACAGGTAGTCGGTGCCGGAGTCGGCCCCGCGTACCGTCCAACCGCTGTTCTCCCAGAGCTGTTCATCGGTGCGCACGGTCGATCGGTAGTCGTGGTACTCCTTGACGGGGACGAGTCCTTGAGCGCTCATCGTGATGCTCCTTCGGGCTCGGCAAGGTGTGCAGCGATGGAGCTCGCGTACGCATCAGGGTTGGTCTTGGGCCACCGGGTGGCCTCGCGCCTGACGTGTTCGCACACATCGGCGAGTAATGATGGGCTGTCAGGATCTCCGTCGAGCACTGCTTGGGCCACAGCGCGTCTGATCTCCTGCACCGCGGCTTCGCTCTCATCAAGGAAGGCTGCGACCTCGGCGCCGTGAAGTTCATGGCGATGGCTGAGGCACATGCGGTCGGCATCGAGATCGCGCAGCATCTGCACGGTGCTCAGGTAGTCAGCGACATCGATGTAATGCGGTGGCTGAAGATCGCCATCGCCGTTGACCACCCCCCAGCCCATGGCCGCATCCCCGACGATGACGGTTCGGCTGGTCTCGTTCCAGGCGACGAGGTGCCCGTTGCTGTGGCCCGGTGCGTGCCGCAGCTGCCAGCTGTCATCATCGACGTGCAGCTGCAGCGATCCTGCGAAACTGAGATCGACGGTGAACGCTCCGCCGGCACGGCTGCGAAGTTCGTCGAGGCGCCAGTCGGGAATGACGACTCCTGACTCGCGGTGGCTGTCGTACCGGCGACGGATGAGCTGCTCCCTGTCGGCGAGCAGCTCACGATCGAGCTGGTGCGCGACGGTCAGCATCCCGGGTAGGGCGCGAGCCAACGCCGACGCTCCTCCGAAATGATCGACGTCCGCATGGGTCAGAACGAGGATGTTTCGTCTCGGTGGCACCAGAGAGCGGCGCTCGAGCTCAGGGAGTATCCATTCCTCCGGCGTCGTCGAGATGCCACTGTCGAGCCAGATCCAGGTCTCAGAGCCGGCGATGATGTACTGGTTCAACGGCTTCACTGAGCCCATGATCGCTTCGATGCAGATGAGCGAGGTCATCTCAGTCAGCCCTCGCGTACTTCTCGAGCTTGGTGGTGTCGACATCCACACCCAGGCCGGGACCATCCGGAACCCGAATGAGCCCCGGCCCTCGCTCGGGGCTGGTCGTGAGCAGATCGTCCTGGTTGAGGTCATATGCGAGTGCACACGGATAGTCGAGTTCGGGAAGCGCGGCCGCGACCTGCAGATGCGCCGCTTCGGAGATGCCCAGGGGGACACGCTCCCCCAAGGTCATCCCTGCGCCGAACGCGCGAGCGAGTGCTGCGATCTCCATCGTCGGCTGGATGCCACCGCACTTGCCGATGTACGCGTGCAGAACGTCGGCGCCGCGCCCCGTGAGCAGAACCTGAGCTTCGGGCGCGGACACGAACCCCTCGTCGGAGATGATCGGCACAGGCGAGTGCTCGACCACCTGTGCGTTGGCAGCGACATCCCAGAACGCGCAGGGCTGTTCGACGGCTTCGATCCCGAGGCGGGCTACGCGACCGATCCGTGCGATCGCCTCGGTGGGCGTCCAGGCTTGGTTGGCATCGAGGCGGATGGGCACCGCTTCTTCGACGACATCGCGGATTGCTGCGATGCGCGCCTCGTCGAAGGCTGCGTCCTTGCCGACTCGTACTTTCAGCAGACGATAGCCCGCAGCGACGTATGTCTGCGCGAGTTCGGCTGATCGCTCGGGAGTGCCGACTCCGACGTTCTTGACTGTCAGGATCTCGCGACGCTGGACGCCGCCGAGAAGTTCCGCGACAGAGCGGCCGGTGATCTTCCCCTGGATGTCGAACAGCGCCATCTCCAGTGCCGCGCGGATCGGGTTCCAGTGCCACAGCCTCTCGATCGCGAGCATCTCTTCTCGGTCGACGGCCTGGTGGAATCCGCGGATGTCGAAGACATCGCGTCCGACCAGCTCGTCCAGGAGATGATCGTCGACCACTCGATGCATGGACCGAACGCGGGTGACGCACTCTCCCCAGCCATATGTGCCATCGGAAGTGGTGACTCTCACGAGTGAGAACCACGAGTTGTTGTCGGAGTTGCCGCGCTGGAGCGCGAACACGTCCTTGCGGGGCACCTTCACCGGGAAGACGTCGATGCGAGAGATCTCTGACGAGTTCATAGGAGTCCAGATCCTGTCCGAGGAACGCCGAGATCGTCGAGGAGGTCCCCGAGATCCGCAATCGCCGTGTCGGTCAGACCTACGGCGGGAGCAGCCAGCGTCGGGCCGCTGAGACCCAGGTGATGCAGTGCGGCCTTTGCGCCTGCGGGAAATGAGCCCCGTCGAAGAGCGAGCACGAGCGAGGTGAGCATGCCTTGCAATCGCGAAGCCTCCTCGAAGTCACGTGCAGCAGCGGCCGCGAAAAGACCCGCGGTCCACGAGGGTGCGACCGATGCGGCAAGCGTGATGCCGCCGGCGCCTCCTGCCATGATCGCGGGCAGCAGAAGCGAGTCCGTGCCCACCAGAGCTGACCAGGGATGGTCGGTGGCCGCTCCGATCGCTGCGATCTGCTGGAAGTACTCCAAGTCTCGGTTCGAGTCCTTCACTCCCGCGAGCACACCGTCGTGCGCGAGCTCGCGCACGGTCTCCACCTCGAGCCGCACTCCGGTGAACGCAGGTATGTGGTAGCCGAGCAACGGGACGTCCGTCGTGTCACTGAGTTCTCGGTAGAAGCGTGCCACCGTCGCTTGATCGGCGGGACCGTAGTAGGGAGGCGTGACGACGACAGCATCGATGGGAAACTGCTGCGCGACCGCGAGGTCGGCGATGGCGCCGTTCAGGCTCGGGCTGGCCACCCCCACCAGCGTAGAGGCGCGATCCCCGACAACTGAGATGGTCGTCTCCATGACAGTGCGGCGTGACTCCGGCGAGAGCGCGGCGACTTCACCCGACGAACCCAGCACGAGCACTCCTCGGCACCCGCCCGTGAGAATGTGCTCGAGCACGTGAGCCAGTGCCGACTCATCGACGTCTCCAGCCGGTGTAAGAGGAGTCGGGACCGCTGCATACGATCCGGGCTGAACTCCGTTGCTCATCTGCCGTCCTCACGAAATGTTTGGGGAAGCGCCGACCTTGGCACTCAAGAGCGAGCGTATCACCGGTAGAGATCCTGTGGCAAGAGGTATGACCACACCAGGTTGGACTGCCGTCAGTTCGCACGTGTCAGCACAGGCGGCAGGCGGAACCCGCACAGAAGGCCAAGAGGTAAGACCACTTGCCAAAGTGCCTGCCTCCGTGTAGCGTCACCACAAGTCGTCATATGACGCAAGGGTCTCGATCCTGCGACCACATCTCAACGAAGAGAGGCAGAAAGATGAACAGCAACAGCGGTAACAGTTTTTCGCGTCGACAGGCAATTCAGCTCTTCGGGATCACCGCGGCAGCGGGTGTTCTGGCCGCATGCGCGGGCCCGGGGGCGAGCGGAGGGGGAGGAGCTCCTGCGCCCGCGAGCGGTCCCACACCCCCTGCCACAGGTACTCCAGAAGGAACCGTCTCGTTCTCGCACTGGCGCGGAGAGGACACTGCGGCATTCGACGAACTCATCAAGCGCTTCCAGAGCAAGAACTCCGACGTCAAGGTCACGCAGGACATATCCACGTCGAACGACTACAACCAGTTCGCCCTGCAGCGCGTCCGAGACGGCAGTCGCGGTGACGCGCTCGCGGCTTTCCGCGGCTCCCAGTTCGACGCCTTCAATGAGGTCGGTGTGTTCACCGACCTCACCAAGACCGGCATCGTGGAGAAGTACGAGCCCAACCTCATCTCAGCCGGTGTCGCCGATGGCAAGCAGCTGGCGCTTCCGCTGCAGATGCTTCTGCTCATGCCGGTCATGAACGAGGAGCTGTTCGACAAGGCGGGCGCTGACCCCGCCCCCAAGGATTGGGACGGCTTCATCGACGCGTGCGACAAGCTCAAGAGCTCCGGCGTCGCGCCGATCTGCTGGCCGGGAGGTGACCTGGGCAACTCCGCCCAGCTCTTCAGCAGCATGGTGCTGTACAACATGCCCTCCGACGATGTCATCCCGCGCATCCAATCGGGTGACATCCGCCTGAACGACGAGTGGTTCCAGGGAGTCCTCTCCAAGTACCAGGAGATTGCCCCGTACCTGCAGCCGAACTTCTCGGGTACGTCGTACGACTCGTCCATTCAGCTGTTCTCGAGCGGCGGTGCCGCCATTCTCGCGACGGGGTCCTACAGCATCGCAACGGTGCGGTCCGTCGGCGGCAAGTTCCCGATGGACATGATCTTCCCGAACACGATGGGCCCGGACGGTGAGTGGGAGGGCGTTCACAACGCAACGTTCATGATCGGAGTCAACGCCGCGAGCAAGATGCAGCCGGCGGCATTCGCCTGGATCGACTTCCTGTCCGACCCGGAGAACGCGGGGTACTACGCGAACCAGACGGCGCAGCACGTCTCGGTCAAGGGCGTCGAGTACGAGAACGCCGACCTCGCTCACATCTCACCGTGGCTGTCGAAGAAGACGTCCCTGTCGAAGCGGCACGAGTTCACGAACCTCGATGTCTCGAACAGCATCTACACCGCTTGCATCAAGGTGGCTGAAGGGGTCTCCCCCGAGAAGGCCGCTGAAGAAGCACAAGTGGTTATCGATCAGCAGTCGTGACCTCCAGGACGAAACGGCGGAGTCCGATGAGGGCGAACAACGCCCTCTACCTCTTCGCTGTGCCGGCAGTCGGGTTGATCGTCGTCTTCTTCGCCATTCCGCTGGTGCAGTCGTTCCAATACGCGGTCACCGACTGGGATGGGTATTCGCCGACATTCGAGTACGTCGGACTGGACAACTTCGTGAAGGCGTTCACGAACGACACGCTGTTCATCAACGCGCTCACGAACAACGTCAAGTTCCTTCTCGTCGTCGTGATCTTCCAGACCGCGCTCGCGCTGATGCTGGCTGTCTTCCTCAGCAAGAACACCCGGATCCACGTTCTGCTCCGAGCACTGTTCTTCTTTCCGACGATCCTCTCGTCGGTCTCGGTGGGATTCATCTGGCGATTCATCTACGACCCGAATGCAGGACTGGGCAACACCCTGCTGCGCTCGATCGGCCTGGGCGACTTCGGCGGCAGCTATCTGGGGGATCAGGCCACAGCGATCTACTGGGTGGCGCTGACACAGGTGTGGTTCCACGCGGGCCAGATGATGGTCATCTACATCGCCGGCCTGCAGGGGATTCCTCGGGAGCTCTACGAGGCCGCGGAAGTCGATGGCGCTGGGAAATGGCGACAGTTCACGACGATCACATGGCCGCTTGTCGCACCAGCCACGACGATCGTCATGGCATACACGATGATCCAGGCGTTCTCGGCCTTCGACCTGATCCTCGGGCTCGTGGGGAACCCGCCGAAGTATGGCCTCGACATCCTGTCGACCAGGATCTACACGACGTTCGCGAATTATGAC
Source organism: Microbacterium sp. (assembly GCA_049646915.1). Taxonomy (GTDB): domain Bacteria; phylum Actinomycetota; class Actinomycetes; order Actinomycetales; family Microbacteriaceae; genus Microbacterium. Next base: position 11,818 of record JBARWR010000411.1, read on the forward strand.
TACGGATATGCGACAACCCAGTCGATCATCTTCGTCATCCTGATCGGGATCATGGTGTTCCTCCAGCGACGGGGCGTCGCATTATCACAGAAGCAGAGTTGACGTATGCGCGCAAAATGGACCAAACGGGGCACGCTTTTCATATACGTGCTGATCATCGTGGTGCCGCTGACGGTAGTGCTCTTCGGAAGCTTCAAAACGAGCGCGCAACTCTACCAGGGGCCATTCGCTCCGCCCAGCTCGCCCACGTTGGAGAACTATCAGACACTGCTCAGTCCTGAATATCTCGGCTTGCCGTTCATCAACAGCGTCATCGTGACCTCCGTGGCACTGGTGCTGGCGATCTTCATCTCGAGTCTCGCGGCCTACGCGATCGCACGTATTCCGGGATGGAGGGGCTGGCTCATCTTCGGGTTTCTCGTGATCGGCATCTCGGTGCCCACGCAGGCGATCATGATTCCGCTCTACGTGATGTTCTCGCGCATGGGCCTGCTCAACTCGCTTGCAGGACTCATCCTCATCGAAGTCGTCAACGCGATTCCGGTCGGGGTGTTCATCCTGGGGGGCTTCATGCGCACCCTTCCGCGGGAACTGTACGAGGCCAGTGCAGTGGACGGTTCGGGGCCGTGGCGCACCTATCATGCGATCGTCATGCCACTGTCCGCCCCGGCGCTCGCAGCGGCCACGATCTTCCTGTTCGTGATCATGTGGAATGACCTGCTCTATCCGCTGCTGTTCATCTCCGAACCCTCTCGGAAGACTCTTCCGCTCGCGCTCCTGAGTTTCCAGGGAGAGTTCGAGACCAACTACCCGGCGATGTTCGCGGGGGTCATCCTCGCATCAGCGCCGGTCGTTCTCGCGTACGTCTTCCTGCAGAGATACTTCGTCGCGGGCATGACTGCCGGCGCGTCGAAGGGCTGATTCCAGCGGGACATCTGGTCGTCCGGCGGCCATCCGGCGAAGAAGGAGGCGTTCTGACATGAAGATCACCGGTGCGATCCTGAAGGCGAGCGGCCTTCCTCGTCCGTACCGCGACAGTCGTCCGATCGAGGTGGTGGAGCTCGACCTCGATGACCCGGAAGACGGGGAGGTTCTCGTCCGGATCGAGGTGGCAGGTATCTGCCACTCGGATCTGAGCGTGGTCGACGGCAGCCGAATCCGCAGCGTCCCGCTGCTGCTCGGGCACGAGGCGGCGGGTCGGATCGAGAAGCTCGGCGCGCAGGTTGAGGATCTTGCCGTCGGACAGCGGGTCGTGATGACCTTCCTGCCACGCTGCGGTGACTGTGACGGATGCAGGTCGGAAGGCCGCCTGCCGTGCCGTCGCGGATCCGAGGCGAACGGCGCAGGCACACTTCTTCGGGGCGGTACTCGACTCCATCGTGCGGGGATGCCGATCGGCCACCACCTCGGCGTCTCGGCCTTCGCGACACATGCGGTGGTCGATCGCAGTTCGGTCGTCGCCGTCGACGACGACGTCCCTCCGACGGTGGCAGCCCTGCTGGGATGCGCTGTGCTGACCGGCGGCGGGGCGCTGCTCAACGAAGGGCGGCCTGCTGACGGAGATGCCGTTGTCGTGGTCGGACTGGGCGGCGTCGGGATGTCGGCGCTCATTGCCGCGGTCGGGATCGCCGGGCTGGGGCCGGGACATGGTCCGGTGATCGGCGTCGATGCGCAGCCGGACAAGCTGCAACGGGCGCTGTCGCTCGGGGCGGCCCGAGTGTTCTCACCAGAGGAGGCCGTTGCGGCGAAGGTCAAGGCACCGATCGTGATCGAGGCGGCCGGCAGCGCCCGCGCCCTGGAGACCGCAATCGATCTCACCGCACCGGGCGGCAGGACAGTGACAGTCGGCTTGCCTGCGCCCGACGCGGAGGCTCGATTCTCACCTCTTGCCCTGGTGGCAGAGGCACGTTCCATCGTCGGCAGCTACCTCGGCTCGGCCGTGCCCCAGCGAGAGATCGCCACCTTCATCCGGCTGTGGCGTGCTGGGCGACTGCCCGTCGAGGAACTCATCTCGCATCACATCCGGCTCGAGGACATCAACCAGGCGATGGAAGACCTCGCCGATGGGACGGCGATGCGACAGATCATCGAGTTCTCATGAGGATCCGGTCGATGTCCGCCGCGGTCGGCATTGACGACGTGCCATAAAGGGGCTAGTGTCATGGGCACAGGGCAAGATCAAAGATTCCCGTTGGGAGTGGCGATCTGCCCTTTTTCGTATCTGCACACGCTTCTCCTGCCGGAACAGACCCAGGGGTAGCGGAAATGTGCATCCAGTCGCCGAGGACAGCGGTCGAGCGGGCGTCGTCATGACGAGGCAGGCCATACTCTCCATCGATGCCGGCACCACGGGAACCCGCGCCGCCTATGTGCTCGCCGATTCCAGCATCCATGCAATGGAATACCGGCGCCTCGGCGTCGACGCCAGGGGCGGCGGCGTCGTCGAGCAGGACGCATCGCGCATCCTCGACAGCACGCTCGATGCGTGCCGTGCGGTCATCGCACATGCCGCGGATGACGGTGTGCAGCTGGTCGCGCTGGCTCTCGCCGCTCAGCGTGCGACGGGGATCCTCTGGGACACCGTGACAGGCCACCCTCTCGCCCCTGCGGTGGTGTGGCAGGACTCGCGCAATGCCTCACTGCTGGGTCAGCTCGGGTCCACCTGGGACCCGCTGCTCATCGAGCGGGTGGGACGGCGCTCGGGCGTGCACTCCGTCTACCTGTGGGCAGCGCAGAAGCTGCGGGATGCACCCGACGTGCGTCGTGCACACGCGGAGCGACGACTGGCATTCGGGACCGTCGACTCGTGGCTGCAGTGGCACCTTGTCGGCGGACGGTCAGGCGAGCGGGCGGTCGTCAGCGCGACCCACGCGACAGCCGCCGGCGCCTATCGGCTGGAAGATCACGTCTACGAACTCGAGTGGATCGAGGCGACTGGTCTGCCTGCGGAGCTGCTGCCGGAGATACGCGAGGATGCGGATGACTTCGGATGCACTGATCCCGGTCTCCTGGGTGTCGCGCTGCCCATCCGCGCAGCGGTCGGCGACCAGCCCGCGGGAGTGATCGGACTCGGCTGCCGGTCGCGTGCCGTCGCCGCCTGCATCCATGGCACGGGCAGCTTCGCCGACCTGATGCTCGGAGATGAGCTGCCGGTGAATCCAGGCAGGTATCAGGGGACGCAGATGGTCGTCGCACAACGAAGCCACGGCAGGTCCACTTTCGCGGCTGAGACTTACACGCCTACGACGGGTGCCGCGCTGGATTGGGCATGTGACACGGCGGGTCTGTTCGAGTCGCCGAAAGCCGTGAGCCAGCTCGCTTCCACCGTGCGCTCGAGCCGCGGAGCGGCATTCGTTCCCGCTCTGACCGGAGTGCGCACCCCGGTCATGGAGCCGGCCGCACGAGCCTCCTTCACGGGACTGAGCTTGTCCACGACGCGCGCCGAGATCGCGCTGGCGGTGCTCGAGGGCATTGCTCATTCGGTGACGGCAAGTGCTCGCGCGAACGAATCCGCGGCGGGTCTGAGAGCGTCGGAGATCATCGTCGGCGGCGGGCTGGCAGCGAGTGACCCTCTCGTGCAGCTGCAAGCCGATCTGCACGGGATTCCCGTACGCCGACTGCGGGACACGCAGTCTGCGAGCATCCGAGGTGCCGCATTCCTCGCGGGCGCGGATGGGCTGCTGTGGTCGTCGATGGACGCCGCCGTCGCGACCCTCTCGACTGACCGCGTGTGCGAGCCGAGCATCAGTGCCGACGAGCGCGAGGCCCGGAACGATCAGTGGAGTACCAGGGTGCACCAGGAGCTGGCGCATGCCGGCAGAGATGCGGGATGAACAATGATGAAGAAGCCACTGGGCCTGCCCGCGCGTCGAGAGAACAGCCGTCGGGCGAGCTTGACGCCGTCCGAGCCCCTGAGGCTCGACAGGTCCGCCCAACTCGCAGCATTCAGCGACGGCGTCTTCGACATCGTCATCGTGGGGGGCGGCGTGACTGGAGCGTACGCGGCCCTGGACGCCACACTGCGCGGATATCGCGTCGCGCTTCTGGAGAAGGATGACTTCGCTTCCGGCACCTCTTCGAAGTCTTCCAAGATGATCCACGGAGGTCTGCGCTACATCGAGCAGGGCAATCTTCCTCTTGTACGCAACTCGCTTCTGGAAAGACAGCGGTTGCGGCGAAATGCTCCCCATCTCGTTCAACGGCTCCCGTTCCTCTTTCCGGTCCTCTCGCAGAATGGTGTCTTCGACAGGCGCCTCGCCGCGGGATTCGAGAGTCTTCTGTGGACCTACGACGTCGCCGGTGGCTGGCGAGAGGGAATCCTGCACCAGCGGCTCACGAAGAACGAGGTCCTCGCGCACTGTCCGTCATTCAAGGACGAGTTCCTCGATGGTGGATTCCTCTACTACGACGCTCGTGCCGACGACGCCAGGCTCACGCTCGCGCTCATTCGCACTGCGGCCTTCCATGGCGCCGCGGTGCTCAACGGCATCAAGGTGTCCGACATCGTGAGAGACAACGGCAAGGTCGCCGGTGTCGTCGCCGACGCGGACGGTCGTGACGTGCGCGTGCGAGCCAAGGCGGTAGTGATGGCGACCGGTGTCTGGCTTCGAGACTGGGCGGGTTCCGCACCATCCGTCCAGACTCCTCAGATCCGACCCGCGAAGGGCGTGCACATCGCGGTGCCATGGCTCAAGATCCGCAACGACTGCACCGTGACCATCCCCGTTCCTGGCCGGACCAGGCGGGCAACGGTCACCCGCTGGGGCAACACCGCCTACCTCGGCACCACCGATGAGGACTACGGCGGCGATCTCGATGACGTGCACTGCACTTTCGACGAGATGAACTTTCTCCTCGATGGCGCGCGCTCAGCGCTCAACGTCGATATCGAGCCGGAAGATGTGCTCGGCAGCATCGCTGGCTGCCGGCCCCTCGTCGCCCCTCCCGGAGGGAAGACCGGCGAAGTGAAGCGCAACCATGAGATTCGCGTCGACCCGGATGGACTGGTCACGGTCGTCGGCGGTAAGCTCACCACATCGCGGCTCATGGCCGAGCACACCATCAACGCCGCGCAGCGCGTTCTCGGTGAGAAGCGGCGCGCGCGAACGCGCCACGCCACCGTCCTGGGCGGTGCCGGATACGACGCCGAGGCCACCATGGCATCCGGAGGCCTGGCTGCGCACCTCGGCGAACGGTATGGCACGGAGTCTTCGTTCGTGAGCGCGCTCATCGCAGAGCGACCAGAGCTCGCGAAACCGATCGTGACTGGCTTGCCATACCTCGAAGCCGAGGTCGTCTACGCGGCCCGGTACGAGCTCGCACGCACGGTCGACGACGTGCTGTCGAGGCGCATGCGTGCACGGATCATGGCGCGCGACGCATCTGCCGCGGCTGCCGACAGAGTCGGCGAGCTGCTCGGGGAAGAACTCGCGCTGTCTCAGGTTCAGATCGCCGCACAGGTGTCTGACTACCGACGATCTGCAGCGATTGAACGATCGATACTCATGGGAGAAACATCATGATCAGCAAGGAAGCCATACGCCGGGGATTCAATCGCGGCGCATACGTCGTCGGCGCACCGACGCCTCCGCACTACGCGGCGACATTCGAACCGCGGCCGGGTCCGGCCGGGTTCCAGCACGACGTGATGTCGGTGCCACCGGAGGTCGAGGAGCGACTCAGATCAGTCGCCGACGACGTCGTCGTCGATCCGATCGAGGTCATCCGCAGCACGCGTGACTGGTGGGTGGGAACGATGATCTCCGAGACCGGCGGTGAGCCGGCCGCGTCCACTGCCGTGGTGGTCAAGGTGTCCAGCACAGAGCAGGTTCAGTCCGTCATGCGCATCGCCGACGCAGCGGCCATAGCGGTCACCGTCTCGGCTGGACGGAGCAATGTGACCGGGGCGGCGCTCCCGGTTCGCGGAGGCATCGTGCTCGATGTGTGCGGACTCGACCGGTTCGTCAGCTTCGATCCCGTGAGTCAGATCGTCGAGGTCGAAGCCGGAGTCTTCGGTGACATCTTCGAGCAGACCATCCAAGCGGAGTACGGGATGACGCTGGGGCATTGGCCCTCGTCGTTCGCGTTGAGCACGGTGGGAGGCTGGGTGGCATGCCGTGGAGCGGGTCAGCTCTCGACTCGCTACGGCAAGATCGAGGACATGGTCCACAGCCTGGATTTCGTGCGCGCAGACGGTGAGCTCGTGACCGTCGGACACGGAACTCGCGCTGCCACCGGGCCTGACCTGCGGCAGCTGCTGATCGGCTCCGAAGGCACTCTCGGCGTGATCACCACGGTGCGTCTGAAGCTGCACCGCCTGCCGACGTATGGCCGAGCAGTCGCTTACGGCTTCCCGACGTTCAGAGACGGCCTGGAAGCATGTCGGGAGATCATGCAGAGTGGAGCGACGCCTGCGGTGCTGCGGCTCTACGACCAGCTTGAGAGCGGTATCCAGTTCGACCTGCCCGAGACCAATGTGCTCCTGATCGCCGATGAGGGCACGCCGGAACTCGTGGATGCCACGATCGGCATCAGTGAGCGGGTGTGTGCGACGAGCGGTGAGGAACTCGATGGGGGCGCTGTCTTCGAACGCTGGCTCGATACCCGGTATCTGACGGGCAAGAGCTCTGAAGGCTTCACGCGCGGTCCGGGATTCGTATCGGACACGCTGGAGATGTCGGGGCGTTGGAGCGACCTGCCCGCGATCCACGAGGAGCTCCTCTCCGCGATCAACGCGGTGCCCGGCACGCTCGCGGGATCGGTGCATGAGTCGCATGCGTACGTCGACGGCGCGTGCCTGTACTTCTCCCTTCGCGGGGATGTGGAGGTCGAACAGCGTGCTCATTGGTATCGCTCAGTCATGGATGCCGCGAACGCGGTCCTGCTCAGGCACGATGCGATCATCAGCCATCACCATGGCGTCGGGCTCGTTCGCGCTCCGTACCTGCCGGAGTCACTCGGGCCGAGCTTCGAGATCCTCGCCGCGGTCAAGCGCACACTCGACCCGAAGAACCTTCTCAATCCCGGAAAGCTCGGATTGCCGTCATGATCGGCGGGGAGCGGGTGTCGCTGTGACCTCGAAGTTCGCCGCGGCCATCGCAGGGAAGTTGGCGCACCGTCCAGTGATCGCCTCGCTGTACGGATTGGAGATGCTGCATCCGTTCCTGGACAGCCGTGCTGAGATCGCGCTCGGTGCCAATGTCGCACTTTCGGAGGTGAACCAGCTCATTGCGGAGTGCTCCGCGGCGGCGCGGTTCCTCTTCATCAATGTCGACAACTGCGCCGGCTTGGCGCCGGACCGCCGTGGCGTCGATCATCTCTCACGGCTGGGAGCGGTGGGAGTGCTCTCGACCAAGTCAGCTGTCATCCAGCACGCGAACTCGCTCGGCATGGTCACCATGCAGAAGATCTTCGTCACCGATCGCTCGACACTGCCGCGCAGCATCAATTCGATAAGGCAGAGTCGACCGCATCTGACGCAACTGATGCCGTGGCCGGTGCTGCCCCGGCTGCCGGGCCCGGTCCTGGAGCAGCTGGGACTCTTCGTCGCGGCCGGCTTCGTGCAGACGCGGGCGGATATCGAGGGGGCATTGGCCTGTGGTGCGGTCGCGGTCTCCACGAGCGATGCGACGCTGTGGTGAATCGGTGCGTCCGAAGCTAGCCGCGCATCCGATCGAGCGCTGCCTTTCGGGCGCCTCTGATGTGCTTTCGTATGGCTCGGCGAGCCACAGCGGGTTCGCCGGCGACGATCGCCTCGTATATCTCCCTGTGGTCCGTGCGCGACTTCTCGAGCCGCCCCGGCACCTGGAGCGTGGTCGCCATGCCCGTCGCGAGCAGATCCTGCAGCACACCTTGAGCACCCGAGAGGAATCGGTTGCCGGCAGCCTCGAAGATGCGGAGATGGAATCGTGCGTCGAGCTCTTGGAGCTTCTTCCAGTCCACGTCGTCCTCGAGGCTTGCAGCAGTGAGGACGTCATATGCGTCAGTGAGCTTGCGGAGCCGGTCGGCATCCTGCTTCTCGGCTGCCCACGTCGCTGCGGCCACCTCCAGCATCTCCCGCATCTCGAAGAGCTCCTCGAAGTTGAGCTCCTCGGAGTAGAAGGCGCTGCGCAGGGCTCGCGTTGATTCAGGATCCGCAACGAAGACACCGATGCCGTGACGGATGCTGACCCGCCCCTGAGCTTTGAGCGCACCGAGAGCCTCGCGCAGTGCAGGGCGACCGACGCCGAGTAGGCTTGCGAGTTCGCGTTCAGGCGGAAGGCGATCTCCCGGGGCGAGCTTCTCTCGGGCTATGACGGCGAGGATCTGCCGGGCGATCAGGTCGGAGACACTTCCATGTCGTACCGGTTCCCATGCAACTGACTGCATTCCAACTCCAATTCCTCATTGGTAAGACCACGTTACCGCGAGACACCACCATCAGGGCCGATGCGCCTCAATATCGAGTGCTGTCAGTCAACCGAGATCCACTGGGACATGGTGATCGTCACCGAGCACTGAGGCCGCATCAGCGCACGGGATGCACCAGCTCGAATCGTTCGCAGAGCACGGGCATGTCCGGTGCCCAGCCGCGCGGGTCCTCGGAGTGCGTGCGCCAGAAGTGCTCGTGGATGTCACGCCAGGCGCGGAGCGTGCGGTCGCCCTCCCCTTCGGCATGCGCGTGCTCTTCACTGACCTCGTCGAACGGCACCGTCTGCAGCGATGTGGTGCGGATCACGGCGCGAGGGGTGCCACTGCCGTCGAGGATCACACTCAGCTCGCCGACCTCGGGCATCGGGTCGCCGGAGGCCGCGTAGTCCCACACCGACGACGCGGTGCCCGTCTTCACGCTGGACATCACGAGTGCGAGCAGCCCATCGGCGTGCTCGGGCGTGGCGCCGAACGCCCACGCCTCGGGCGCTTCGGGCGGCAGTGAGGGGATCTCGGCGCGCACGCGGCGCCAGAACTCGGCGAGCGCGTCGGGGTCGGCGGTGATGCTCATGCTTCGACACTAGGCCTAGTAGTACTTGGTTAGGTTCTTGTTAATCGTTTCTGGAACTGTTAACCTCGCGGCGTGGATCAGGGTGAGATTGAGCGGGTGCGTGCGGAGCTGGATGAGTTCGTCGGGGACGCGTTCGCGTCGC
>JBARWR010000412.1:0-3109 GCA_049646915.1 Microbacterium sp.
GGTCCCGGGCCGCCTTCTCGGCATCCTGCTGCTGCTGCCGCCAGGTCTGGTCCTGCTGCTGCCAGGCCGCGTGCTGCGCACGCCAGGCGTCCAGCGCTTCGACGTCCGAGGATGGCGGTGCGGGCTCGCCTCCCGTGATCGGCGGGGCGAGGGAGGATGCCGGCGACGTACCCTCCGCACCGGCATCCTCCTCTCGGATCTCCGTCTCGACGGTGGCGCCCGAATAGCCGACCGGAGCGGAGGGACCGGGGACCGTCGGCGTCGCTGAAGCCATTCGCGGATCCGACGAGACACCCCCCGGGGTGCGGCGCACGGCGCGCACGATCAGGACGAGCATGATGCCGACCAGCACCAGCCCGACGATGAACACGAAGACGCCGAATCCGCTGACTCCGTATGTCTGGAACGCGTAGGGGTTGACGATGCGCTCGACCAGGAACAGTCCGGCGGTTGGGGTGACCGTCAGCATCCCGGCCAGGAGGCCGGCGAAGATGCCCAGGTGCGCGGGCTGGAACCGACCGTGGATCAGCTCGCGCAGGTGGATGCGCCCCTCCGGGTCGGGGAGCAGTGCCCAGGCTGCGGCGTAGAGGAAGATCATCGGCAGGCCGAACAGGGCGGCGACCACCAGCACTCCGCGCACGATCAGCGGGTCGATGCGCAGTCGGGAGGCGATCCCGGCAGCGACTCCGCCGATCCAGCCGTCCGATCGAGCCAGGCCCAGCCCGGCGACCCACGCGAAGAAGCGGTCTGCGCGGTGCGGTGGTGCGGAGCGCTGGGTCTCGGGCGGCGGGGGGAGAGTCGGAAAGCTCATACTCCGATCCTGATTGTGCGGGGCGGACGCCGCCATGGGGTGAATCCCTGACTCCACCCTGATCCTGGTCTCCGCACCTGCGGCGTCGCCCATGCGGATGGTTGGATGGCGTCATGTCCTCCTCCGTGCTGCACGCGCCACCGCGCCCCTCGCCGCCTGCTCGGCCGGAGCTGACGCGGGTGAGGGAGTGCCTGGTCTCCGGCACTGCGGCGGGGCTCGCCCGACACCTGGGTATCTCCGTCCGGCTGGTGCGGGCGATGTTCATCGCGCTCACCGTGCTCGGCGGTGCGGGTGTGCTGCTGTATCTCTGGTGCTGGGCGTTCACGCCGTGGGAGCCGGGGGAGAGCACGCCGTCCCGGCGGGCGCCGGTGGCGTGGACGCTGCTGATCGTGGCGCTGCTTCTCGGGCTGATGATGCTGCCGCAGCTCAGCAGCGGCTACAGACTCACCATCCCGCTGCCCGGCGCGTACGCGCAGGACGGCGGCTCGGTGCTGCTCGGTCTGAGTGTCCTGGTGGCGGTGGTCGGTCTGTCGGTCGCCGCAGCGCTGTGGGCGGATCTGATCGATCGGCACGATGCGGCCCGTGGCCCGCGCCAGGCGTCGGTCGTCCGCGGCACCGCTGTCGTGCTGCTGCTCATCCTGCTTGTCGCGATGCTCATGCAGCCGATCGGTCCCGCGTACCTGCTGGCGCCGTTCGCAGGTCTGCTCGCCATGTTCACGTCGTCTCTGATCCACCGCTGGAGGGAGCTCGCGAGCGAGCGCATCCGCCGCATTCGCGAGGAGCAGCGCAGCGAGATGGCCGCTCACCTGCATGACTCGGTGCTGCAGACCCTGGCGCTGATCCAGAACCGCGCCGGCGCTTCCAGCGAGGCTGCGCGTCTGGCTCGGGCGCAGGAGCGGGAGCTGCGCGCGTGGCTGTACGACGGCGACGCACCTGCCGACAGCGATCTGGCCACCGACCTGCGCGACTACGCGGGCGCTCTCGAGCTGGACTTTCCCGTGCGCATCGACGTGGTCTCCGCCGGGTTGTCGACCGAGCGCGCCAGCGGCGGGTTGGCGGCGGCCGCCCGAGAAGCGATGCTGAACGCCGCTCGGCATGCGGGTGGCGAGATCTCGGTCTACATCGAGGGCGCCTCAGCCGGCGTGGAGGTGTTCGTCCGCGACCGGGGAGCGGGCTTCGATCTGGACGAGGTGCCGAGCGATCGCCTCGGCGTGCGCGAGTCGATCATCGGGCGGATGCGGCGCGCCGGCGGATCGGCGCGAGTGCGCAGCGACGAGGGCGGAACCGAGGTGCACCTGCGGATCGTGGGCGCGCAGGCCAGGACTGCGGAGGACGCATGAGCGACGGCATTCGCGTGGTGATCGTCGATGATCACTCGATCTTCCGTTCGGGGCTGCGCGCCGACCTCGACGACTCGGTCGACGTGGTCGGTGAGGCTGCAGACGTGCCGTCGGCGGTCTCGGTCATCCGCGAGACGACGCCCGATGTGGTGCTGCTGGACGTGCATCTGCCCGGTGGCCAGGATGAGGAGGAGACCGGTGGCGAGTCCGTCATCCGCGGCAGCGCGCCGACATCGACGCGTTTTCTCGCGCTGAGCGTGTCGGATGCCGCGGAGGATGTCGTGCGTGTGATCCGTGCCGGCGCCCGGGGCTACATCACGAAGGGCTCATCGGGCATCGAGGTCTCGCAGGCCGTGCACGCGGTCGCGGACGGCGATGCGGTGTTCTCCCCGCGCCTCGCGGGATTCGTGCTCGACGCGTTCGGTGCGGTCGCCGGTGAGACAGCCGTGGTGGACGACGAGCTCGATCGGCTGTCCGCCCGCGAGCAGGAGGTCATGCGTCTGATCGCCCGCGGGTACGCCTACAAGGAGGTCGCGTCCGAACTGTTCATCTCGATCAAGACGGTCGAGACGCATGTCTCGGCGGTGCTGCGCAAGCTGCAACTCTCCTCGCGGCACGAGTTGACGGTCTGGGCCTCCGAGCGCCGCCTGCTCTAGTCCGTCGGGCTTGCGGCAGGCGATGTCCCAGTAGTGGCGGCTGCCTGCCATCCGAGCTCACCTTTTCTGGGACACGACGGATGGCCCGTCCCAGAATGCGCGGGTGCGAGACCGCGGCATCCGCCACTTCTGGGACACGGACCGCAGGCCGGTCCGGAAAGTGACCGCGAGACAGCATCCGCCGTCGCAGCAACAGGCGGATGCGGTGCCTCGGACCTGGGTCAGGCGGCGAGCCAGAGTCCCTTCGGGTCGGTGGCGATCCGCAGCCCCGCCGCCACCGTCTCGTCGTCGCCGATGCGCGC
>JBARWR010000413.1:0-2965 GCA_049646915.1 Microbacterium sp.
CACCCGCGCCGGCCTCGAGCAGGCGACGCGCCTGAACGTGGCGACTCTGCACGCCGTGCGGATGCGGCAGGCGGGGATCACCGCCGTGTCGGACCTGGGCTGCGGAATCGGCGGTGACAGCCTCGCCTTCGCGGGCGCCGGGCTGCAGGTCACGGCGGTGGATGCCGATGAGGTCACGGCCGGCATCGCCGCGTACAACCTGGCACCCTTCGGTGAGGATGCCACGGTGCAGCACGGCGCGGCAGAGGAGTTCGTGAGCACCAGCGGCGGAGATGTGCGCTTGCCGCGGACAGCTCCGGTGGAGCCGTCCGCGGCGGATGCGCATCCCCGCGAGACACGCTCGGCCGTCTGGCTCGACCCGGCCCGCCGCACGGCCGGTCACAACGAAACGCGGCGGCTGTCGGCATCCGATTGGTCGCCGTCACTGGACTGGTGCTTCGAGGTGGCGCAGCAGCATCCGACCGGCATCAAGCTCGGACCGGGGCTGGATCGCGACCTCATCCCCGACGACGTCGAGGCGCAGTGGGTCAGCGCCGATGGCAGCGTCGTCGAGCTGGTGCTGTGGAGCGGCGCGCTCGCGCGCGACAGCATCCGGCGTTCCGCCCTGATCGTGACAGGCGGGCAGACGCACGAGCTGACAGCGATGGCGGATGCCGAGGATCTGCCCGTGCGAGAGCTGGGGGCGTTCCTGCACGAGCCCGATGGCGCCGTGATCCGGGCGCGCCTGATCGGCGATGCCGGACGGATGCTGGATGCCGGCATGCTCGACGAGCAGATCGCATATCTCACCGGCGATGCGGCCGTGACGAGTCCGTTCGTGCAGTCGTTCCGAGTGCGCGAGACGCTGCCCGTGCACGCCAAGACGATCAACGCCGCGCTGCGCAGGAGCGACATCGGCCGCCTGGAGATCAAGAAGCGCGGGATGGACATCGACCCGGCGGCGTTCCGCAAGAAGCTGACGCTGCGCGGATCGCAGGAGGCGACGCTGATCCTCACGCGCACGCCGGCCGGGCGCGTCGCGATCCTCGCCGACCGGGTCTGACGGGTCCTGCGTCAGCCGATCTCGCCGGTCGTGTCGTCGATCGACGTGCATTCACCGGTCTCACCGTTGCAGACGACCGTCGCCGTCGCCTGCTTCAGGATCGTCAATGTCATGCCGCGCTGATCCGACCAGACCGCCTGATAGACGCTGTCGCCGAGAGTGATCTCCAGCGGGCTTTCGGCCTCGAAGTCCGTGCAATGCTGCAGCACGTCCGACGTGTCGGGGTCGACGACGGCGATGCACCTGTCCGGCCCCCAGGTGCTCCAGATCGGGATGTCACCGTCGTAGCCGAGGATCTGCAGGTCGGATCCGTGCAGCCCGGCCTTCTCGAGGATGTCGATCAGCTTCAGCTCCGCTTCGGTGTACTGCCCCTTCCAGTCGCTGGCGATCACCTGCATGCTGTTCAGCACGGGAGCCCACTCCCCTGCCAGCGTCGGTATGAGATACGCCGTGTAGCTGGTGCTCTTGTCGCCATCCGGCGTCTGCAGCTGCGCGACAGGGTACTCGATACCACTGTCGGCCCTCGACGCGGATACGCAGCCGATGCTGCGCTGCCCGTCGACGCTCAGGATCACGCACGGCTTGTCCTTCTGCGTGGCCGACCAGAGCGCGGCGCCGTCCTTCTCGCCGCGGAACCGCACGCTTCCCGCATCGAAGTCCCCGGTCGCGACGATCTCGGCGTCGATCTTCTGCTGCGCGGAGGTCATGGCGGGCGGCGCGTGCACCGTCGGGGGCGAGCTCAGCCATCCCACACCGACCCCGAGGATCAGCGCGGCGACTGTGATGATGACGGCGAGCGCCCGGCGCGGACGGCGTGCGGGCGCGGCGGCCGGCTCGGGAGTCGCCTCGGGCTCGGAAGCGGAGAGGAGCTCGGATGCTGTGAGGGCATCGTCGGACGTTGAGAGGGCGTCGGATGCCGCGGTCGTCTCTGCAACGGATGACGGTGCTGCGTCCGCTGCAGGCTCCGGCGCGGTGACGGATGATGCCTGTACGACCGCAGGTCCGAAGGCCGGTGCGGACAGCATCCGCAGTTCTTCTGCTTCTTCGCCAGTCAGCCCGCCACCGGCGGCGAAGGCGCGGCGCTGCAGTTCTCGCCGTCGGACGGCATCCGCGTGATCGGTCATGCGTCAGCCCTCCGTCGTGATGCCGGGTATGCGCGTGACGGTGAGCACCGGGCCGCGGTTCTCGCTCGTCTGCACGGAGTACACCGCGTCGCCTCCGTTCAGCGTCAGCGTCTGGCTGCTGTCGGCGCCGAACTGGCTGCACTGCTGCGCCACGACGTCGTCGCGCACGATCATCATGCAGTACCGCTCGTTCTGATACACCCATACCGGCACATCGCCGTCGTAGCCGATGATGCTCAGTGACGCCCCGTCGAACCCGGCCGCTTCCAGCGTGTGCACGGTCGCGAGCTCGGCGTCGCTGAATGTCGAACGCCAGTCCCATTCCTCGTTCGCGTACCGCTGCAGGACCGAGATCGGATTGCCGAGCATGTCCCGCGCGGCCGTCGCATACAACGAGTAACTGACACCGTCGTCCGTGTAGGCCAGAGTCGCCTGCAGGTTGAAGTCGCCCTGCTCCGGCTCGAGCATTCCGCACGCCTCGGCCTTGTCGTCGGCGCGAGTGAGAATCATGCACTCCACGTCGGTCTCCTTGCGGTGCGCCGTCCAGACGTCCGCGCCGTACTTGCTGCCGAGCAGCGTCACCGATCCCGGGACGTACGTGTCGGCACCCTCCAGCTTCGCCCAGGCATCCTGCTGCGAGGTATTCATCGGGACGGAGTCAGCACCCGATCCGAGCACGAACCGCCCGAAGGCGAAGCCGGTCAGGAGCACGACGACGGCGATCACCGGCAGCAGCCAGCGGCGCCGGGGCCGCTGCTCGGTTCGCGGGGCGGGACTGGCCGCTTCTTCGGGGTCGGAT
>JBARWR010000414.1:0-11119 GCA_049646915.1 Microbacterium sp.
GCGTCCACGGGCATCGCCTGCAGGAGCGGCAGCCCGCGCGCTGGCGAGCAGGCGGCCTGCCGATCGAGCATCCGGCGCGCATGTGGCGCCAAGCCGCCTCGCAATGGAATCTGGATGATCTGATCATCGCGGGCGACTTCCTCGTGCACCCGCGTCGTCGCCTGGTCACGCTCGACGATCTGCGGGAGGAAGTGGCCGTGGCGGGCGACGTACGAGGCCTGCTGCGTGCGGCGCTGCAGGAGATCCGCTCCGGATCCGAGAGCTCGGAGGAGAGCCGGCTGCGACTGCTGCTGACGCGGGCAGGCCTCCCGGAGCCGGTGCTGAACATGAACCTGTTCGACGATGCTGGCGGGTTCGTCGCACGGCTCGACCTCGCATATCCGCAGTACCGGGTCGCGTCGGAGTACGACGGCCGCGGACACGCGGAGGCCGGACAGTTCGCCAAGGATGCCGATCGCTGGGACGCGATCCGGGCACAGGATTGGCGGCATGTGCGCATCCTGAGTCACCACCTGCGGCCGGATCCGCAGGTCGCCGTCGACAAGGTGGCCGCAGCGCTGTTCACGGCGGGATGGCGACCGGGACGCGGCTGACGAGCGCGTCCCAGAAGTGGCGGGTGCAGCGGCATCCGACCGACCGCTTCTGGGACACGCTTCCGGATGCGGTGCAGGAATGGCGAGTGCAGTGGGCCGTCACCCGCCATTTCTGAGACAGGGGGATGCCGCGAGCCGACAAGGAGGGCGGATGCGGCGAGCGGACGCTCAGCCGAAGAGCGCCGAGGCCTCGTCGTAGCGCTCCCGGGGCACGGTGTTCAGCTCGCCGAGGGCCTCCTCGAACGGCACCAGGACGATGTCGGTGCCGCGCATCGCGACCATCTGGCCCCATGCGCCGTTCATGAGTGCGTCCGCCGCGTTCAGCCCGAGGCGCGTCGCGAGCACCCGGTCGAAGCCCGAGGGCGAGCCGCCGCGCTGGATGTGTCCGAGCACCGTGGAACGCGTCTCGACTCCGGTGATCCGCTCGATCTCCGGTGCGAGAATCTCGCTGATGCCACCGAGGCGCGGACGGTTGAAGGCGTCGAGGCCCTTGTCGCTGTACGCCTCCTCCATGTCGGTGAGCGTGAAGCCCTCCGACACCACCACGAGCGGTGCGCGGCCGCGATCGCGGGCGCGCGAGACGAGAGCGCAGATCTCGTCCATGGACATCGGAACCTCGGGGATGCAGATCACGTGTGCACCGGCCGCCATGCCCGCGTGCAGCGCGATCCAGCCGACATGGCGCCCCATGACCTCGGCCACCATGCAGCGCTGGTGTGAATCGCCGGTGGTGCGCAGCCTGTCCATGGCATCCGTGGCGATG
This sequence comes from Microbacterium sp., assembly GCA_049646915.1. Taxonomy (GTDB): domain Bacteria; phylum Actinomycetota; class Actinomycetes; order Actinomycetales; family Microbacteriaceae; genus Microbacterium. The sequence goes on from JBARWR010000414.1 coordinate 1,357, forward strand.
TTCACGGCCGTGTCGAAGCCGAAGGAGTAGTCGGTCGCACGCAGATCGTTGTCTATGGTCTTCGGCACGCCGAGGACGTTGATGCCGTCCTTGGACAGGCGGTCGGCTGCAGCGAGCGTGCCTTCTCCGCCGATGGCGACGATGCCGTCGATGCCATGCGCGGCCAGCGTCTTGGCGATGTTCTCCGCGCCGCCCCGTGACCCCTCGTAGGGGTTGGTGCGGCTGGTGCCGAGGATCGTGCCGCCGACCTTGGACAGCCCCTTCACCTCATGGCGGGTGAGCGGGAAGAAGTCGCCGTCGACGACTCCGCGCCAGCCGTCGCGGATGCCGACGAACTCCAGGTCGTACGTGGTGGTGCCCTTGAGCACGATGCCCCGGATGACTGCGTTGAGGCCGGGGCAGTCGCCGCCGCTGGTGAGAATGCCGATCTTCATGCTGCTGCCTTCATGATTCGGGGAAAGGGGTGAGGGGTGAGGGCGACGCTGCCTGCATCCGACCCTAGTGGGGAACCCCGGTCGATGCCATTCCGCAACGCATGAAAACCGAGAATCTTGCCGAGGGGCTTGTGGGTTCCGTCCATACTTTGCCGAATCGCGACGAATCCGACGAAAGAGGGCGCTAAGAACTCTCGTTCTTAACGCCCTCTGCGAAGCCGATGACGATCAGCCGACGCCCAGCGCCTCCCGCAGCAGGTGGATGAGGGCCGCCATCTGCACGGACTCGCTCACGGCCTCCTCGACGGACTCGCCATCCAGCGCCCGCGCGGCCAGTCCCTGCTTCTGATCGATGAGCTCGGCGATCTTCGTGTCGATCGTGTGCGCGGCGATGATGCGCCACGCAGTGACCGGCTCGTCCTGACCGATGCGGTGCACGCGGTCGATGGCCTGGGTCTGCTCGGCAGCAGTCCAGCTGAGTTCCGCCAGCACGACGTTCGACGCGGCCTGCAGGTTCACGCCCACGCCGGCGGCTGTCAGCGAGCAGACGGCGATGCCGACCGAGGGGTCGGTGTTGAACGCGTCGATGGCCTGCTGACGAGCGGGCGTGGACTGGTCGCCACGGATCGAGACGGCTTTGATCCCGGATGCCGCGAAGTGCGCCTCCGCCTGATCCATGACGTCGATGTGCTTGGCGAAGAACACGACCTTCTCGACCGAGCGCTGCAGCTGGGCCGCGTAGTCGGCCGCGAGCATGGCCTTCGCCTGACCGATCCTGCGCACCATGGTGAACACGTTGTCGCCGCCGGTGCCGGCCGCCTTGGATTCCTCGAGCTCGTTGTGCGCGACCAGGCGGACGATGTCGTCATTGATCTCACCGGGAACCGCGGGTCCGTGCGCCGCCGCACGTGCCTCGACGATGCGCCGGTACTTCGCAGCCATCCGCTCGCCGAGTTCGCGCTCGGCCTGTCGAATGCTGCGACCGAACTCGTCGTCGAGCTGCACGGGCAGGTCGGCGATGAGCTTGTCGGGCAGGTCGGCCGCGACGTCCTTCTTCTTGCGGCGCACGATGCCCATCGAGATCACCGCTTCACGCGCCTCGGCGTAGAAGGACTTGTCGGCGGGGGTCAGTCCGGTGGCATCCAACTTCACCATCAGCTGCGCTTCGGGCTTCTCGCCGTTGGTCCAGCCGAGGAACCGCCAGATCGCATCGAAGTCCTCGACGTCGTTGATCAGCGGGGTTCCGGTGAGCGCGAGCATGAGCGGGTCGCGCGTGCGCTCGCGCACCCGCGCGGCCAGGGCCAGCACGTTCTGCGAGCGCTGCGAGGAGAGGTTCTTGATGAAGTGCGCCTCGTCGACGACGATGCCCTTCAGCCCGATCTCCCCCAGCCAGGACAGGTGCCGATCGAGGATCTCGTAGTTCACGATGAACACGTCGGCGAACGCGTCGATGTCTGTGCCGTCGCCCTGGATGACCGTCGCGCGGCGCTGCGGAGTCCACAGCTCCACCTCGCGCGCCCAGTTCATCTTCACCACGTTGGGTACGACGACCAGCAGCGGGTACGCCTCGGCGACGGATGCCGCGAGCACCGACTGCGCGGTCTTGCCGAGACCCGGCTCGTCGGCGAGCAGGAAGCTGCGGTGCCCGGCGCGGACGGCCTCGACGAAGCGGGACTGGTGCACCATCACCTCGCGGCCCTTCGGCGAGATGTGGTCGTACTCGGGGATCGGAGGCAGGTCCATGGTGGCTGCTCCCCCGCCGGCGCCCGACTCGAAGGCCTTGTACAGCGGACCCATGAGCTCCCAGCTGTCCAGCCGGCGGCGCGGCACGGAGGCCGGTCGCGGGGTGAGATCGGGCTCGAGGAACGGGTTGGCGAGCTGGCGCGACTCGACCGACGGCGGCGTCACCTGCTTCTCCGCGAGTGCCGCGGGGACGACGGTCGTCACGCGCACAGGTGCGACATCGGTGATGATCAGCTCCTCGGGAGCGAGCTCTGCGCCGGACTCGAGCAGCCAGTCGCGTCGCATCCGCTTGGCCACAGGCGACGTCGCCTGGTCGGCCTCGAGCAGCTGGATCAGCGAGGTGTCGCGTGCCGCGGTCTTCGCGAGGATCGTGGCCACGCCGTCGAGTCGCTTGAGCAGCTCGGCTCGCGCGGAGTCGCTCAGCTCGGCATCCGTCTTCACCCTGGCGCGCTCCTCGCGCACCAGGAACGCGATCACCTGGAATTTGACCCGGTTGGTGGGTCCGAGCTTGGATCGCTGCGCCTTCGCCTCGATCTCGCGCACCTTGCGCGCGAGAATCGGGATCAGCGGTGCCTCTTCGTCGCGACGAGAGGTCTTCTTGCGCCGCGGTGCGGCAGTCGCCGTGGTCGGCATGCTCCTCCTGAGCGTGAGTGCCGAAGCGCCGAAGAGGCCTTCGGTTCGTACTGTGATCCGCGTGTGGCGCCAGCCAGGACCGTGCGGACGGGCGGCTCCGGTCTGCGCGCGTCGTACGGCGGACATCGGATGCCAGGGCACAGTTTACGGCATCGCGGGGGCTGATGCGATCGTCATTCCGTTTCGAGGCGTGCGCGCGCCTCGGTGACGTCCGCGGCCATCTGTGTGATCAGCGCGTCCATGCCGTCGAAGGCGACCATGCCGCGCAGGTGCGCGGTGAATTCCACGGTCGCGTGATGGCCGTACAGGTCCAGGCCGACCTCGTCGAGCACGTGCGCCTCCACCTGCGTGCGGTGCACATCGTCGAAGGTCGGGTTCGTCCCCACCGAGATCGCGGCGGGGTGCCGGATGCCGGTGTCGTGATCGTGCAGCCATCCGGCGTAGACGCCGTCCGCCGGCGCCAGTGCGTCGATGACCTCGGACAGGTTGGCGGTCGGGAAACCGAGCTCGCGACCGCGCTTGAGTCCGTGCACGACCTCACCCGATACGGAGACCGGGCGGCCGAGCACCCTGGCGGCCTCGACGACGTCACCTGCTGCCAGCAGCTCGCGGACCCAGGTGGACGACACCCGTCGTTCCCCGCCGTCAGGATGCACATCCTCGACGACGTCGACGGTGAAGCCGTAGCGCGGTCCGAGCTCGCTCAGCAGCGCGGGGTCTCCCTTGCCGCCGCGGCCGAAGCGGAAGTCCCTGCCGACCAGCACGGTGACGACATGCAGGGCGTCGACGAGGATGCTGCTCACGAAGTCCTCGGCGGACAACGATGCCAGCGCCCGATCGAAGGTGAGCAGCAGCGTGGCGTCCAGCTCCAGCTCACCGAGCAGCTCCAGCTTGCGCTCGGTGGCCACGACGTTCTCAGGGCACAGCTCAGGCCGCAGGATCTCGAGCGGGTTGCGGTCGAAGGTCACGGCGACGGCCCGGGCATTCGCGGCCAGCGCGTCCTCGTGCATCCGCTGGATGACCGCACGGTGTCCCAGGTGCACGCCATCGAACTTGCCGATCGCCACGACGCTGGGACCGAAGTCGGCGGGCACCTCGGAGGGGTCGCGGAAGACGATCATGCCTGCTCTCCCCTCGGTGGGTGCGTGCGCAGCCACCACAGGCCGAACAGCGGCAGCACGAGCGGGATGAAGACGTAGCCCATCCCGAAGTACGACCACACGCTGTCGTGCCCGAACAGCGCCGGCACGAGCAGGCTCAGGGCGCCCACGACGATCACACCGGTGAGCTCGAACACGATCGCGATCCAGGCGACCGTGTACCAGCCGCGGCGGTGCGCGAGGATCAGCGCGAGCGTCGCGACGATGTACACCACGGCGGCCATCGCGGACAGCGAGTACGCCAGCGGCGCCTCATCGAATCGGCGGACGATCTGCACGAAGCTGCGTCCGGTGGCGCCGAGCGCCATCACGGCGTAGACGATGACGAGGACCCGGCCGATACCCGTCATTCGGGTGCGCGTGTGGATCTGGGGCGATGCATCGGTGTGGGACATTGCGTCCACCATCCTAATCCGCTCCGATCACGCGATCTGCACGGTCCAGATCATCTGCATCCGCCACAGCATGATCGCCAGGGACAGGCCGACCACTCCCAGCACGACGGTGCTCCAGCGCGTGCGATCCAGCAGCGCCCACACCACGCCGCCGGCGGGCAGCAGCAGAGCGCCGATCAGGTAGACCCAGTATTCGAGCAGGTCGCCGGTGGGCGGGTTGCCCGCCAGCGGTGCGATGATCGCGATGACGGCCTGCACGGTGAGCAGCACCTCGATCAGCAGCACGCTGCCGACCGAGTAGTCGCTGGGGCGTCGCCCGGCGAAGCCGAGGGTGAGGCAGAAGAGTCCCGCCGCGCACGCGACGACGATCTGGACGATGGTGAACCACAGGATCACGCCTGCACCTCCGGCATGTTCATGGCGCTCTTGATGTCCTTGCCTCGCGCTTCGAGTACGCCGACGAGCGAGCCGTCGGGGTCGACGGCCGCGACTTCGGATGCCGCCAATCGGTCGCGCTGACCGACGAGGCGCTTGCCGTGGCGCAGATCACGGGCCTCTTCAGCGGTGACGGACAGCACCGGCATCACGCGTTCGGCCGCCTCGGCGGGGGTCAGCGTCGTCGCGCCGACGAGATCGTCGACGCCGACGGCGCCGTCGACCTCGAAGCCGCCGACCCGGGTGCGACGCAGCGCGGTCAGATGACCGCCCACGCCCAGAATGTCGCCGAGGTCTCGCGCCAGCGCACGGATGTACGTGCCCGAGGAGCAGTCCACGATCACGTCCAGGTCGAGGAAGCCGTCGGCGCGACGCTGAGCGAGCAGGTCGAAGCGCGAGACCGTCACCTCACGGGCGGCCAGCTCCACGCTCTCGCCGGCACGCACCAGATCGTACGCTCGGCGACCGGCGACCTTGATGGCCGAGACCGAGCTCGGCACCTGCGAGATCGCACCGGTCAGACTGCGGATGCCGTTCAGCAGGGCCTCATCGACCACGTCCGCCCAGGCCCCGGCATCCGCGGTGTCGACGATATCGCCCTCGGCGTCGTCCGTCGTCGTGCGCGCACCGAGCCGGATCGTGGCGGTGTAGGTCTTGTCGGCGCCGACGATGTACGTCAGCAGTCGAGTGGCGCCCTCGATGCCGATCACGAGCAGACCGGTGGCCATCGGATCGAGAGTTCCGGCATGCCCGACCTTACGGGTGCCGAACGCCCGCCGGACGCGCGCGACCACGTCATGACTGGTCAGGCCACCGGGCTTGTCTACGAGAAGAATGCCGTGCGATGCCACCTGATCAGCCTACCGACACCCGCTGCCCGCTCCCGGCCTAGGCGCAGACCTCGTAGGGCGGCTCGTCACGGTCGGTGACGGTCACGGAGCTCACTGCGGCGGCGCCCTCGCGGATCGCGAAGTAGATCGCTGCCGCCCCCTGCGCGCCGACTCGGAGGAGCTCGCCGTCACCGATCGTCGGCTGCTGCACGACAGCCTCGGGATACGCGGTCATGACCTCATCACGCGTGGAGCCCAGCCCGATCCCTTCCGCGCTGCGCGGGCCATCCGCAGGCACGACCGAGTCCGCGAGCGCCTCGAAGGCCACCGTCGTGATGGCGCCGTCCTTCGTGTCGGAGTCCCTGGCGAAGTACCCGTTCACGCTCTGGTCCTCCGAGGACAGATAGGCGGTCCACGAGCATGCAGGATCGACCTTCCACGCCGGCAGCCCGGTCGTCGCATCGCTGAATGCCTCGCCGATGCGTGCGGGGCCGATCCCCTGCTCGCTGATCGCCCAGGTCGTGAAGTCCGCAGGGTCGGCGGTGGGCTGTGCGGGCTCGGTCCCGGTCATCGTCGGAGCCGGCGAGGGCGCGGCTCCGTCGGAGGGGGACGATGAACTGGATGGGCCTGGCGCACCGGTACCCGCTCCGCATCCCGCCAAGGCCAGCGCCGACGCCATCAGCACGAGGGTGATCGTCGCACGCAGGGTGGACTCGCTCATCTTCGAATCGCCTCCGATCAGCCATAGGCTGGGCGTGTGCCCATCGCGACGATTCCCCCCGCCGCATGGCGCCCGGCCCTTCTCGCATGGTATCGAGGCAGCGCACGCGACTTGCCGTGGCGCAGGTCAGAGTTCTCGGATCGTTACGGCGCGTGGGGCACACTGGTCAGCGAGTTCATGCTGCAGCAGACGCCGGTGGCGCGAGTGATCCCCCATCTGACCGCGTGGCTGGAGAGATGGCCCTCGCCGGATGCGATGGCGTCGGCCACGCCCGCCGAAGTGGTGCACCAGTGGGCGAACCTGGGCTACCCGCGTCGTGCCCTGTGGCTGCACCGCGCTGCGGTGGAGACCGTCCAGCGGCATGGCGGCGTCGTCCCCCGCGAGGTCGAAGCTCTGCTCGAGCTGTCGGGCATCGGCGACTACACGGCTCGTGCCGTGGCCGTCTTCCACTACGGCGACCGGCATCCCGTGGTCGACACCAATACGCGCCGGGTGATCGCGCGTGCCGTGGACGGCCGAGCTCAGCCGAACCCGCCCGCGAAGCGGGATCTGGAGCGGATGTCGGCCCTGATGCCCGACGACATCGCCGAATCGGCGGTGTTCAACGCGGCGATGATGGAGCTCGGCGCGACCGTGTGCACGGCGCGGACGCCGAAGTGCGAAGCCTGCCCGATCGCCGCGCAGTGCGCCTGGCTCGCCGATGGCAGGCCGGACACCGGCGACACCCGCCGTCGTCAGGCACGGTACGAAGGATCGGACCGGCAGGCGCGCGGCGGAGTGCTGCAGGCACTGCGCGAAGCCGTCGAGCATCGGATGCCGGCGGAGGAGGTGCTCGCCGACTGGCCGGACGCCGTCCAGCGAGATCGAGCGATCGACTCGCTGATCGCCGACGGGCTGATCGAAGCGTCAGCGGGGATGCTGCTGCTCCCCCGCTGACGCGGCGATCAATCCTCGTCTTCGTCGTCCTCGTCGCGGACGTACGGATCGGCGTCGCCGGCGTGAGACGCGCCCACGGCCAGCTTCGCGACCTCTTCATCACGCTCTCGCGCCTGCCTCAGCAGGTCGGCGATGTGACCGGCGTTCTCGGGCAGCGCGTCGGGGATGAACTCCAGCGTGGGCACGAGGCGCACGTTCAGCTGACGGCCGACCTCCTTGCGCAGCAGCCCGGTCGCCGAGGTCAGCGCGGCGCCGCTGGACTCACGCTCCTCGTCGGTTCCCAGAACCGTGTAGAAGACGGAGGCGTGCTGCAGGTCGCCCGACACGCGCACGTCGGTGATCGTCACGAATCCGAGGCGCGGGTCGCGCAGCCCCTTCTCCAGACGCTCGGCGAGGATGACGCGGATGCGGTCCGCGAACCGGGCCTGTCGTTCTCCAGCCATGATTCCCACTCCCTGTGTGACGAATGAGGGGCGCCCACGTGGGCGCCCCTCATCGAACCGATCTGATCAGTTGCGTGTCTTCTCGACCATCTCGATGGTCTCGATCTCGTCGCCGATCTGGATGTCGTTGAACTTGCCCAGACCGATGCCGGCCTCGAAGTCCGTGCGGACCTCGGTGACGTCGTCCTTGAAGCGGCGCAGCGACTCGATGGCGAGGCCATCTGCGACGACGATGCCGTCGCGGATGACTCGGGCCTTCGCGTTGCGCGTGATCGTCCCGGAACGGACGATGACACCGGCGATGTTGCCGAACTTCGAGGAGCGGAACACCTCGCGGATCTCGGCGACGCCCGACTGGACCTCTTCGAACTCCGGCTTGAGCATTCCCTTGAGGGAGTTCTCGATCTCGTCGATCGCCGAGTAGATGACCGAGTAGAACCGGACATCCACACCCTCGCGCGACGCGGCCTCACGCGCCTTCGGGTCGGGGCGGACGTTGAAGCCCACGATGATCGCGTTGTCGATCGTCGCGAGGTTCACATCCGACTCGGTGACCGCACCCACACCACGGTGGATGATGCGCAGCTGCACGGTGTCGTCGACCTCGATCTTGAGGAGCGACTCCTCCAGCGCCTCGACGGCACCGGACACGTCGCCCTTGATGATGAGGTTGAGCGTCTCGACCTTGCCCTCTTCGAGAGCGCGGGTGAAGTCCTCGAGCGAGATGCGCTTGCGGGCCTTCGCCAGCAGGGCGTTGCGCTCGACGGCCTCACGCTTCTCAGCGATCTGACGCGCCATGCGGTCCTCGTCGGTGACGATGAAGACGTCACCGGCGCGGGGCACCGAGTTCAGACCCTGCACCTGCACGGGGCGGGACGGCGCTGCGTACTCGACCGATTCGCCGTTTTCGTCGAGCATGGCGCGGACGCGGCCGTAGGCCGTTCCCGCCACGATCGAGTCGCCGACGTGCAGCGTTCCGGACTGGATCAGCACTGTGGCAACCGAACCGCGACCCTTGTCGAGCTTCGCCTCGATGGCGACACCACGGGCGGCCTTGTTCGGGTTGGCCGTGAGGTCCAGACCCGCGTCAGCGGTCAGCAGAACAGCGTCGACGAGCTCCTGGATGCCGGTGCCCGCGCGGGCCGAGACATCCACGAACAGCACGTCTCCGCCGTACTCCTCTGCGACCAGGCCGTACTCGGTGAGCTGCTGACGGACCTTGGCCGGGTTCGCCTCGGGCTTGTCGACCTTGTTCACCGCGACCACGATCGGCACATCGGCCGCCTGGGCGTGGTTCAGGGCCTCCACCGTCTGAGGCATGATGCCGTCGTCGGCGGCGACCACGAGGATCGCGATGTCGGTCACCTGCGCGCCACGGGCACGCATGGCGGTGAACGCCTCGTGACCCGGGGTGTCGATGAAGGTGACCGCACGCTCGATGCCGTCGTGCTCGGTCCAGATCTGGTAGGCGCCGATGTGCTGGGTGATGCCGCCGGCCTCACCCTCGATGACGTTGGACTTGCGGATCGCGTCGAGCAGTCGGGTCTTACCGTGGTCGACGTGACCCATGACGGTGACCACGGGAGGACGGATCTCGAGGTCGTCCTCGCTCTCCGCCTCCAGCTCGGCCTCGAGATCGAGACCGAAGCCCTCGAGGAGCTCCTTGTCCTCGTCCTCGGGCGAGACCATCTGGATCTTGTAGCCGAGCTCCTCGCCCAGCACCTCGAAGGTCGCCTCGTCCAGCGACTCGGTGGCCGTGGCCATCTCGCCGAGGTTGAAGAGGATGGTGACCAGCGTTCCGGGCTGAACGGTGTAGCCGTTCAGCGCCTCGAGCTTGTCCGCGAAGTCCGCGATCGATGCGCCGCGGCGCAGGCGGATGATCTCGCCGTTGCCCTTGGAGACGTTGACGCCGCCGACGACCGGCGCCGACCGCATCTCGAATTCCTGGCGCTTCGCCCGACGCGACTTGCGCTGCTTGCTCTTGCCGCCGCCCTTGCCGAAGGCACCTGCGGTGCCGCCGCCGGGTCCACGAC
>JBARWR010000415.1:0-3681 GCA_049646915.1 Microbacterium sp.
GGATCGTCGTGCGCGCGGCGCGAGCGGCGACCACCCGGAGACGACTCCGAAGGACGAGGCCGACGATCTCGCCGCGGTCATCGCCGCGGCCGGCGGGGCGGATGCCGTGCTCGGGCACTCCTCGGGAGCCGTGCTCGCACTGTACGCGGCGATGCGCGGCGTGCCCACGGGTGCGCTGTTCCTGTCCGAACCGCCGATCGACTTCGACGGCTCGGGCTTCGGCGACGAGCTGCCGGCGACGCTGCAGGCGTTCGTGGACGAGGGCCGGGCCGAGGATGCCGTGGCATCCTTCCAGCGGGATGCCATCGGGCTGCCCGCAGAGATGGTGGAGGCCGGGCGCGCGAGCGGACAGCTCGCGGCACTGGCGCCGCTGGCTCAGTCCACCGTGTACGACGCCCGGCTGACACTGCGGCTCAAGCAGGTCGATCCCGCGCTTCTGGAGGTGTCGACGCCGGTCACCGTGCTGCGCGGTGCGCAGACCTTCCCGTTCCTGCTCGCTGCAGCCGACCGCCTCGCATCCGTGATGGACGGCGCGGAACTGGTCGTCGTGCCGGAGTCGGTCATGCACCGTCCTGACCCGCTCGCGACGGCGCGCGTGATCGCGGAGCGGCTTAGCCTTCAAGGATGAGCAGCAGTGACGACACCCGTGATGTCCCGATCGTGGGCGAGGTCATCCGTCTCGGACAGTTCCTCAAGTTCGCGGGGCTTCTCGACTCCGGCGGCGGCGCGAAAGAGGCCATCCTCGACGGCGACGTGAGCGTCAACGGCGAGGTCGAACGGCGCCGCGGGCGCCAGCTCCGCGATGGCGACCTCGTCGCCTTCGAGGATCGAACGGTTCGCGTTCGCGCCTGACCGAGCGATCACCGGTTCCAGTGCCGCAGCTTGGCAGGGTTGCACACGACCCAGATGCGCGACAGCAGTCGATCGTGCATCGCGGCGGTCACGACGCCCTCGACGACGCCAGCGCGGCAGAGCACCAGGCCGGGAACGCCGTTGACCGACGACAGCAGGGTCGATGTCTCGGGAGCCACGAGAGCGCTCAGCGCGATGACAGCCGCGTCGCGTTTTCCCCGCGACCCGCCCTCCCCCGTCGATGCGGGTGCTTCGCCGCTGTCGATCACCAGCTCCACGTCGGGCAGCAGCAGCGCGCGGATGCCGTCGGTATCGCCGGCGGTCATCGCGCTCGCCAGTTCCTCCAGGACCGCCGGCTCCACAGCATCCCGACGCCTCCGGCGCACCCACGCCGGAAGATGTCTGCCCGTCATGCGCCGACCGGAGCCACATGTCCGAGCTTGTGCGGACTCATCACCCAGAGCAGCTGCTCGATCCGGTCGTCGGAGGCCGTCAGAGTGACCATGGTGGTGATCCGGCCGTTCTCGCTCAGCGTGGCCGCCGGCTGTCCGTTCACCTCGGCCCAACCGATCGACTTGCCTGTCCAGAAATGGTGGGCGAAGGCGGCCACGAACTTGGCGACGCGCTCACGTCCGATGATCGGGATGCGCGCGGCCAGCTTCGCTCCGTTGCCGTCGGTGTAGCTGACGACGTCCTCCGCGAAGAGTCGCTCCAGCTGCCGCGCATCGCCGCTGCGCGCAGCCACGAGGAATGCCTCCAGCAGTCGACGCTGATGTCCGGCTCCGGCCGGTGCGTGACGTGCCGATCCGAGGTGCGCGCGGGCGCGACTGACGAGCTGTCTGGCGCTCACGACACTCGAGGAGACGATCTCGGCGATCCGCGGGTACGGGTAGTCGAACGCCTCGCGCAGGATGTAGGCCGCGCGTTCCGTCGGGGTCAGCTTCTCGAGTGTGAGCAGGATCGCGAACTGCAGCGCCTCGGCGCGCTCCGCGCCCAGCGCGGGGTCGTCATCGGTGTTGACGGGTTCAGGCAGCCACGGACCGATGTACGTCTCCCGCTTCGCGTGTGCGGACTGCAGCACGTTGATCGAGAGTCTCGTCGCCACCGTGGCGAGGAAAGCGGCGGGCTCCTGCACCTGCGAGCGGTCGGTGCCCTGCCAGCGGATCCAGGTCTCCTGGACGATGTCCTCCGCGTCGGTCACCGTGCCCAGCATCCGGTACGCGATGCCGAACAGGCGTCGTCGCTGCGTCGCGAAGAGCTCCATCGCGACGTCGAGATCGTCGGCCTTCCGCCCCTGCTCATCCGTCGCAACCACGCCTCCACTTTCCATCCGCACAGCCTCCTCTGCAAGCCTCACCCAGGATCGGGCACACCCGTCCTGCAAGCTCTGACAGATCACGATCCGGATCTGTGACAGCGGTGCGGATCTTCGTCCGCCGAAGTCTCGGAGTATGGGCCGATGCCCTGTCGATCGGGCACGGGAAACTGATCGTCACATCTGCTGGTCCTGAACGGTCATCGCTGTAGACGTCGTCAACGGCGTCACTGACAAGGAAGGCTGGAAATGGCAAAGATCGTCGTCATCGGAGGTACGGGCCTGATCGGCTCGAAGGTCGTCGCGAAGCTGAACGAGCATGGACACGAGGCGATCGCCGCCTCTCCGCAAACCGGTGTGAACGCGCTCACCGGTGAGGGTCTGGCCGAGGCGCTGACCGGTGCGAACACCGTCGTCGACGTGTCGAACTCGCCGTCGTTCGCAGCGGATGACGTGCTCGAGTTCTTCACGACCTCCACCCGCAATCTGCTCGCGGCCGAAGCCACCGCAGGTGTAACCCACCACGTCGCGCTGACCATCGTCGGAACGAATCGCCCGCAGAACATCGACTACTTCGCCGCCAAGACCGCGCAGGAGAAGCTCATCCGCGAGTCGGGTATCGACTACTCGCTCGTGCACGCGACCCAGTTCTTCGAGTTCGTCGGCAGCATCGCCGACATCTCCACCGAGGGCGACACCGTCACGCTGCCCGGCGCGCTCATCCAGCCGATCGCGGCCGAGGATGTGGCCACAGCGGTCGCCCGGGCAGCCGCGGGTGCACCTCAGGGGGACATCGAGATCGCCGGTCCCGAGGCCTTCGGCATGGACGAGTTCGCGCGCCGCGCGCTGGCCTTCCGCGGCGACCCGCGCACGGTCGTCCGCGATGACGCCGCACCGTACTACGGCGCCGTGATCGAGGAGCGCACGCTCATCCCCCTGGAGGGTGCGCACATCTTCGAGACCACGCTGGAGGAGTGGCTGCCGGCGAACCCGCCGCGCAAGTAGCGACGGGAAGATCGGATGCACAGGTCAGCGGAGAGGATCGGATGAGAATCGCAATCGTCGGGGGCACCGGCACGGTGGGCAGGCACACGACGAGGGCGGCGCGCGCTGCCGGCCACGAGGTCGTCGTGCTCTCGCGGGCATCCGGTGCCGACGTGCACAGCGGTGAAGGGCTCGACACCGCCCTCGTGGACGCGGACGTCGTGATAGACGTGACGAACATGACGTCGCTGTCGGCGAAGCGTGCGAGAGCCTTCTTCGAGAGCGGCACCCGCAATCTGCTCGCGGCAGAGGAGCGTGCGGGCGTCCGCCACCATGTCGCCCTGTCCATCGTCGGGATCGACGACATCGACGCGTCGTACTACGCGGGCAAGCTGGCGCAGGAGCGGGCGGTCAGTGCGGGCGCGGTTCCGTTCACGATCGCCCGAGCCGCGCAGTTCCACGAGTTCGCCGGTCAGCTGCTGAACGGTACACGCGGGCCGTCCGCTGTGATCCCGCGCGCTCCCGTGCGA
>JBARWR010000416.1:0-2042 GCA_049646915.1 Microbacterium sp.
GGCGAAGCCCGCGACCAGGCTGAGCACCGGGCGCTTCACGACCTGCGACGCGATGCGTCGCCAGCCACGGCCGTGCTGGCGCGCCGTCTCGCCGGTTGCGGTGGGGCGCGGCACGAACGGCCAGAACACCTTGCGGCCGCACACCACCAGAAGGGGAGGCAGCAGGAACAGCACGGATGCCAGGGCCACCAGCAGGCCGATCGCGGAAGACACCCCGAGGCCATGCGTGCCGGGGATCACCGCGAGCACGAGGGTCAGCAGCGCGAGCACGACGGTCGCATTGGACGCGATGATCGCCGGTGCGGACTTGCGCCATGCCGTGCTCATCGCCCGGCGGTGATCATCGGTGCGCAGCAGCTCCTCGCGGTAGCGCGAGATCAACAGCAGGGCGTAGTTCGTGCCGGCACCGAAGACGAGCACGCTGATGATGCCGCCGTCGAACTGCAGGTCCCAGGCCGACCCGGCCGCAGCGGTCAGACGGCCGGCGAGCCCGTCGGCAAGAGCGACGACCACGAGCGGGATCAGCCACAGCACCGGCGAGCGGTAGGTGATGATCAACAGCAGCGCGACGATCAGGATCGTCACCAGCAGAAGCGTGAAGTCGGCGCCCTCGAAGGACGAGGCGACGTCGGCGCCGAACGCCGGACCGCCGGTGACCTGCAGGGAGAGTCCGGCCGGGGTCTGCTCGACGACGTCCGCGCGCAGTTCCTTGAGCACCTCGGCGGTGTCGGTGTTCGTGTCGCCCACCTTGATCGGGGTGACGATCACTGCGGCCTTGCCGTCATCGCTCACCAGAGGGCCGGTGGAATCGGCATCCGCATGCTCGTCGAGGACGGGCAGCAGCCCCTCGAGCTCACTGACCTGAGCATCCGTCAGCTTCGCGTCGTCATCGCGCGAGGCGACGACGAGCACCGACTGCCGGTCGGCGTTCGGGAACGTCTTGAGAATCTCCGCGACCTGCGTGGATTCGGCGCCGGCCGGAGCCTGCGCGTTGCCCGCAGGGGCCTTCGCGGAGCCGAACGCGCCGAAGAGGATCACCATGATCAGCACCACGAGACCGAGCGAGATCCACGCCCCGCGACGGGACGTCAATCGATCGGAGAAGTGACGCTGCACACCAGAATCTGCCATGTCATCAACTCCACCAGCGATCTCTTCCGGGCACATCGCGAGCGAGAGTGAAGTCCGTCTCGTCCAAAAGGATGAGGGCGGGCGGGGATGAGGAGTCCACCGAACCTGCGGAAGACCGACGGCACGATCACGGTGCCGGGTGATTAGGCTGAGTTCATCATGGATGACTTCTGGGCTTGGATCGCTGAGCACTGGTGGCTCGGGTTCGTCGCGTTCGGAATCATCAGCAGCGCTGTCGGCGGGATCTCGAAGTCGTTGGAGCGCTCCGCCAAGCGCCGACACGAGCGGCGCATGGAGACGATGCGCCTGAAGGCCCAACTGAAATCCGCGCAGTTCGGTACGCCGGCTCTCGGTGGTGAACGCGCCGCTGCGCCGAATCAGCCGGCCGCGAAGCCGGCATCCGTCCCTCCGAACGAACTGCTCGAGCGCCTGTTCGCCGAGCACGACGAGATCACCGCGCGCTGGCTCGACTACGAGCTCGACGTCGCCAAGCTCATCGCCTTCCCGGCGATGAGCGACGGTCGCCAGCCTCTGACCGCGGCGTTCCTGCGGGCGAAGAAGACCGCGGACGCACTGCGCCCGGCATCCGCGGATGCGAAGGTCACCGAGCAGCGGGTGACGGAGTATCTGGATGCCGTCGGCAACTACGCCGTGGCGTTCGAAGTCGCCGAGCGCGACGCCCGCCGACTGCGCGACTCGTCGTTCAACCCGGATGAGCGCAAGCGCCTCGACCGGGCGCAGCACATGCTGAAGGTCGCCCTCGACGAGTCCGCCACCCAGGCCGAACGCCAGGTCGCCTACAAGCGCGTGCGCGACGAGCTGGACGGGCTGATCGTCCTCTCGGACGACGCCGTGCAGGTGCTCGAGAAGCAGGTCGCCGGCGAGCTGTCTTCCGGCCACCCCGCGGCTCC
>JBARWR010000417.1:0-3632 GCA_049646915.1 Microbacterium sp.
GTGCTTGGCAGCCTGGTCTCCGCCGTCGCGGCCTGGATGCTCGGCCGACGGGTCGGATGGGCGAGGGCAGGTGCGACGGACGCGACGGATCCGGGGACAGATGCTGCGGCATCCGCTCTCCCGGCTCTCCCCGTGCTCCCCAAGAATGCACTGCGCGAGCTGCGCGAGGGCGTGCGCTGGCTGTTCCGCCGTCCCGACCTGAGCACCGGAACCATCGTCGCGACCGTGATCAATCTCGGTCTGAACGCCGGGATCACGACGATGATCTACGCGGTGCTGCAGGCCGGGCACTCGGAGGCGACCATCGGCTGGATGATGGCGGCGTCCGGCGCAGCGATGCTCGTCGGCGCCCTGTTGGCGCCGACACTCGTGCCGCGGATCGGGGCCGGGATGCTGATGATCCTCGGCCTCACGGCCTGCACGGCTGCGATAGCGGGCGGAGTCTTCGTGGAGGGGCCATGGGGTGTGGCGCTGCTGATCTGCGCGGCAGTGTTCCTCATCCCCGCGCTGAACGCGGCTTTCAGCGGCTACACGATGGTGGCCACGCCCACGGCTCTGATCGGGCGCGTCAACAGCGTCGGCGGCGTGCTGAGCATGGGAGCCATGCCGCTGTCGCCGCTGATCGCCGGCTTCGGCCTCGCCTGGGCTGGGCGTGGGCCGACGCTGATCTTCAGCGTGGGGCTGTGCGTGATCGCGCTGGTCATGGGGCTCGCCAGTCGCCCGCTGCGCTCGATCCCCGCCGAGGCAGGTTGGGCGGAGCACGCGAAGCAGTACTCCCCGTCGGGCACTCCTGTTCGAGTGTCATATGGTCGCATCCACGACGACGATGCGGCCATATGACACTCGAACGCGCAGCGGGTCTACGTGCCCTCCGGCCCGTGCCGAGTCCGAGGACCAGTCCGACTGGGTCACCGAGCTGCAGCAGCCCGTCACGCGCGGCTGAGGGTTCGGCATCCGCTGCGCCCCCGCCCCTCCTCAGCTACCTCGCCCCTGCTCAGTCACGTAAACGAGCAGGGGCGGCGTAGCCCAGCGGGGGCGAGGACCGCATCGGGCGCGCGCTCAGCGCAGCGGGTCGAACGGCTCGATCGCGGGATCGATGCGGCCGGTGACGATCTGCTCGGCGAGCAGCTTGCCGGTCGCGGGCCCGAGCACGATGCCCCACATGCCATGACCACCGGCGACGTACACGTTCGGCGCCTGGGTCGCCCCGACCAGGGGCAGCCCGTCCGGGGTGACCGGGCGTGAGCCCATCCACTCGTCCTGACGGTCGTCGAAGTCGAGTCCCTGGAACATCTCGCGCACCTGCGCGATGATCGCCTGCACGCGGCGCGGCTGGAACGGCTCGTCGGGCGCGCGGAACTCCATGGTGCCGGCGATGCGGAAGCGCCCCTGGTAGGGAGTGCACGCGATGCGCTGGAACGGCAGGTAGACCGGATGCTCCTGCGGCTGGGCCGTCTCCACAGTGAACGAGTAGCCGCGACCGGCCTGCACACGGGTGCGCACGCCGAGCTTGCGGGCGAGCTTCGGCATCCACGCCCCGGTCGCGATCACGACCGAGTCGGTCTCCATCCGCTGCCCGTTCGACAGGGCGACGACGGGGCGACGGGTCGAGGACACGTCGGTCACCTCGACGCCGGTGATCAGCTCGGCTCCGCGCTCCACGACCGCGTGACCGAGCGCCTCGACGAACGGCGCCGGCTCGAAGTACCGCTGACCGTCCAGCCGGTAGACGTGCTGCACGGCATCCGACAGCACCGGCGCGAGCTCGCGCGGGTTCTGCAGGCGCTCGAGCAGCACCTCCTGACCGTGGCGGATGACGCCCTCGACCTCGTGCAGGAAGCCCTTCGCGTGCGCCTTCTCCTTGAACCCGATCACGAACGGACCCTCCCGGGTCCACGACTCCACACCGCCGTCGAGCATCTCGTCGAAGCACTCCAGCGCCATCTTGTCGATGGGGGTGAGGGATGCCATAGTGCGATCCCACGCGCGATTGGTGCCGTGCGCGGCGAAGCGGGCGAGGAACGACCAGAGCCCGGGGTCCACCCGGAAGGGCACGTGCAGCGCGGCATCCGGGTCGAGCAGCGCTCGCGGTCCGTAGGTCCACAGGCTCGTATCGGCCAGCGGGATGGTCTTGCCGGGGGTCAGCCAGCCGGCGTTGCCCCACGAGGATCCGGCGGCGACGCCGACGCGGTCGATGACCGTCACCTCGACTCCGCGCTCCTGCAGGTGCCATGCCGTGGCGAGGCCGACCATTCCGGCACCGACGACGATCGTGCGCGTCATTGCGTCCTCCTGAGACACGTGATTCCCATAAGAGCCAGGGCGCGATGAAGCCCTGCTCACTGACGATTATGCGGATCCCACGCGTGACTGTGGGATAGATCGAAGGATTCTGCGTAGGATCGTCATTCAGAGCGAAGATTCTGCATCTTCGGTGAGGAAATGAGTATGTCGGCATCCGATTCTTCGACGTCCCGTCGCGCGGCGATGACGGATGCCGGGTTGGATGCCGTCGACCGCACGATCCTGACCGAACTCAGCCGCAACGGACGCCTGTCGAACACCGAGCTCGCGGCACGCGCGGGCATCGCGGAGTCGACCTGTCTGAAACGAGTGCGCGCTCTGCAGACGAGCGGGGTGATCGTGGGCTTCCACGCCGAGATCTCCTCCGCCGCGATCGGCCTGCACCTCGAGGCGCTGATCACGATCCGGCTGCACGCGCATGCCCGTGGAGATCTGCGCCGCTTCCAGGCCTACATCGAAGAGCTGCCGGCCACCCAGCGCGTGTACTTCCTCGCCGGCGACCGGGACTTCCTCGTGCACGTCGCGGTGCCCGACGCCGCCGCGCTGCGCGAGCTGGTATCGGACACGCTCAGTCTGCGCCCCGAGGTCGCATCGACCAGTACGAGCCTCATCTTCGCCCAGGCCTCCGGCTCCCGCGGTCTCTGAGCCCCCCTCTCTTCCCCCACCCCGTCGAAGGAGGGCGAGAAGGAGGACGGGGAGGCAGCGCGGGCATCAAGCCGCGAGGCGGACCTCGTAGCCGGCATCCGTCAGCGCATCACGCTGAGCGGGAACGACGGCAGCATCCGTGATCACCGTCGGGAACAGTTCCGCACCGCCGACGTGCGCGAACGCCGCGTGCCCGACCTTGGAGGCATCCGCGACGACCACCGCACGCGCAGCGCGCTCGGCCATCATCCGGTTCACGGCGGCCTCGGCCTCGTCATGCGTGGTCGCACCGTCCGTCGCCGACAGCCCGTTCACTCCGATGAAGGCGATGTCGAGTCGGATGCCGGCGAGCAGCTGCTCCACGAAGGGCCCGACCAGCTCGAAGCTGCGCGGATGGATCATCCCCCCGGTCACGACCACCTTGAACTCCGGGCGCATGGCCAGCTGTGCAGCGATGTTCACCGCGTTCGTCACGACCGTCAGCCCGTGCTCGGCGAGGTCATCGCGCGCGGCGAGCGCCGTCGCGATCGCGTTCGTGGTGGTCCCGCCGGAGAGACCGACCACCGATCCCGGCTCCACCATCGAGGCGGCCGTTGCGGCGATGCGTTCCTTCGCGCCGGTGCCGAGATGGCTGCGGTACCGGATCGGCAGCTCGTAGGCGACGGACTGCGCGACCGCCCCAC
>JBARWR010000418.1:0-7744 GCA_049646915.1 Microbacterium sp.
GCCGACAGCATCCGCGAGGCGCTGGGCGGCTGAGCCGCCACAGCGCCTCGCTCGCGACGGGTCAGGCCTTGGAGAGTCCGTAGATCGGGCTCTTCGCCTGCTCGTCCTCGTGCTCCGGTCCCAGCGGGATGCCGGTTCGATCGCGCAGCAGCAGCGTCGCGATCAGGCCGACGACGGTCATGCCCGCCAGGTACCAGGTGATGCCGGCGGTCGAACCCGTCGACTGGAAGATCGCCTGCGCGATCATCGGCGAGAACGCGCCGCCGACGATCGCCCCGATCGCGTACGAGATCGAGACTCCCGAGAATCGGATGGATGCGGGGAACAGCTCCGCGTACAGCGCCGCCTGCGGGCCGTAGGTGAAGCCCAGTCCGACCGTGAGGATCACCAGAGCCGCGGCCAGCGACGCGATCGTGCCGATATTGGTCAGGACGAACAGCAGGAAGACGCCGATCAGCAGCATGATCCAGCCGATGATGTAGGTCGTGCGGCGGCCGATGCGATCGGAGATCCAGCCGGCGAACCAGGTGAAGAACAGCCAGGTGACGCCCGAGAGCGCGACGACCCAGAAGACTGCCGACGTGTCCAGGGCGATCGGACCGTTCGGGTCGGTCGCGTAGCGCTGCACGTATCCGCCCGTGGTCATGTACCCGACGGCGTTGTTTCCCGCGAAGACGAGGGCGGCGACGATCACGAGCAGCGCGTGATGCTTGAACAGCTGCACGATCGGCATCCGCGTGGTCTCCTTGCGCTCCGCGATCTCGGCGAACACCGGGCTCTCCTGCACGCTGCGACGCACCCAGTATCCGACGCCGATCAGCACGATGGAGAGCAGGAACGGCACGCGCCAGCCCCACTGACCGAAGGCGGTGTCCTGCAGGTGGATGTCGGAACCGGCCGGGACTCCCGGTGCGATCTGCGCCATCAGCGCGAGCATCATCGAGGCCATCAGCAGGCCGATCGGCACGCCGATCTGCGGGGATGCGCCGAACAGACCGCGCTTGCGCTTGGGCGCGTGCTCGACGGCCATCAGGACCGCGCCGCCCCACTCTCCACCGGCCGAGATCCCCTGGACGATGCGCAGGAAGATCAGCAGGATGGGGGCCCACACGCCGATGGCGGCGTGTGTCGGCAGGAGGCCGACCAGTGTCGTCGCCGCCCCCATCAGCAGCAACGTGATGACCAGCATCGGACGACGACCGATCCGATCGCCGTAGTGCCCGGCGAGGAAGGCGCCCAGAGGGCGGAACAGGAAGCTGACGCCGACCGTGAAGAACGACACGATCTGCGCGAACTCGTGACCCATCGGTTCGAAGAACAGCGCGGCGAACACGGTCGCGGCCGCGAACGCGTAGATGAAGAAGTCGTACCACTCGACCGTGGTGCCGACGACGGTCGCGAAGACCACCCGTCGGCGATCAGTGGACGATGCGATGGTGCCCGTCGGTGTGAGCCCGCCCTGCGGTTGCTCGCTCATATGTCTCTCCTTTGAGGTGACTTCACTGTCGACGGCAGGCGATGCTTGCCGAGCGTGAGTTGATGATATACGATTTCGAATACAACGCACAACGGGTTTCGGATGACGTGCGTGCGACGCAAGGAGGCGCATCACATGACGGCGATCACCAGACCGGGCAAGATCATCGCGATCCACCTGAACTACGCCTCGCGCGCCGAGCAGCGCGGCAGGCGTCCCGCGGCCCCCTCCTACTTCTTCAAGCCGGCCAGCTCCGTCGGCGTCAGCGGCGGCACGGTCGAGCGACCTGCCGGCACCGAGCTGCTGGCGTTCGAGGGCGAGATCGCTCTGATCATCGGCACCGCCGCCCGCCGGGTCTCTGTCGCCGACGCCTGGTCGCACGTGGCATCCGTCACGGCATCCGACGATCTCGGCCTGTACGACCTGCGCGCGAACGACAAGGGCTCCAACGTCCGCTCCAAGGGAGGCGACGGCTACACGCCGCTCGGGCCCGAGCTCATCGACGCGTCCTCCGTCGACCCCGGAGCCCTCCGGGTGCGCGCCTGGGTGAACGGAGAGCTGCGCCAGGACGACAGCACCGCCGGTCTGCTGTTCCCGCTGCCCCAGCTCATCGCCGACCTCTCGCAGCACTTCACCCTGGAGCCCGGAGACGTGATCCTCGCGGGCACGCCGGCGGGCTCGTCGGTGATCGTGCCGGGCGACGTGGTGGAGATCGAGGTGGATGCCCCGGATGCCGAGGGCGCACCGACCTCCGGTCGCCTCGTCACGACCGTCACTCAGGGCGAGACGCCGTTCGACGAGACGCTCGGATCTCTGCCCGCGGTGGACGACCTCCAGCGCGCCGAGGCCTGGGGATCGCGCGAGGCGGCCGGCCTTCCCGCGGAAGCCGCTGCATCGGCATCCGTTTCATCGGGGACAGGAGATTCGGCGAACACAGGACGATCCGCGCAGAATCCTCCTGTTGCGGGCGAAACTCCTGTCGCGGGTGCACCCCTCGCACTCACTCCCGAGCTGCGCGCCAAGCTCGAGGCGGCCCCGACCGCCGGGCTGTCCAGCCAGCTGCGCAAGCGCGGCCTGCACTCCTGCTTCATCGACGACGTCTCGGCGAACCTGCCTGGCACGAAGATCGTCGGAACGGCACGGACGCTGCGCTTCATCCCCGCCCGTGAGGACCTCTTCAAGACCCACGGCGGCGGGTACAACGCGCAGAAGCGACTGTTCGACGCCGTCGGCGAAGGCGAGATCATCGTCATCGAAGCCCGCGGAGACGCCGGCACCGGAACCCTCGGCGACATCCTGGCGCTGCGCGCGAAGACCCGCGGTGCGGCGGGCGTCGTGACCGACGGCGGCGTGCGCGACTTCGACATGGTCGCCGAGATCGGCCTGCCGGTGTTCTCGAAAGGCGCGCACCCCTCGGTGCTGGGACGGCGGCACGTGCCGTGGAAGGTCGACGTCACCGTGGCCTGCGGCGGCGCGGCCGTGCAGCCCGGCGATGTCATCGTCGGCGACGGCGACGGCGTGATCGTCATCCCCGCCTCCCTCGCCGAGGACATCGCCGATGCGGCCCTCGCGCAGGAGGATCAGGACACCTGGATCGCCGAGCAGGTCGCGGCAGGACATCCTGTCGACGGCCTCTTCCCGATGAACGACGAATGGCGCGCGAAGTACGAGTCCCGGGAGCGCTCATGAGCACCACGCTGGTCCGTGAAGGAAGCAAGTCCGAGCAGGCCTACGCCTGGATCCGCTCGCGCATCATCTCCCGCGCCTTCGTGCCCGGGTACCGGCTGGTGCTCGGCGCGATCGCCGGTGAGCTCGACATGAGCGTGGTCCCGGTGCGCGAGGCGATCCGACGGCTCGAGGCCGAAGGTCTGGTGACGTTCGAGCGCAACATCGGCGCGCATGTGGCGCTGGTCGACGAGAGCGAGTACGCGCACACGATGCAGACCCTCGGTCTGGTCGAGGGCGCGGCGACGTCGATGTCCGCGCCCCTGATCGATGCCGATGCGCTCGATCGCGCGGAGGAGATCAACGAGCGGATGCGACTGCTGCTCGGTCATTTCGACGCGCACATGTTCACGCAGCTGAACCAGCAGTTCCACTCCGTGCTGTACGAGCCGTGCCCGAACCCGCACATCCTCGACCTGGTGCACCGCGGCTGGAGCCGGCTGGCCGGCATCCGCGACACCTCGTTCGCGTTCGTCCCCGGCCGCGCGCACGACTCGGTCGACGAGCACGGACAGATCCTCGAGCTCATCCGCAGCGGCGCTGCGCCGTTGGAGATCGAGCTCGCCGCACGTGACCACCGCTGGCGCACCATGGACGCGTTCCTGGCCGCCCACCATGCACACCACGGCGATGCCCGACCCGTTGATGCACAAGACAGTGAAGAAGGACGATGATGACCGAGGTCCACACCCCGACCGACCTGCCCAGCAGGATCCAGCACTACATCGACGGCGAGTTCGTCGACTCCATCGACGGCGACACCTTCGAGGTGCTCAACCCGGTGACCAACGAGACCTATGTGCACGCCGCGGCGGGCAAGAAGGCCGACATCGAGCGCGCGGTCGTCGCTGCGCGTCGCGCGTTCACCGAGGGCCCGTGGCCGCGGATGCTGCCGCGCGAGAGAAGCCGCGTGCTGCACCGCATCGCCGACATCGTCGAGTCGCGCGACGCCCGCCTCGCCGAGCTGGAGTCGTTCGACTCGGGCCTGCCGATCACCCAGGCGCTCGGTCAGGCGCGGCGCGCCGCCGAGAACTTCCGCTTCTTCGCCGACCTGATCGTCGCGCAGGCGGATGACGCGTTCAAGGTGCCCGGCAAGCAGATGAACTACGTCAACCGCAAGCCGATCGGGGTCGCCGGACTCATCACCCCGTGGAACACCCCGTTCATGCTGGAGTCCTGGAAGCTCGGCCCCGCGCTGGCGACCGGTAACACCGTGGTGCTCAAGCCCGCCGAGTTCACACCGCTGTCAGCATCCCTCTGGGCGGGGATCTTCGAGGAGGCGGGGCTGCCGAAGGGCGTCTTCAACCTGGTCAACGGGCTCGGCGAGGATGCCGGGGACGCTCTGGTGAAGCATCCCGACGTCCCGCTGATCTCCTTCACCGGTGAGAGCTCGACCGGTCAGTTGATCTTCGCGAACTCAGCCCCCTTCCTGAAGGGCCTGTCCATGGAGCTGGGCGGCAAGAGCCCCGCCGTGGTGTTCGCCGACGCCGATCTCGAGACCGCCGTGGACGCCTGCATCTTCGGCGTCTTCTCCCTCAACGGCGAGCGCTGCACAGCCGGCAGCCGCATCATCGTGGAGCGCACGATCTACGACGAGTTCGTCGAGCGCTTCGCCGAGCTCACCAGCCGCGTGAAGGTCGGCCTGCCGCACGACCCGACCACCGAGGTCGGGGCTCTCGTGCACCCCGAGCACTACGACAAGGTGATGAGCTACGTCGAGATCGGGAAGACCGAGGGCCGGCTGATCGCCGGCGGCGGACGACCCGAGGGATTCCCCACCGGCAACTACGTGGCCCCGACCGCGTTCGCCGATGTGTCGCCGGATGCCCGCATCTTCCAGGAGGAGATCTTCGGCCCGGTCGTCGCGATCACGCCCTTCGACACCGACGAAGAGGCACTCGCGCTCGCCAACAACACTCGCTACGGGCTCGCCGCCTATATCTGGACCAATGACCTCAAGCGCGCGCACAACTTCGCGGGCTCGGTCGAGGCCGGCATGGTGTGGCTGAACTCGAACAACGTGCGTGACCTGCGCACGCCGTTCGGCGGGGTCAAGGCGTCGGGGTTGGGGCACGAGGGCGGCTACCGCTCGATCGACTTCTACACCGACCAGCAGAGCGTGCACATCACGCTCGGCGAGCCGCACAACCCTGCATTCGGCAAACAGGATCTCGACGCCACCGACCCTCGCTGACCGCCGAATCACCCTCAGACAAGCAAGGACGCTGACATGACCCACCGCGATGAAATGACCCTCACCTCCTCCGGCTTCTACGTGAGCCAGGAGGCGCCGATCCGCTCGGACAACCCGATCGCCGCCCCGCAGGCATCCCCGCCCGACATCCTGCGCTGCGCGTACATGGAGCTCGTCGTCACCGACCTCGCGGCATCCCGTGAGTTCTACGTCGACATCCTGGGCCTGTACGTCACCGAGGAGGATGATCAGGCGATCTACCTGCGCTCGACGGAGGAGTTCATCCACCACAATCTCATCCTGCGCAAGGGGCCGGTCGCTGCGGTCGCGGCGTTCTCGTACCGGGTGCGCTCTGCGGAAGACCTCGACAAGGCCGTCGCTTTCTACACCGAACTCGGCTGCGATGTGCGCCGCAACCCGGACGGCTTCGTCAAGGGCATCGGCGACTCGGTGCGCGTGATCGACCCGCTCGGCTTCCCCTACGAGTTCTTCTTCGCCACCACGCACGTCGAGCGGCTGTCGTGGCGCTACGACCTGCACACGCCCGGGGAGCTGGTGCGCCTGGACCACTTCAACCAGGTGACCCCCGACGTGCCGCGCGCGGTGAACTTCATGCAGTCGCTGGGCTTCCGCGTCACCGAGGACATCCAGGATGAAGAGGGCACCGTGTACGCCGCCTGGATGCGCCGCAAGCCCACCGTGCACGATACGGCCATGACCGGCGGCGACGGACCGCGCATGCATCACGTCGCCTTCGCGACGCACGAGAAGCACAACATCCTCGCGATCTGCGACATCCTGGGTGCCCGCCGGCACTCGGATGCCATCGAGCGCGGCCCCGGCCGACACGGTGTCTCCAACGCGTTCTACCTCTACCTGCGCGACCCCGACGGGCATCGCGTGGAGATCTACACGCAGGACTACTACACCGGCGACCCCGACAACCCGGTCATCACCTGGGATGTGCACGACAATCAGCGCCGCGACTGGTGGGGCAACCCGGTGGTGCCGAGCTGGTACACGGATGCCTCGCCCGTGCTCGATCTGGACGGCAACCCGCAGCCGGTGCACGCCCGCACCGACGCCAGCGAATTGGCCGTCACGATCGGCGCCGACGGCTTCAGCTACACACGGCCCCTCGATGAGACCCCGATGCCCGAGTGGAAGCAGGGCGAGTACAAGCTGGGCCACCAGCTGTGACCCTCCCACCCGACACCATCGCGGCACTCGCCGCAGAACTCGCCGAGGCCGAGCGCACGCGCAGCGTGATGCCGCGCATCACCGCACGGCATCCGGATGCCACGATCGAGGACTCCTACGCGATCCAGGGCGTCTGGCGCGACTCGCAGCTCGCTGCGGGCCGGACGCTCGTGGGCCGCAAGATCGGGCTGACCTCGAAGGCCATGCAGCAGGCGACGGGGATCACCGAGCCCGACTACGGGGTGATGTTCGACGACACCGTGTACCGCTCCGGCGACGACATCCCGTTCGACGAATTCTCCAACGTGCGCATCGAGGTCGAGCTGGCGTTCGCACTGAAGGCGCCGCTGGAGGGTCCGGACTGCACGCTCGAGAAGGTTCTGGCGGCCGTCGACTACGTCGTCCCCGCGCTCGAGGTGCTCAACTCGCACATCGAGCTGGAGGGGCGCACGATCGTCGACACGATCAGCGACAACGCAGCCTACGGGGCGATGGTGCTCGGAGATGTGCGCCGGAAGGTGGATGAGATCGACCTGCGCTGGGTGCCCGGCGTGCTCTCCCGCAACGGCCAGATCGAGGAGACCGGGGTCGCCGCGGGCGTGCTCGGGAACCCGGCGATGGGCGTCGCGTGGCTGGCGAACAAGTTCCACCAGCACGGACAGCGTCTGGAGGCCGGCGAGCTGATCCTGGCAGGATCGTTCACGAGGCCCATGTGGGTCTCGCGCGGCGACGCCGTGCTGTGCGACTACCGCGAGATGGGGACCATCGAATGCCGTTTCGTCTAGACCCCACCTTCCGCGAGGTGCTCGAGGGCGCCGAACGCCCCTTGATCGGGATGTGGCTGAGCACAGGGTCTCCCCTGCTCGCGGAGATCTGCGCCGGCTCCGGCGTCGACTGGCTGCTGATCGACATGGAGCACGGCCCCAACACGCTCATCACCGTCCAGCAGCAGCTGCAGGTGATCGCCGCCTACCCGGTGACCACGGTGGTGCGCGTGCCTGTCAACGATCCCGTCATCATCAAGCAGGTGCTGGATGCCGGTGCGCAGAACCTGCTCGTGCCGATGGTCGGCTCCGCAGACGAGGCCAGCGCGGCCGTCGCCGCGCTGCGCTACCCGCCCGAGGGCGTTCGCGGGGTCGGGTCTGCGC
>JBARWR010000419.1:0-8580 GCA_049646915.1 Microbacterium sp.
CTGCAGCGCGAATCCCTCGGCGTTCAGCAGCCGTTCGACGTTCGCGAGTGAGGTGCGGGTCTCTGCATGAATCCCTTCGGCACGCTCACTGGTGAACGGGTCGAGGCCACCCTGGCCGGATAAGAAGAGAAAGTCGCCCGCGCGCCTCACCGTTGAATAGGTCCCCATGGCGCGCGGCACGGCCTTCACGTCGTTCTCGGACATCGGTCAGGTTCTCCTGTCGATCGTGAGGTGGATCGCCACGGGGCACTATCCCCAGACGGCTGACGCATACCGCGCGAAGTTGGCACCCAACACCTTCTCGATCCGGTCTGCCTACGCACCCTCCAAGGACGCGATCGAGTGGTCTCGCGCGGTGCTCGACGCTGCGGAGGGGGAGCGTGGCGCGTTCCGGTTTCGTGGGCAGATGATCGACGAGCCGGTGCTGCGGCACGCGCGCTCGGTGCTGCAGCGCGTCGGCTGAGGCCGCGCTCGCGGTGGGTCAGCCCACCGGGGTGCGCAGGTCCTTGCGCAGGATCTTGCCTGAACTGGACTTCGGGATCTGATCCACGAACTCCACGATCCGCACCTTCTCGTGCGGAGCGATGCGGTCGGCGACGAAGTCCATCACCTCTTCGGCAGACAGGGCCGCACCGGGCTGCGCCACCACGAACGCTTTCGGCACCTCCTGGCCGTCCGCGTCGTTCGCGCCCACCACCGCGGCATCCGCGATCGACGGATGCTCGAGCAGCAGGGCCTCCAGCACCGCGGGCGCGACCTGGTATCCCTTGTACTTGATGAGTTCCTTGAGCCGATCCACGATGCGGAATGCGCCATCCGGGGTGACGGTCGCGATGTCGCCGGTGTGCAGCCATCCGTCGTCGTCGATCATGTCGGCCGTGGCATCTGGTCGGTTCAGGTAGCCCGCCATGACTTGCGGGCCGCGCACCCAGAGCTCTCCTCGCGCGCTCTCCCCGTCAGCAGAGTCGGCCACGTCGCGACCGCTGTCGGGGTCGACGATTCGAGCCTCGGTGTTTGCCAGCAGCAGTCCCACACTCGAGCGATCCAGGTCGTCGCGCTCGAACGGGATCGCATTCAGGACCGGGCTGGTCTCGGTCATGCCATAGCCCTGGCACACCTTGCATCCGAGCCTGTCGGCAACGGCTATCGCCAGCGAGCCGTCGAGCGGGGCAGCGCCCGAGAAGATCACCTTGACGTGCGAGAGGTCGTAGTCGTCGACGATCGGATGCTTGGCCAGTGCGACTGCGATCGGGGGTGCGATGAAGACCCAGGTCACCAGATGCTCCGAGACGATCCGCAAGAACTCAGGGAGGTCGAATCTGGGCATCGTCACCAGCCCCGCGCGCCCGGCGAGCGCATAGTTCAGCAACACGGTCATGCCGTAGATGTGAAAGAACGGCAGCACGGCGAGCACACGATCGTCTTTGCGCAGGGAGATCACCGACGAGCACTGGGCCACGTTGCTGACGAGGTTGCGGTGCGTGAGCATCACGCCCTTTGGCCGACCGGTGGTGCCCGACGAGTACGGCAGCACGGCGACATGGGTAGCCGGGTCGAACGACACCTCGGGGGCGCGGTGCCCTTCGCGCAGCATGCCGGCCAGGTCGGGATGACCGGGGGCCCCGTCGATGACGATCAGCCGGTCGTCCGGGATGCCGACTCGCGCGGCAGCGCTCTTGGCCCCGGCGAGCAGCGGGGAAACCGTGACGAGCCACTGCGCGTCGGCATCCGAGAGCTGATTCGTGATCTCGTCGTCGGTATACAGGGAGTTGATCGTGGTCGCCGTCGCCCCGGCGCGCAGGATTCCGTGAAAGACCGTGGCGAACGCGGGGATGTTCGGGCACAGGAGACCCACGGTCGTGCTCGTTCCCACCCCGCGCGCGACCAGGGCGCCGGCGAACGACTCGATCTGAGCGATCAGTTGCCGGTAGGTGGTCTCATCGCCAGAGACGCCGTCGACGATCGCGACGGAGTCGAGTGTCGGGTCATCCAAGTCGGCAAAGAGGTAGTCGAACACGGAGACGACGGGAAGGTCCACGTCAGGCAGCAGGCTCCGATACATGTGATCTCCTTTGATCAGTCGGGGGACTCGGTACCACATCGCGGCGAGGAATACGGGGGTGTGCATTCTCAACGGAATGTGTATGCTCTCAACATAATCTTGCATCCATGGTGGCTGCAAGTGTGTCGAGAAGAGGTCTACTCGTGATTCGTTCTCAGAGACTCGCGGCCGTTCTGTCGGCTCTCGCCGTGTCGGCCGTCCTTGCAGGCTGCGCCGCCGACGACACGTCTGCTCCGGATGACGCGCCCGGTGTCGTCAACCAAGCGGCTCGGGCATTGCTGCCCGAGGACGTGCTCGCATCGAACGTGTTGAAAGTCGGCACGCCGTTTGGGGTTCCGCCGTCGATCTACTTCGATGAGGACGGCGAGCTCATCGGCGCCGGCTACGAGATTGTCAATGCGGTCGGCGATGCGCTCGGCGTGCAGATGGAGTGGCACGAGGCGCAGTTCTCGGGCATTGTCACCGGCGTTCAGTCCGGCAATTTCGACCTCTCTGCGGGTGTCATCTCCGATACGCCGGCACGGCAGGAACAACTCGACTTCGTCGACTGGCTGCGGTCGGAGAACGCGCTCTTGGTGCTGAAGGACAACCCTGCCGGGATCACTGGTCTGGCGTCCGCGTGCGGCCACAGTGTCGGCGTTCTCGCGGGCGGGCAGCAACTTGCGCTCGTGGAGGCTGCCAGTGCTGAGTGCACCGCGGCCGGCGAGGCGTCGATCGACATTCGGGAGTATCCCGGAACGAGCGACGCCCAGGTTCAGGTGCAGTCCGGTCGTCTCGACGCGTTCGTGGGGCCCTCGGTGTCGTTCCTGTACATGGTCAACGAGACCGACGGTGGCGAGCTCTTCTCGATCGCCGACGAGCGCTACCCGGAGAATCCTGCAGGGTTCGCGTACGCGAAGAACCGTCCGGGGCTCGGTGAGGCGATTCAGCTCGCCCTCCGCGGGATCGTCGAAGATGGAACCTATCTGGAGATCCTCAACCGATATGGGGTGGGTGAACTGGCAGTCTCCCCCGAGCAGGTGGTGATCAACGGTGCCGGAACCGATGCCTTCGCTCAGTGAGCGTCGACCCGCTGACCCAGGGGAGCTTGAGGCGTCGGTGTCGCCCGCGGCGGCGTATGCGATAGTGCGCCGCCGTCGGTCCTGGCCGTGGGTGCTCGCGGTGGCCGTGTTGCTCGCGGCCACCGGAGTGGTGTACGGCCTGGCCACCAACCCTGTGCTCGACTGGTCGGTCACCTTGCGATATCTCTTCGCCCCGCCGATTCTCAAGGGTGTCTCGGTCACGGTGCAGCTGTCGGTGTACTCGATGCTCCTGGGTACGGTCGTCGGACTTCTCGTGGCCCTGGGGCGATTGGCGGGGAACCCAGTCCTGCGCGCAATGAGCTCCGCCTACATCCTGCTCTTCCGGAGTGTGCCGGTGCTGCTCCAGCTGCTGCTGTGGGGCAACATCGGACTCATCGCTCGCAATATCACGCTGGGAATCCCGTTCACCGACATCCAGTTCTTCTCGATCGAGACGAATGACCTGATCGTGCCCTTCACAGCTGCAGTCATCGGCCTCGCTCTCGCCGAGGGCGCCTACATGTCAGAGGTGATCCGAGCCGGAGTGCTTTCGGTGGATCGGGGCCAGCTCGAGGCCGCGGCGAGCCTCGGCATGACGCCGTCACGGGCGACGCGCCGGATCGTCCTTCCGCAGGCGCTTCGAGTGATCATTCCGCCGGCCGGAAACCAGTTCGTGACCCTGATCAAGAGCACGAGCCTGGTGTCCGTCATCGCAGGTGGCGACTTGCTCACGCAGACGACCAACATTGCGAGCACCAATTACCGTGTGATCGAGATGCTGGTCGTGGCGGCGTTCTGGTACTTGATCCTGGTTGCCATCGCATCGATCGGCCAGTACTTCATCGAGAAGTACTATTCGAAGGATCTTGCGGCATGAGTGCAGCAGCGACACATTTCATCGAAGCCACGAACGTCTCGAAGCGGTTCGGCGAACTCCTCGTGCTCAACGACGTGGATCTGGCTGTGGAAAAAGGTGAGGTCGTCTGCATCCTGGGCCCGTCGGGGTCCGGAAAGACGACACTGCTGCGCACGCTCAACCATCTTGAGACCCCCGACTCGGGCCTGGTCAAGGTTGACGGGAGAACCATCGGCTATCGGCTCGTTGGCGACCGACTCCACGAACTGCCACCCGCCGAGGTTTGTGCGCAGCGCAGGCGGATCGGGATGGTGTTTCAGCACTTCAACCTCTTTCCGCACTTCACGGTGCTGCAGAACATCATCGAAGCGCCCATCGGCGTGCTCAAGTCCTCGCGGGCTGCGGCGATCGCCGATGCGCGCGAGTTGCTCGGAAAGGTCGGGCTCGCCGATAAGGAGCACCACTATCCGCGCCAACTGTCGGGCGGTCAGCGGCAACGAGCCGCGATCGCGCGCGCGCTGGCCATGCATCCGGATGCCATGCTCTTCGACGAGCCGACCAGTGCGCTCGATCCCGAACTCGTCGGCGAGGTGCTCGCCGTCATGCGCGATCTGGCCAGCACGGGGATGACCATGGTGGTGGTCACGCATGAGATCGGGTTCGCCCGCCAGGTGGCCGATCGGGTGGTGTTCATGTTCGGTGGCATGGTCGTCGAGTCCGGATCGCCAGAATCCGTCTTCACGCACCCGACGCATCCGCGAACCCGGGAGTTCTTGAACGCGGTGCTCCACTGATCGCCACGTCTCCGACGCACGACGCAACGAAGGGAACTCGCATGTCGTCCAGCGAAACCGCAGTTCATGGCGAGGGCTCGCTCGCATCCCCGGCCATCATCGACTCGCTCGCGTTCCTCGATGATCCATTCGCGTTCACGACCGAGCAGCTGGCGGGAGTTCTCGCCGCCCCGACCGAGCGTGCCCTCGACTCGGTGATCCGGTCCGGCCTGACTGCGGGCAACGTGACGGTCGCCCTCACCGATGACTTCGAGCTCACTCTGGACAACATCGCACGGCTCGATGGAGCCATCGCTGCGAGCGGTGGCCGGCTACACAAAGTACTGTCTGCCGATGACCTCGACGCTGCGGGCGACGGCGGGGTCGGCGTCATCTACGGCCTCCAGAACGCCGCAATGATCGGCCACGACCTATCCCGGATCGATGTGCTCAAGCAGGGTGGGGTGCGCATCGTGCAACTCACGTATAACGGCCAGAACAAACTGGGATCGGGGTCGCTCGCACCACATGATTCCGGACTGAGCGACTTCGGGCGCGACGCCGTCGCAAGCCTCCATGAGCACAACCTGATCGTGGACCTCTCGCACGGCAGCTACCGACTGACCATGGACGTGATCGCGTGCTCAACGAATGACCAGCCGCCGTGCATCAGCCATACCGGCTGTGCCGCGCTGGCCGACATTCCGCGCAACAAGACCGACGAGGAGTTGAGGGCGATCGCCGACCTCGGCGGCTATGTCGGGGTGTACGTGATGCCGTACCTCGCGCTGGGCCGCACATTCACGTACGACGACGTCTTCGCGCATATCGACCATGCGATCAACGTCTGCGGAGAGGACGCTATCGGCATCGGCACCGACCATGGTGTCTGCGACGTTGAGGATCGCGACGAGGCGGAGCGGATGTACGGCGACGCCGTTCGCTTCCGTCAGTCGCTTGGTATCTCAGCACCGGGTGAGGAACCGGGGCTTCCCCCGTACCCGGAGGGCTTCAGCGGCATCGAGAAGTATCGTGACCTCGAGGCGGCGCTGAAGCGGAACGGCTACGGCAGCACCCGAATCGAGAAGGTGTTGGGTGCCAACTTCGCGCGGTATGCGTCAGCCGTCTGGGGATAGTGCCCCGTGGCGATCCACCTCACGATCGACAGGAGAATCTGACCGATGTCCGAGAACGACGTGAAGGCCGTGCCGCGCGCCATGGGGCCCTATTCAACGGTGAGGCGCGCGGGCGACTTTCTCTTCTTATCCGGCCAGGGTGGCCTCGACCCGGTCACCAGTGAGCGTGCCGAAGGGATTCATGCCGAGACCCGCACCGCACTCGCGAACGTCGAACTGCTGCTGAACGCCGAGGGATTCGCGCTGCAGGACCTCGTCCAAGTCACGTGCTACCTGACCGATCTTGCGGATTGGCCGCGCATGAACGAGGCCTTCACCGAATACCTGGGTGAGGTGATTCCACCGACGAGGACGGCAGTGGGGGTAGCGAGTCTCGCGTTCGGACTGTCGTTCGAATTGACCTGTGTTGCGTATCGCTCAGGTTCGGGGCACGACGGGTAGGGTTCGCTGAAGCAGCCTGAGTGCAAGGCGCTGCCGACGGAAAGAAGGGCACCAGTTAGATGGGATCGAAGACGCAGGTTCCGGACGAGTTCTCGGATGAGGAGAAAGCGTACGCGCAGGTGGTCGTGCAGGTCGTCGCGCAGATTGTCACCGGACTGTCTCGAACACTGGTTCTGCGCACGGAGGTCGTGCTGCACGATCTGACGCGGTTTCCTCACACCATCGTCGCGATTGCCGATCCGATGACAGGGCGTGGCCCTGGCGGTCCACCGACGGATCTCGGGCTGCGCACCTTCAGCGAGAACCCGATCGAGGATCTCATCGGGTATCGCACGAGGGTCGAGGGCGGGCCGGAGATGCGTTCGTCGTCGCTGTTCTTTCGAGCACCGAGCGGGCGGGCCGTTGTCGCGCTGTGCATGAACTCCGACGTGACCGAGTTGCAGCAGGTGCGCAGAATCCTCAACGGGTTCGTCTCGACCGAGCAGGAGGACCTCTCGCCGCCGACGGTCGTTCAAGAGACCTTCCCCGCATCGGTCGAGTCGCTGACCCAGGGGATTCTCAACGATGCGATCACCGCATCTGGGGTCGAAGTGGGGTTGATGAAGAAGGCGCACAAGGTTCGCGTCGTCGGCGAGCTTCAGCGCCGCGGGTTCTTCACCTTGCGGGAATCCGTCGACCTGGCGGCAAAGAACCTCGAAGTGAGTCGATACACCATCTACAACTACCTCAACGAGTTGCAGCAGGAGTCACCGGGCGAACCGGCCGGGCACTCCCAGCGAGCTTGATGCGGTCTACTCCTCGAACGTGTTCACGAGCGAGTGGGCTGCGCGCTCGAGGTAGTCGCGGAACGCCTCGTGCTGCAGCGGCGGCAGCTCGAGCGAGTCGAGCGCCGCGAGCATGTGGTGGAGCCATCGGTCGCGGGCCGCGGGGTTGACTTTGAATGCGGCGTGCCGCATCCGAAGCCTTGGATGCCCGCGCTTCTGGCTGTAGGTGGCCGGCCCGCCCCAGTACTGTTCGAGAAAGCCGGTGAGGCGCTGGATCGCACCCTCGAGGTCGTCGGCGGGATACATGGGCCACAGCACGTCGTCGTGCTGCACACCTTCGTAGAACGCGCGCACGAGCCTCTCGAACGTGGGACGGCCGCCGACCTGATGCCAGAGGCTGTCCTCCGCCGCTGGTGCGTGCTCGCCACGGCGCAGGATCACCGGGCTCATCGCACCGGGGGGCTGTTCGTTCATGCCTGCTCCTGGGTCTGGGTGTCGAGCCGTCGCACGGTGGGTCGGCCCGTTGGGTCCATGACAACACGGTTGAGTGAGGGGATGCTGATACCGGCCTCATCGAGCGCCGCCTTGATGCGCGCCCGCAGTTCGCGGGCCATGGCCCACTGCTCGGCCGGGCGCACCTTGAGCACGAGGCGCATGACCATCGCCTCGGCGCTGATCGACTCGATGCCCCAGATCTCGGGCCGCTCGAGCACCTTGCGGCGCCAGTTCGGGTCTTCGGAGAAGTCTGTTGCGGTCTGCAGCACGGTGTGCTGCACCGCCGCCAGATCAGTCTGGTAGGGCACCGGCAGGTCGATGATGACACGCGCCCAACCCTGCGACATGTTGCCGACCCGCAGCATTTCGCCGTTGCGCACCCACCACAGGGTGCCGTCGACGCTGCGGATGCTGGTGACCCGGATGCCGACCGACTCCACCGTGCCCGTCGCCTCGCCGACGTCGACGATGTCACCGACCCCGAACTGGTCTTCGGCGACCATGAACATGCCGTTGAGCACATCCTTGATGAGGCTCTGTGCGCCGAATCCGAGCCCCGCGCCGACAGCAGCGGTGATGAGTGCGAACGCCCCCGTGATGTCGGGGAGGGTGACGCTGAGGATAGCGAGGGTTGCGACGATCACGACGATCGCGGTGATGACGTTGCCGAACACGGTGCCGAGGGTGCGCGTGCGCTGCACGATGCGCACGGCGTGCAGCGGGGAGGCCGACAGCTCTTGCGTGAACTCGACGCCTTGAGACTTCTTGACACCCGTCGTGACGCGGTGCACGACGCTGTGCTCGCGATCGTCGCCACAGCCGAGGGATGGCACGTCGAGGATCACGTCGCCGCCTGGCCTGGCACCGGCAGAGGCAAGGCGCTGCGCGCGCTCGTCCTCCCCGAGCTGCGCGAGGCCGCCGACGCCGCCGGCATCCCGATCTACACGACCGCCGCGAACGAGCGCCTGGCGGCCGAGTACTCGGCCGAGCTG
>JBARWR010000420.1:0-3762 GCA_049646915.1 Microbacterium sp.
ATGCAGCACGATGCGGGCGTGTCCGAGGGCCGCACGTGACCCCGGTGCGCCGGCGGCTGCCAGCAGCGCCGCCGGACCGATCGCCTGGCCGACCACCGTCGTCGCCACCGCCGGACGGATGTGGCGCATCGTGTCGTAGATCGCGAGAGCCGCCCCCGGATCTCCGCCCTCGCTGTTGACGTAGAGCTGGATGCCGGAGTCCGGATTGTCCGAGTCGAGGTGCAGCAGCTGTGCGATCAGCGCATTCGCGACCCCTGCGTCGATGCCGGTGCCGAGGTAGATGATGCGTTCGGCGAGCAGGTGCGAGTAGACATCCATGATGCGCTCGCCTCGCGGATGCTGGGCGATGACGTTGGGGATGGTGTAGCCGGTCATGACTGCTGCCCTTCCTGGGCGGATGCCGCGGCATCCGATCCCAGTCCGATCCGCGCCCTTCGGCGCGGGGAGATCTGTGTGATGGAGTCGACGATCTCGTCGATGAATCCGTACTCCTCGGACTGCGCCGCTGTGTACCAGCGGTCGTGCAGCGAGTCCGCGAAGACGCGCTCGACCGGCTGGCCGGTGTCTTCTGCGATGAGGCCCAGCACGGTGTCGCGCAGGTGGCGAAGGTCGTCGGCCTGAGTCTCGAGCTCACCGGCCGACCCGCCGATGCCGGCCGAGCCCTGATGCATGAGCACCCGCGCGTGCGGCAGAGCGCGACGCTTGCCCTTCGTGCCGGCCGAGAGCAGGAACTGACCCGCGCTGGCTGCGGTTCCCAGGGCGAGCGTGGCCACATCGTTGGGAATCAGCTTCATGATGTCGCGGATCCCGAGCATCGACGGCACGGAGCCGCCGGGAGAGTGGATCCAAAGGGCGATGTCGGCGACGGGGTCCTCGGCGGACAGCGCCAGCAGCTGCGTCATCAGCAGCGTGCCGTTGTCGTCGTCGAGTTCGCCGTCGAGCACGAGCACCCGCTCATGAAAGAGGGCGCGACGTGCCTCGGTTCCGAACTGTGCAGTGGTCTTCTCTTCGGTCATGCCTCCAGCGTGCGCCGCTGCCGACATCCGGGCACGCGAATCTGCTCAGAGCGGCTCTGCCCAGAGCAGATATACACAGAGCAGATCTACACAGAGCAGATCCACTCAGCGCAGAGGCATCGCGGCTAAAGCGCGGCGAGCAGCGGGATCAGCGCCTGGAAGGCGCGGGCCCGGTGCGACTGGGACTGCTTCTCGGCATCCGTGAACTGACCGACCGTGCGCTCGGTGCCCGTTCCCTGGCCGTCCGGGATGAAGATCGGATCGTAGCCGAAGCCGCCCTCCCCCGATGCCTCGTGTGCGAGTCGTCCCGGCCAGACGCCGACCACCGTCTGCTCGGAGCCGTCCGGCGTCACCAGAGCGATGGTGGAGTGGAACTGCGCGGTGCGGTGCGGATCGGCGACGTCACGCAGCTGGTCCAGCAGCAGCTCGAGGTTGGCGACGGCATCCTTCTTCTGCCCGGCCCAGTACGCCGA
The DNA here is from genome assembly GCA_049646915.1 of Microbacterium sp. Lineage (GTDB taxonomy): Bacteria > Actinomycetota > Actinomycetes > Actinomycetales > Microbacteriaceae > Microbacterium. The sequence continues at coordinate 1,490 of JBARWR010000420.1, forward strand.
GAACACGCCGGGTGAGCCGCCCAGCACGTCGACGCAGATGCCGGAGTCGTCGGCCAGAGCCGCCAGCCCCGTGTGCGCGGCGGCAGCGCGCGCCTTGATCAGCGCGTTCGCGGCGAACGTCACGCCGTCCTCGACCGGCTCGGGTCCGTCGTAGCCGACGACCTCGAGATCGGGGCGCGTCGCCGCGACGATCTGCTGGAACTCGGCGACCTTGTGCGGATTGTGCGTGGCGAGGACGACGCGCATCAGGCGTTCGCCGCCAGCGCCGCCAGCTGCTGCTCCTTGAGCGATGCGCAGCCGTTCACGCCCAGCTCCAGCAGGGCGTCCAGCTCGCGCTTGTCGAACGGCGCGCCCTCGGCGGTGCCCTGCACCTCGACGAACAGTCCACGGCCTGTGACGACGATGTTCATGTCGGTCTCCGCGCGCACGTCCTCGACGTATGCCAGATCCAGCATGGGCTCGCCGTCGATGATGCCGACCGAGACCGCGGCGACGGTGTCCAGCAGCGGGGTGGAGTTCTTGCCGATGAACTTCTTCTCACGCCCCCACTCGATCGCATCCGCGAGGGCGACGTACGCGCCCGTGATCGCCGCGGTGCGGGTGCCGCCGTCGGCCTGCAGCACGTCGCAGTCGATGACGATGGTGTTCTCGCCCAGCGCCTTGGTGTCGACGACGGCGCGCAGCGCACGGCCGATCAGCCGGGAGATCTCGTGCGTGCGCCCGCCGATGCGGCCCTTCACGCTCTCGCGGTCGTTGCGGCTGTTCGTGGCCCGCGGCAGCATCGCGTACTCGGCGGTGACCCAGCCCTTGCCCTTGCCGGTCAGCCAGCGTGGTACGCCGTTCGTGAACGATGCCGTGCACAGCACCTTGGTGCCGCCGAAGCTGATCAGCGCCGAGCCCTCGGCGTGTGCGGACCAGCCGCGTTCGATGGTGACCTCACGGAGCTGGTCGGTGCTGCGGCCGTCGGCGCGGACGATGTCTGACATGGTTTCCTCTCGGAGGTTTCAGGCGGGGAAAGCGGCAGGGTCGACGTCGTCGAACCCGGAGAGATCGGGAAGGGTGATGACGCCGGTCTGCACGAGCTGCACGTCGCGCACCTCGCGGCCCATCAGCCGGTTGGCGAGTGCGGTGAAATCGTCGGCCGAGGCGCCGGTGGCCTCGTACACATGGGTCGGAACGGCATCGGGCGAGGCGAGCAGGTCGCTGCGCACGAGCTGACGGTACACGTCGGCTGCGGTCTCGTCGTCGCTGGAGACCAGCGAGACGCCGTCGCCCATCACGTAGCTGATCGCGCCACGGAGGAAGGGATAGTGGGTGCACCCCAGCACTAGCGTGTCGACACCGGCGTCCCGCAGCGGTGCGAGGTAGTCCTCGGCTGTGGCGAGCACCTCCGTAGTGCCGGTGATCCCCGCCTCGACGAATTCGACGAAGCGCGGGCACGCCGCGGTGAACACCTCGAGCCGCTCGTTGACCTCGAGCATGTCCTGGTAGGCGCGCGAGCCGATGGTGCCTACCGTGCCGATCACGCCGATGCGGCCGTTGCGGGTGGTCGACACCGCCCGGCGGACGGCGGGACCGATCACTTCGATGACGGGCACGTCGTAGCGCTCGCGTGCATCGCGGAGCATGGCGGCGGATGCCGTGTTGCAGGCGATCACGAGCATCTTCACGCCCTGCTCGACGAGGGTGTCGAGCACCTCGAGGCTGTACCTGCGCACGTCGGCGATGGGCTTGGGGCCGTAGGGCGAGTGGGCGGTGTCACCGATGTAGACGAGCGATTCCTGAGGCAGCTGAGCGCGGATGGCCCTGGCTACCGTCAGCCCGCCGACTCCGGAGTCGAAGATGCCGATGGGCGCGTCGTTCATGATGTTCAAGCCTACTCGGCCCCTACTCAGCCGAGTCGGCAGCGGGGCCGGAGCCGAGCGCGGCGAGCGCCTCACGCAGATGCCCGTCCGATGCCGTGAGGGCGTCGCGCACGGCATCGGCATCCGCCCCGGACGACACGATCCCGATCGCGAGCTTGACGGATCCGTCCGCGGCGGCGAGCGCCCGCGCGGCTTCACCCGGGGTGCATCCGGTGGCGGCGATGACGATGCGCTCTGCGCGGGCGCGCAGCTTCTCGTTGGTGGATCTCACATCGACCATGAGGTTGCCGTACACCTTGCCGAGCTGCACCATGGCGAGCGTCGAGAGCATGTTCAGCACCAGCTTCTGCGCGGTGCCGGAGTTCAGCCGAGTGGATCCCGCCACGATCTCGGGCGCCGCCTCCGCCT
>JBARWR010000421.1:0-25088 GCA_049646915.1 Microbacterium sp.
GCGAGATGCCTCTCTTTTCAGGTTCAATTGTCTCTGTGGTAAGAACAATTATCCCTGATCAGACAGGCATTCTCCGTTTAACGCGCCGACCTCAACTCACCATCCATCGGTGGATCGAGGCTAAGCTGACGCGTCAGCCGAACCCGGTCCTGACTCGCCGACTGGACGAGACGACCGAAACCCCGAGCGCGCTTAGAGCTTCCGGCCTGGGCCAGCAAGCAGGCAAAGTCAGAGCTCAGAGAGCGCCCCGCGGACGACGCGGGCTGCCTCCTTGGGCGTGACCTGTATGAGGCACTGGTGGCCGAGCGAGGCCGCCCATTCGGCATCGGACGGGAGCCGAGTGAACGACACCTTAGACGCGCTTGTGAACGGACCGTGCTTGCCGAACACGGCCGATGCCTTGGCGTCGATTCTCCCGGCCCCGGCCAGAGCCCACAGGTCGTACAGGTCCCGCGATGCTTCCCTGTCGGTCCAGGACGCCAGCTTCGATGCGACGAACCCAGCTGGCGTAAGGACCCGAAGGCGCGCGGGCGGCGCATCGCTGTAGCGTTGTTCGATGTCTGCCAGTTCTGTCGGCCACGCCGGCTAGCCCACCGAAGAGAGCAGCTGGATTTGGACCCGGGTGTCCCCGACCTTCATCACTGAAGGGTCCGGATGTCGCGTGTCGCGAATGTGAGGGGTGAACGTCACAGACCCCAAGGTGGGGCGGAACTGCCGCGTGATGGCGTCTTCGATCCTGTCGCCGATCTCAGCGCGGTTGCCCAGCGCGATGAGGTCGATGTCTTCCGACAGCCTCACCTGCGTGAGAAGGGTCCGAGACAGCGCGGTGCCACCGAAAAAGACAACGTCCTCGGTACCGATGCTCGCTATGGCGGCGAGGGCATGTGAGATCGCGTGGTCGCGGCTTACCTGTTCGGAGTCGACCCCGAACTGGAGCTCAACTTCGAGCCGTTCGTCCTCGTCGAGTACGCCGAGTATCGGCGCAGGCAATGCTGTCTCCGGCCCGCTGTTCCGTTTCTCACCGAACTTTCCCGTTTCCTCGCGCGGATGCTTGCTCTCATCCCAGGGCATGTCTCTCCCTCAGCTCATGCAGGGCCTGTCGGGCCCGCGAGTTCGCCCTGTGGGCACCACAGATCTGTTCATATTCAGGGACGTCGGCCTGTGCCATGAGGTTTCGGATCGCGCCTTGGGTTTCCTTGACAAGGTCGTCTGGCGTGCGGCGCGCGAGGAGGTCGAAGAGTGTCTGAGCCGGCGTCGTGACGAGCCCCTCACCTAGCGCCGTGCGCTCGAGGATGAGATTGAGCCGCCCCAGGTCTCGGGGGACGAAGCGCACGTATCCGCCTGCATCGAATTCGATGGGCGCGTATCCGCCCCGGGGAACAGCGACCGTGGCCTGGCCGATAGCTCGTGGAATCGCAGCCCAATGTCGTGCCGCGCTGAGCCCCATGAGGGCCGCATTTCTGGGACCGAATCGGGCGGTGGCCACGGCGAGAGCTGCCGCCTCCAGCGGTGGTTTCCACGTCCGACCGTCGCGCCCGTCAGGGGGTGCGGTGTAGACGCCGTGTGTGAGCCGCGTCAGCGCGCCTTCGTCGACGAGCCGGTCCACGGTCCGCCACGTGTTGGTACCGTAGCCAGCGAGCACCTTCAGGCGAGCTGTGCGCAACGGCGCACGAGCGAACGTGCGCACGATGTCAGCGTCGGTGACCATGACCTTTTCCCTTTCACTTATCGCAAATATACCTCAGGTGTATATTTGCGATCAGTTACTCCATGCGCGGTTGGACACCCGACAGTTACCCGCAAGCCAGCTGACTAGCAATAGTTAGCTGCACCTCATGGCATACCGCGTCGATGGCCAGGACAGCATCTTCGGTGCCGCGTTCGCGGTGTCGCCCTCGCAGGTCGTGGAATCGCTGTCCCTCAGCGGAATGACGCGGGAGGACGCGATCCCCGTCGCCATGATCATCGCGCTCGAAGCACTGTTCGTCGCCTCGACGTTCCGCGGCCGCGAGTTCGGGAAAGATCTCGTCGACGCGGTGGAGGAGCGCGCTCGGTCCGCGGCGTGGAACACGTGGTCGCTCGCGTGGAAACCGATGCACAGGGCCTCCACGGGTTCTACCGCTCCCTGGGCTTCGAAGTGAAGGGTGATGGCGAGGGCTAACCGTCGAGAGCGCGCCTATCCCCCAGTCGCCCGGGTACGTCGACGCGGTAAAGGTTCTCGTCGAGACGCCTACGGTCACGGTCCACTGACCAGCGTCAGTCGGAGTCGAAGCACGACAGCATGAATCTGTTGTACCGGCTGGCGTCGCCGAACTCGAACAGCTGACCGTCCGAAGGAAGCACGGCTAGTACGCGACGAATCGGATGCTCTCCTCGGAACAGACGGCGGCAAGTATTACCGTTCCCTACACACGTCCATGGCTGCGAGCAAGACGCTGTCCGAACGAGAGAAGCAAGTGGCTCGGTACGCAGCGAACGGACTCAGCAACCCGGAGATCGCCGAGATTCTCGTCCTCAGCGTTCGCACCGTGGAGAGCCACATGTACAGAGTGCTTCGCAAACTTGGTCTCTCGCAGCGCGGAGAGCTCGTTGGTATGCGTTCTCAGCTCTAGCTTGTTCGCGCCTGCTCAACCTCGCTCCCGGAGGACCACACGCGCAGGAGCAGAATCGCGCGTATCGCCGACTTCAATCAGGGCTCGAATACCGACCTTGCATCCGGATCACCGCCGAACCGCGAGCGTCTCGGTGGTGTCGAGGAACTCCATCTGATCCTCGATACACAAGCTGGCGCGCGCCGCTCGATGCCACACCATGGCAGCGGCAGCGGCAGCGGCCGCCGACATCAGCGCCACTTCCTGTGACGTGCCAACTTCAAGGTGTGGCGGCGCCACAATGTGTGACGCCGCACACAACTGTGCGGCGTCAAGGTAGTTGGCACAGATTTGACTCAGTTGGCTCAAGCGTCGACTGAAGGCGACGGACGATCGCGATGGTCGGATCCGTCACCGTAGTTGGCACAGTGCACCGTGGCATCAATCGGCGCCCAGATCGGGCGCTCGTTTCAACGCAGGCGAGGAAGGGTTCCTGGCACCGTCCATACCGCTGGGCACCTCGCCAGGGCCGGCAGGAGGGAGCCCCATCAGTGCTCGGCGTCGGCGATACGCTCCCACATCTTCGCCATAACCCACCACTGACCCTCGAGATAGGCGAGGTTGAGATAGTCCTGCATGATGCCGCCGAACATCTCGAGCTGGGGCTTCACGAACGCGAGCGTCGGAGAGATCTGATCGAACATCAACACGTGATCTCGGCGCATATTGCCGAGAGATGCAGGAGACGGCCTCGATGCAACCACCTCGCGGTAGACGGCAAAGGGTCGAACGCTGAGGTCTCCACCTTGAGCTGAGTACAGGACGCACGCGGGATGGAACACGCGGTCGAACAGGTCCATGTCCTGATGATGCAGAACGTCGAAGTAGTCATCGATGAGTCTCTGGATGGCAGTGTCGGGTTTCAATGTCATGTGCTTTCGTCTCTGGACCGCGGTCCCGCGGGTTTCGATGTTTCCGCGGGACCGTGGAGGCGGCTATTCGGTACCGATCGCCTTGTCGAGGTTCGTGCGCACGCCATCGACGACGCCGTGGTGCTGTTCCGGTGCGAGCTTCTTGACGAAGTCCGCGCCGGCATCGAGAACGGAGTCGCTGACGCTTTCGGCCTGTTCGGTGTGCAGTACGGCGTCCAGCTTGTCTTTGTTCGCGTCGAGGAACTGCTTGCCCTTGTTGACGAGATCGTCGATTCCCATTTTGTGTTCTCCTTCTCCCTTTCGGGCGTGAGTAGAGTAGCCAGGCGGCCCTCCTACATTCGTTGATCAGAGCTCGGCGGGAAGCCACGCGATCGCTGCGACCACCACCGTCGCGGACGCCAGAGCGAACGCGCCGATCATCCACCACGCACTCACCTGCGAACCAGGTGCAGGACGGCCCCGGAAAAGCACGTGGGGGCGACGTGCTGGGTCATCCGTTAGGAGGGTTAGTCCCGCAGTCCTAGCGTTCGCCGTCTCGTGATCGAGCATGTGCTCTCCTCGTATCCTCTTGCCATTCCTATTTCTTCGACGTTCCGTCGAAGAGGAAGCGATAGGCGAAGCCCGCCGCGAGCGCTCCCACGATGGGGAAGACGATGAATACCCAGAGCTGACTCAGCGGTCCAACACCGCCGTAGACGGCGGCAGCGATCGATCGCGCCGGATTGACTGACGTGTTGTCGACGGGAATGGTCACGAGGTGGATCAGTGTGAGTGTCAGACCGATGACGAGACCCGCAAGCGCAGGGTTGCCACGCGTGCTGTGGGTCACGCCGAGGATTACGACGACGAAGATGGCGGTGAAGACGATCTCCACGCCGATCGCGCCGGCGATACCGAATCCGCCGGGCGAGAGCTTATCGAAGCCGTTGCTGGCGAAGCCGCTGCGGTGAGCGGCATCGAACCAGCCCCCGCGCGAGGATCCGATGAGGGCCAGAATGCTTGTCGCCGTAGCGCCGCCCAGAATCTGGGCGACGATGTAGCTCAGCGAACCTCTCCAGGGGAACCGGCCTGCGGCCGCGAGACCGAGCGTTACCGCTGGGTTGAAGTGGCCGCCTGAAATCGGCCCGAAAGCGTAGGCCCCCGCAATGACAGTGAGCCCGAACGCGAGCGAAACGCCCACGAACCCGATTCCCAGGGAGGTGCCGTTCTCGCTCACGCCAAAGTCTGCGGCAAGCAACGCCGAACCGACCCCGCCGAGGACGAGAAGGAACGTACCGAAGAACTCCGCGGCGAGAGTCGCCCAGGGCGACGGCCCCTTCGGTCCGGGCTTCGGCGTGTGCTCTAGCGGAGTAGCCTCGATCGGGGGTTCGGGTGTGGGGTCGAATTGACTCATGGGGTGCCTTTCCTGTGGGATCTGGGGGATCAGTCCGCGAGCCCCGAGAGCATGCCGTGGGCGAGACCGACCTCGGCGAGCGCGCGCTCCGCGAGTCTGCGCTTCTGCTCGAGAGACTGACCGATCTCTCTCGCGAGCAGCGGCCGCGACTGTACTAGACGATCGATGGTGTCGACGGGCACAGCGAGGACCGTCGTTACGCTGCGGGCGATAGCTATCGTCGAGGCCTTCTCCCGAGTCAAAGCCGAGTCGCCGACATAGTCTCCCGGCTCGACATCGGCGATGTCGAGCCGTCCTCCTGCAGCATCGGACAGAACACCGATTCGACCGTCGACCACGAAGCGAATCATCTGCGGCACCTGACCGGCCGGGGACACCGTCTCACCGGCGCCATACCGCTCAAGTTTCGCTGAGTGTGCGACGAGTTCACGATCGTCGGGCCCGGCGTGAAGGGTCGGCCCCACGACATCCAGAGCATGTTCGATGAACGCGGGATCGGCGATCGGATCGGTGGCGTCGCCGTCGAGGGCCAGGCCCGCGCGGCGGGCCGCGTACCACAGCCAGGACAAGTAGAGGCTGACCGTTTGGGGCGCGACAGCCGCGCTCACAACGGGGAGTATCACTTCGTATTTCCCCGCGCCGCGGTACTCCGCATCAGCCTGTTCACCTACAGCCCTCAGCGGCAGAGATTCCGCGACATCGGCGAGCAAGCGCGTCACTTCATGGGGCGGATCGTCGGTCGAGAACGTGGCCGGAACGGTTACGTAGAAGGCGCCGAGCGGCAGGCTCTTATTCGTGAAAGACGCGCCGGACAAAGTGGAGTTGGGGACGATCTGAATGCCTGAGCCGGTATCAATGTGCACGGCTCGCCAGTTCACCTGCACAACCCGTCCCTCGGTGCCGCCTCCGATGTCGAGCCAGTCACCGATCTTGAACGGCTGCTCGAAGAGCAGGAGCAATCCAGAGATCACTCCACCCACTGCGTTCTGCAACGCGAGACCGATGACAATCGAGGTGACCCCTAGTGCTGCGACCAGGCCCCCGACGTCCGCGCCCCACACCCATTGGAAGAGAAAGCCGAGTCCGACGACAACAAGGATGAGGCGAGCGATCTCGATGAAGATCGACGGGACGCGCTCTCGCCACGAGCCCTCCCGCGCGTGGGAGAACAGCGCCACGTTGAACGCACTCAGCAGAAGCAGGATGAGAAGGAACCCGAGGATCGTTGCGACGACCCGAGGCCAGACCTGGTCCGCCTCGGAGCGTGAGGCGATGGCGAGCAGAGCGAACAGAGCGCCGACGGGGACGACCCAGTTGCGCAGCAGTCGCAGCGGCTTCACAGCGCCGTGGCCTCGGCGCGAGAGCGCGCCGATGATCTCGGTGAGCAGTACGAGGAGCACGGGCACCGCGATCGCGGCGACGATGGCCCACACGAGCCACCCTTGCGTCAGATCGATGCTCATGCCATGCGCCAGACGGTGTGAGACGTGCCATGGACGTCGAGAGTGCCCGCTTCGACAAAGTTCACAGAATCCTGAAGGCGGTCCTTGACCGCCTGGCTCACGTAGACGCCAGGCTCACCGGTGACGCTTCGCACACGGTAGGCGAGGCTTACGGCGTCGCCCCAGAGGTCATAGGCAAGGGTGGCACGAGCAACGAGCCCGCTGGTCACCGTGCCTGAGTCGACGCCCGCGCGCAGGTCGATCTCGGTGCCGTGCTGAGCATTGAACCGTTGGACGACCTGGCGCATCTCTTTCGCGAACTCGACGGCGCGGCGGACGTTATCCACGCGCGGCACGACGAGGCCCGATGATGCGAGGTATCCGGCGCGTAGAGCGCGCACCTTCTCGACACCCGCCTTCTGCGCAGCTTCGTCAAAGCCCCGCATCAGAGAGTTCAGCTGTGTGATCTCCTGGTCTCCGCTGAGTCCTGCGGCGAAGTCATCGAACCCGACGAGCTCCGCATAGACGACGGAGACATTGTCGTGCTCCTCCGCAATGGTCTCTTCGCCCTTCTTGTAACGCGCGGCAACACTTTCCGGCATCAGGGTGAGGAGCAGCTTCTCGTTCTCATCGCGCTGTACATCGATGAGCTCCTGCTTGACGCGCAGGCTCGACGCCATGTCGTTGAAGGCCGATCCGAGGTCCCCGAACTCGTCCCGTGATCCCTGCGGAACCTGGACGGTCAGGTCCCCGGCGGCGATACGACGTACGGCATCCACGAGGCGCCGTACAGGCCGCGCGAACACCTGTGCGAGCAAGAGGGAGGTAACGCTTACAACGAGAAGGATCGCGAGCGTCGAGAGGACGAGGGTGCGCGTGAACTCAGAGACCGGGGCAAATGCCTCCTCCGCGTCCATGTGCGCCACGATCACCCAGTCGAGTCCTTCGATGCCGGACGGCGCGTAGGCGACGAGGCTCTCGGCATTCGTGTACTCGGCGGCGACTACCGTGCCGGACTTGCCCGAAATCGCTTGACGCACACCGGTGAAGTCGACAGGCTGCAGCTGCACGGTTCCCTGAACCTTCACGACCCGCTCTGCCACTTCGGGTGCGGTGCCATTGCGAACCACGGTCGCTGCGTAACCGTCCGGATCTTCGATCAGCAGACGCGAGACGCTGCGCATGAGATGGTCGCTGCCTGCGAGGTACACCTCCCCCGTGTCTCCGAGTCCTTGACTCCGCCATTCTCCGTCACCGGTCATCACACCGTTTATCTGGTCGATGGGAACCTGCACGGCCAGCACGCCGAGGACGTCGGTCGCCGAGCCGATCGGGGATACGACCCATGCAGTCGGGACATTGAGCGAGGGCAAATATCGCTCGAAGTCGGTTGTGACGACCTCGTCGAGGCTTCCGTTGCGCATCACTTGTTCGAAGGCCTTCGTCAAGATCGTCCCGCCGTAGGGCTCTTCCCGCATGTTGACCCCGAGTTCAACACTTTTGTACGCCGTGTACACCACATTCGCGTTCTTATCGAGGACGAGTACGTCTTCGTACCCGAGCTCCTCCACCAAGCCAGTGAAGTAGGCCCCGTACCGGGCGTTGACATCCGTCCAGGCGCTGCCGTCACCAGCGTCGTCGAGAGCGAGACCGGTGTCGTAGTCGTCATAAGCCCGATTGGCTACATAGCGCGCCTGGAGGTACACACCTGCAGAGGTGGCAGGGACGAAGGCCTCGGGCTCGTAGTCGAGCCCCGAGCGGTCCTCGAGCGCCGGAACGAACGACTCCTCATAGAACGCGCGCACAGCCGCAAGATCATCGTCGTCCACAGGTTGCCCGTCGAGTTCAGCGAACGCCTCAACGAATGCCTTCGCCGCCTCGACCGCGCTATCGTTGCGCGAGTCGAGGCGCACACCTTGCTGCAGACTGTGGAACTCCCGCTGGATCGCCTCAGCGCGAAGATCGCGAATGCTGGTCAGCTGCTCGAATGCGGCCGCGCGAAGCGAATCGCGTCCGTTGAGGAAACCAATGACGCCGACGATGACGGCGGAGCACAGACTCACCGCCAGCAGCATCACGAGCAGCTTGGACTGAATACTGAACCCGGGCCGGCGCCATCGGCGCGAAGCCCGCGGATCGGTCTGTGAGGACGAGGCGATGTTGGTCACTGCTCAACGACTTTCTTGCTCGGTGGATCGATCGGTCGGGGACTCGGCGTGCACATCGCCGTCCCTTTCAACACGAGGCGGGTATAGGACCCGAAAGGCGTACTCGGCATACTCGGGGTCCCGCTGTTCGATGGCATCACGCAGTCGCGCGTACGCCTCGCTGCGAACACGGCGATCGCTCGGGACGATCGCTGCATGGCGGAGATTCGCGTCGATGACGAGGGCAAGGTCGCCCATTGCCTGCTGCGCGACCGGCCGATTGGCCACTGCCCACATGTAATCGAGGAACCGTCGGAGTGCAGACCTCCACGCGGTGGGGTCGCCGTCTTCCGCGGCGACCCCCGTCTCGTCAAGAAGTGTCACGACAGCGGCCAGTACGACGTCAGAAAGCTCCCCAACGGTCATCCGCAGAAGCATCCCACCCTGGTAGCCGAGCAGCTCGATGGTGTCCGTATGCACGGTCCGATCGGGCCGTACGACCTTTGTGTACCGGCCCGGCTGCGTTGAGACGAGGCCGAGTGTGACGAGCCGGGCGAGAGCTTCACGGATCGGCGTACGGGAGACGCCGAGCCAGGCTCTCAGATCAGAGAGCCGGAGCGTCTCACCCGATTCAAGAGTTCCGTCGCAGATCGCCGTGCTGAGCGTGCGAAAGACCAGGTCGCTCAGCGAGTCGGAGGCCGACGCCAGGTCGAGCGTCCGCTGCGGTACAACCATTCTGATCGCCTCCCGTCTGGTGAATCGCAACCGGTATTCCGGTCGTCTCGCTCAGCATGCCCGGTTAGGAATAGGCGAAACTTGCTCTCGTGAGCCTCTGGCCCAAAAGGCACGAGATATGACCCGGATGCGGTGCCGTCCCTCACTCGGGAGATGGGTGACGACCGAAGCGGCGGCCCAACGCGATCACCCCTGCACCCACAACGACGAAGGTGATCGCGATCGCGATGACGTACCCCGCGACCGCCACCCACCCGCCAGGGCCATAAGGATCCAAGAACGGATAGGGGTACCAATACGGTTGCGACGTAACCGGATTGACGACCATCGGCCCGCGCACGAGAGTGTAGGTTACCCATGCGATGGGGAACGCGAGCACAGCCCACAGCACCCTCCACGGCAGCCGACGGCGAACAGGTGCCAGCAACAGATCGAGAAGTAGGAACAGAGGTGCTATTAGATGAAGGACCTCGTTCGACCACGGCACGGGCGCACTGCCCTGCGGTAATTCCACGTTCCGAAGCAGCACGTTGTACACGACGCCGGTAATGATCATGAACGTCGTCACCGTCACGAGCAGGACAGACAGCGATGGCGGCTCGATTGTCCTACGCTTCCCGATTGCGAGGATCGCCGCGCACAGGAGCACCACGGCGGCGGCTACGTTGGACAGCACAGTGAAGAAGCTGAAGAAGTTCGCGATCGTCGTCGCGACGTCACGCTCGAGCTTGATCGCCGTGGCGATCGACGCCGATATCTGCGCGACGACCGCTGCGAGAATAGTGACAGCCATCACCGCCCGAAGCAGCGCCCATGTTCGAAGCGGCACTGATACCCGCCGATAGGAATCACGGTGATCGACGATGTTGTTCTGGGTGGAGGATTCGGAGCTCATCCCAAGATTCAAGCTGTACCGGGGTGCTCGACGGAACACACCGGCGCTCCATTTGGGCCAATCGTCGGTCACGTCGAGCCGTATTTCTGGGCCGATCGAGATTATGCTCGGAATATGCTCACTACGGTTGCCGTTCCCGTGCTCGATGAACTTGCCGTTTTCGAGTTCGGCGTAATCTGTGAGGTGTTCGGGGGACGCCGGAATGACCCCGAGATTCCCGACTTCGAACTCCGCGTGTGCGGCGTTCAAGCAGGAAAACCGCTGACCACGGGAGCTGGTGCCCACATCACCCCCTTGTTAGACCTCTCAGCGTTCAACGATGCGGACCTCATCGCGGTACCCGCGGCTTCCTTACGGCACGACTATCCCGAAGAGCTGCTGGAAGCGCTCCGGACCGCCAGTAGCCAGGGCAAGACGATCCTCAGCATCTGCTCCGGGGCGTTCATTCTCGGAGCAGCAGGACTGCTCGATGGCCGGGACTGCTCGACGCACTGGAAGTACATCGACGACCTGCAGCGCCGACATCCGACCGCCAATGTGCTCGAAGATGTGCTCTACGTCGACGATGGCAACGTCATCACCAGCGCGGGCACTGCGGCCGGAGTAGACGCGTGCCTGCACGTCGTGCGCAAAGAGCTCGGTGTCGGCGTTGCTAATGCGCTTGCGCGCCAGATGGTCGTTTCCGCACATCGCGACGGTGGCCAGCGACAGTTCATCGAGCGTCCCGTGCCGCACGACGCCAATGACGGTGTCGCACGTGTCATGGAGCATATGACGGCGCAGCTCGACCAACCGCATAGCATCGAAGACCTAGCGAGCTACGCCCATCTCTCGCGCCGGAGCTTCACCCGTCGGTTCTTACAGGAGACGGGAACGACGCCGATGCGATGGCTCACAGAGCAACGGCTCCTCGCCGCGCGGCACCTGCTCGAGGAGACAGAACTCAACGTCGAGACGATCGCGCGCGACTGCGGCTTCGGTTCGGCGGCGATCATGCGCAAGCGCTTTCGGGCGGCGTTCGACACCGCTCCCACCGCCTACCGAAGTGTTGCAAAGGCGACCATGGCCAGCTGACCTAGGTCGTCAGCGTCGCCGTGGAGCGATCCGGAGCGGGCAACTCTCAGAAGTCCCAGTTCTAGTCGGCAGCCACGAGATTCTGCGGATTCTTGCGGATTGCAGCGGGGCCGTGCCCTCTGCGTGCCACTCGTGAAAAATGGGTACCTCCGCCAGCTGCGGCGGGACCGTGGCACATTTCGATTCTATCGTGGGCCGTTGGGACCCAACAGAGAGCGAGCCACGATGATCACCCCCTGGACGACCTCGGGTCGTTCCCGGGGGCAATCGTGTCCTGCGCGCGAATCGTCCCCTTAGTCGAGCGGACCTGAAGCTCACCACCGCCATCGTTGCCGAGGATCGTACGAGCGCGTTGGATGCCGTCGGCCTGCGTCGAGGTGACGGCGCTGGCGCGATCAGCGCCCGGCTTCCGCACCTCCCAGTCTCCGTCACTTCGTTGCTGGACAACTCGCTTGTTGGGTTCAGTCATGGTCTTTCCCTTCTCGTGCGGAACGGCGCCCGCAGCTACCTGTGGTCTGGATGGTCTTGCACAAGCATCAACTTGGGCTGAGGATCGTCGATGTCCGCTAGGCGTCGTATGTGGCGTGGCGCCATTTGGAGATCATCTGCAACTTGACTCAGAGGAACGCCTGCGCTGTCGAGCAGCTCAAGTGCGGACTTCAAGAGTTCCGGCCGCTCTCCCGGATAGTCATGAACAGGCATGGGGCGCGGCGAAGTTCCGTTCAACGTGATGTACGCGCGCCGAGCTGTGGATTCTGAGACGAGGTCTAGTTCTCGCGACCTAAAGATCAGCGACTTGATCGACACTCCCCACAACTGGCTCAGCTCTTCATATCTGTTGAAGTTGATGCGTCGAGGCAGCTGGTCACGAATCACGTCGCGGGGCGTGAGGAACTCCGCTGCGAACATATCCGCCTGTCGTTCCAGCTGGCTGTCGGTACCCTGACGCCCGCGATGGAGCACAATGTGCCCAAGCTCATGGGCTGCGGAGAAGCGATGCCGCATCACATCATTGGCCTTGTCTGGTGTCAGCACGATCATGGGACGCGGCAATGCGATAGTCGAGAAAGCGTCGATGCGGCTCTTCTCATCAAGCGCAGTGTCCTCCTTCATAGAGAAGAAGACTGTCAGGATGCCGTGCTGTTCGAGCTGGTAAACAAGGTGCTGCACGGGCTCGATCCCAAGCATCCAGTATTCGCGCATTGCCCGCGCTGCCGTTACAGGGTCTGGCACATTTAGCGAGTCGGCGTGTGCCCACCTAGGGAGATCAAGCTCAGGAAACTCCACACTCTCTTCGAGATAACAACTAAGCTCCCATGCTTGCTCGACGTAAGCGGTAGCTTGCTGCTGTTGAGTGACGGTCGTCGAGCGGAGCCGACGAAATGATGCCTCAGCGATATCCACCTGAACTCGGGGGCGTCCGAGTGCGAAGAAGCCTGGTGGAACTCCGAGCGCTATCGCCAGTGCGGCAACCGTGTCCGCCCGAGGACGTACTTCTCCACGCTCGTACTGTCCGATGGCAGCAGCCGAAACTCCGACCTTACGATGAAGCTCGGTCTTTGACATCTTGCTGATTCGACGAGCCTGAGACAGCCTGGCCGGATCAAATAATCTGGCTATCCCGGCAAGATCAACGCGCCCCCCAGGCACGGCTTGCACAGTTAGCTACCTTCCAGCTTGGAGCCCTGCTTGCGTAGCTTCACCGAAGTGTGCGGACGCTGACCATTGTTGAATCCAACAACCGGACTTAGCGCATTGCGCGGCGTATCGACCACGGCCGAAGTTCGTTCGTAGCTGAGCCGCTCGGGGTCCGTGAATTCCAGGAACTGACCATTCAGCCTTGCGGGTGCGAAGTAGATAGTTCCAACCCCCTGAGGAGTACTGCTGTAATACGGCACAAACAGGGTCGTTCGTGGCGCAGCCAGGTCTACATGGTTGAGCGCGTCATCAAGCGAGGCAGACTGATCTCCGTCGAGGATCCCATCAATGTCGAAGAGGCCAGGGTCCGCATACTTGATGTTGCTCGTCTTCGCAAGAAGCTGGCGGCGGGACTCAGGTAGATAGCGGAGCCGAACCCGGCGAGTGTTGCGCGGCATCTGCTTGCCAACGCGCTGGGCGAAAATGAGCGTGTTGCCGACGAACGTCAGCATCCGTCGCGTGCTTGGAACCTTCGCCTCACGGTACGACGGCAAGTCCGACAGAAGAGCACGAAGCTCCTTCTGAACCCCGCGGGCCATGCCCGCACCATAGACGTCTTGGTCTCCGTCTGGGTCCTCATACGCCGCGTGAGCACGAGCCGAGCGGTCCTGGCTTAGCTGGATTGCGGCCGGGATTCTTTCGCGGAGCGCCGTCAGCTCCGCGGACTGAAACTCGTTCCGCCAGTCGTCGTTGTCACACTGCTGAGTCATCGGGACACTCCTCCATCGCTACGACGACTGTAGCATGTCGACTTTAATTCGACGCACTATTTCGTCACAGAAATTGGTGTAAGGGTGTCTTCTCAGTCACTCTTCGCGATGCACAGCACCCAATTCTGCCAGATTTCGTCTTCTGGCAGACGGACGATTGGGCTAGAGCGCATGTACCTGCCTCAGTGGTGGCGTCACCTGTTGACGATGTGCCATGTCAGCATCCACAGGAACGCACGCCAGCCTGGCTGCCTCGGCTCTAGCCCAGTCAATCGCTTGGACATCTGTGGCCGGCCGCGCTCCGACTATGTTTGGCCCAGTGATCCCGTAGCGATCTCGATAGGCGGCCACGACCCGTGCCGATCGGCGCCAAACTGCCAGGGCCCCTGGCTCTTCCGGGGGCGCGTCGAGCGAAGCCACCCATAGTGAACCGTCGGCGAGCGCTCCATCAAGAACAACATCGGCGCGCCGTTCGATGAGGTCACGCCGCGCATCGAGCGCCTGGCGCATGTCGTCGGCCATCGGCCCCTTGGCTTCAGGGACGAGGCCCGCGATCAAGCGCGGCGCCCTTCGTGCGCGTCCAGATCCTGCTGGTCCGAACGTGGCCGCGGAGACCCGGTGATGAATGACTGCAGCAATATCGTCAGCGTCACCGAAACCGCGCGCCTGAACCAAGCGCGGCAGCAGCGCATCAATGTCGTGGTGATTCGCCTCGGCTCGTCGCAGCTCCGCTGCCAAAGGGCCGAATGCCTCGGAAGCGATCGCTTCATCGGCCTCCCTTTCGGTGAGCCCGGAAACTCGGACAAGCGATGCCCATCGGTCGTGCTGCGCGGCTGCTGCGATGGTCTCGTACTCTGCCGCAAGCTGCGCGATCGACCCCCAGGTCTCCTGTTCCGCGACAACCGTTTCGTGCGCGGACAGCTCAGCACCGACGTGCTGGAGCACGTCGTACAGGATGCTGCGCCCTGTGGCCTCGCTGTTGTCGCCCGGATGGGGGCCGTCGTGGGACGGATCGGGCTTGTCGACGGCTACGTACGCAAGGTTCGTCTCTCTCCCGCGAGTCATTGCGACATAGAGGTTCTCGCGGGTCATCGCAGCATCAACGAGAACATGCGCAGCATCGGTCGTGATGCCCTGCGCTCGGTATGAGGTCACGGCGTACCCCAGTTCGAGATGCTCGGCGACGTAGCCTGCTGGCAGCAATACGGTGCTACCCCAGGTGTACCCGGAACGTCGAAGGAGGGCTGAGCCATCCGTCCGGATATCAACAACATTCCAGCGGTCTCCATTGCGAACCCAGCCGCGCCCCGCGCGGAGTCGACGGTCGTTCCTGCGGGTGATGACTACGTCGCCAGTCGCAGCGTGCGTCCCGTCATGCAGCTCGGCTTCACGTGGCCCATGAACCGTGCCGTCGAGGATCAGATCGGTGCGGGCACGGAGATTGAGCGCGTTGACGAACTCGATGGAATCGGAGACCAACACCGTCGAGCGTCCGTCCAGCTGGTCAGCACGCCAGGCCACGTACGCCGCGTCGATCATCTCGTCCGTGGCACCGTCGCGGATGCGCCTATGGGCGTCGTAGGTTTCGATGACGTCTGGATGGCCGTGCCGGAGGTCGAGGGATGCTGTCTTCTCCCATGCGTGCGTGAATCGGTGCACGTCGATGAGTTCGGGGGCGTCGCCGCGATCGTGAACGAGGAGCCCGAAAGCTCCGCCAGCGTCCACGGACTGCAGTTGGGCGAAGTCGCCGACGAGCAGCACCTTGGCTCCGCCCGATGCCGCGAGCTGAGTAATTCGGTCGAGTGAGAGTGTCCCGGCGAGGGATGCTTCATCGATGATGACGAGTTGCCCTGCACGGAAGGCCTCCCCTGTATCGACATAGTGCTGCCACCACTTTGCTGTGTTCTCCGTCGCGATCCCAAGGTCATCGGCAAGCACCTGCGCTGCACCCGCTGAAGGTGCCAGCCCGACGACTGAATCACCGCCGTGCTCGGCCTCCCATGCGCGACGCAGCGCACTCATGGCCGTTGTCTTTCCCGCACCAGCGGGCCCGACGAGAATGTCGACCACGCGGCCCGAGATCGCGATCGCTGTCAAGGCAGCTGCTTGGTCCTCCCCCAGAACTCGGCCTTCTCGATCACACCTACGCACCATGCGCTCCACTGTTGCGAGCGCAACTGATTGACCGTTTGTCGCGCGGGCCCGTTCGAGAAGTCGATCTTCGGCATCCAACAGTTCGCTCGATGAGAACACCGCGGAGTGTTTCGGTCGGAACACTGACGACTCGTCGCTCCGCCGGAAGACAGCGGGGCTGGACGCCAGCTCGGGAGGCGTAAGCCGCAAAGAGAAAGCTTCAGCGGAATCCACAACCAACCCCATGATCGCCTCGCGGTCGTGCGTACTGGCGAATCGATACCTCATCGTTTGGCGGGCCGCCTCGGCAGTCAGATTCCAGCGGCGCCAAGTCGCGCGCTTCTCACCGACCGTGGCCACGACACTCTGCCCGAGAGAACGGACCACATCCAGAGGCACGTCGTCCGCGCGCAACAGCAGTGGTGCTTCGTTCGCGGTGATCGTGTGCGCCCAGCCTGTGGCATCAGCGCCGAGAATGACGCTTGCGCGTCGTCTCCAGTCGCTGGTGAGGTCGGCGAGCGAATGGACTCTCTTCTTCGGACGGGTCGTCAGAGTAGCCTGAGCGCGGAGTTTGATGATCGTTGCGGAAGAGGGCTGCCTGCCGTGCCGCTCGACGTATTCCGCGATGAGGCGATCCTTCTCTTCGTCGATATGCCGGGACCGCGACGAGAACTCGGACACGAGCGCATCCGGGACACGCGAAACGGCCCATGCGGCGTTTCGGTCTCGGCCACGTTCGCGAGACTCCCATTCGACGCCGAACAGGCGCGTAAGGTGGTCGGCGAATACCGCTTCGTGGAACTCGGAGAGCGCCACGGTAGCCGCGTGGAGCGGTCTGCCGTCCAGACTCCGCCACTTGTTGTCGAGAACCGTCTGCACCTTGTTACTGATGACCACGTGCGTGTGCAGATGTGGATCGCCCGCACGGGAGTCGTAGTGGTCGTAGGCGGTTGCGATCAGTCCGCGCACATCGACCTGGGCGACGGCGCCGTCGCCGGGGGTTGCGCCGGTGCGCGTCGCCGCAACCTCTCGTTCCATGAATGCAACGACCTCCGCAACCGCAGAATGGTGCGCATCGGCGATCAGAGCTTGCGTGCCGGCATCGGCGATCGCCCATAGCACCGATGCCGACTTCGGGATCGAGAAGGTGAAGTCGTACCCCGCAACCGCGCGTCGCGTTACGTGCACTGACTCTTCAGCCTCGATCGCGGCAACTGCACGGCCCCGCTCGGCAGGCCCAAGGCCGGGGTCGAGCGCCGATACGCGCTCTTCGATTCGTTGTGGCGCCGTCTTGTAGGCCGGGTAGGCGCGCCCCAGCGGATCACCGGTCAGCGGATCGCGGCACATTCCGATCAGCAGTTGCAGCTGCGCTTCGCCAACCTCGTCGCCTTCACGCAGCTGCACGCTACCAAGACCGGATAGGCCACTGCCCATCCATCGGCCTGGCGGTGTGCCATCCGCGTTGTAGTACCTCGTCAGCGGGGTGGAGAGGCTACGGTCGCCATCGCCGGCCGCGACTGTACGCAGCAGGTACTTGTAGCCGTCGCCTGCGGACATCACACGCATCGACACCGTCACGCCGGCCACCACCTCTCCGTTGCGTAGGAGGTGAACGACCGCACTCGCGACGTGAAAACTCACCACCGCACAGGCACGTCCTCGATCTGCAAGACGCGTGGCGGCTGTGATGGAGGTGCGATCAGGTCGGTCTCGGTCGTGCCGGTAGTACCCGTGTCGGAGTCAGCCGCCGACGAAGTAGGCAGTGCTGGTTATCGCCATCGTCGGGAGAGAGTTCATTCCATCCGGTCTTGCGCCAGAAGCTTCGGCGTCGGGGAGTGCCAACGCAACGACTACTCCTCGATGTAGTCGGCACAATTCGGTGAGAGCAGCGCGTCCGACTCCGTGCTCTCGCCAGTACCCGCGAAGCGGAGTACGATTCACACAAATTGGGGCTCGCTCTACTTCTTCGTGACCGATGGCGAAGGAGTAACTTATCGGAGCGCCGAAGAGGGCGTCCGAACTCTTGAAGAGCTGGTCACTGTCCCACCAGGTATCGTTCCCTTGGTCAGCCTTCGAGGCCAAAGGCCGCGGCGGCCCGCTCGCTCGTGAGTTGTAATGTTCAATTCGCATACTTCTTCACCCGTCCGCACCAAGCCTTGAGCCAGGCGACCTCCTGCTCATCTCGAAGCTCTACAACCTGCCCACTTGTAGCAGCGAGGGACTGGGCGAACGTAGAGGCGTCGATGCCATCCGCTAGAGCAATGTGGGCAAGTAAGGCGCGATCGCCACGACGCCGTTGGCCAGAGTCACCAGCGGTGAGTTCGGCCGCTGCGGCTGTCAGAGCCGCGATGTGTGGGCAAATTGCAGGAGGCTTTCACTGCCAAATGACACCGCCAAATGTCATCGCACATTGAACTAATCGCACTTGAACTAGATGAGCTCTTCGACCAGGCTCTCGATGCGCGCGCGGATCTCGTCGCGGATCGGGCGGACGGCGTCGATGCCCTGGCCGGCGGGATCTTCGAGCTCCCAGTCCTCGTAGCGCTTCCCTGGGAAGAAGGGGCAGGCGTCGCCGCATCCCATCGTGATGACGACGTCCGAGGCCTGCACGGCCTCGGTGGTCAGGACCTTCGGCTGCTCGGCAGTGATGTCGATGCCCAGCTCGCTCATCGCTGCGACGGCTGTCGGGTTGATCTGGTCCGCGGGCATGGAGCCGGCTGAGCGCACCTCGATGCGGTCGCCGGCGATGTCGCGGAGGAAGCCGGCGGCCATCTGAGAGCGGCCGGCGTTGTGAACGCAGACGAAGAGGACGGACGGCTTGGTCGTTGTGTCAGTCATGATGACTCCAGGTAGTGAGAAGTGGTCAGTTGAGAAGGTCGTCGACGAGGGTGCGGACGCGGGTCGTGATGTCGTCGCGGATGGCTTCGACGCCTTCGCGGGACGCGAGGGCAGGGTCGCCTACGGCCCAGTCGTCGTAGCGGACGCCGGGGATGATCGGGCAGACGTCGCCGCAGCCCATCGTGATGACGACATCAGCCGCCCTGACGGCGTCATCCGTCAGCGGCTTCGGGAACCGCTCGGCGGCTGCGTCGCCTTCGATCTCGGCGAGCAGTGAGCGCACGTGCGGGTGGATGACATCGGCGGGGCTGGAGCCCGCCGAGCGAGCGATCACTTTGCCGGCGGCGAGCTGATTGACCAGCGCAGCGGCGAGCTGCGAGCGACCGGCATTGGCCACGCAGACGAACAGCACCTGCGGCACAGCCGTGACGCGGTCGCGGGTGAGATCGCTCAGTCGTTGCCTGGCGAACCGCTCGGTAAGCGGGATGAGCGCCGACGTCACCCGAGCGGTGCGGGCGAGAGCGGTGTACGACTCTCGCACGATGTTCAGGACGGTCGCTGAGTCGAGTTCCGGGGTCTCTGCGGCCAGTTCGTCGGCGAGATGAGTGACGCGGACGTCGAGGTCTGGCCGGCGTGCCTCATCGGCGGCATCGTCCGTCCAAGGTGCGGCGGCGGTGGCGGGTGCGAAGGAGTCGAGCAGTGTGGTGACGGCACGGCGGCGGTTCGGGTTGATCTTGTACCAGACCCAGGTGCCGCGACGCTCGGAGGTGAGCACGTCGACATCCTTGAGGACCTTGAGGTGGTGCGACACGGTCGGCTGGGAGACGTCAGCGAGCTCGGCGAGGTCGCAGACGCAGGATTCCCCGCGCGGGTCGGAGGCGATCGCGGACAACATCCGCAGGCGCAGCGGGTCAGAGAGCGCCTTCAATGTGGCGGCGACGGATGACGCTGCGTCCTGTCCGATCGCGTGCGAGGCGACCGGACTGCACGCGTCGTCAGCGGTGAGGGTGACGTTCATGATGACATCATTAAGTTGGTGTATGGATCGGTGTGGAACCACTTGCGGGCCGCCCAGAGCGAGACGTAGACGAGCCCGACGAGCACCGGCACCTCGATCAGAGGCCCCACGACTCCCGCCAGCGCTTGGCCCGACGCTGCGCCGAATGTGCCGATGGCGACGGCGATCGCGAGCTCGAAGTTGTTACCCGCAGCCGTGAACGCCAGGGTCGAGGAGCGGGCGTAACCCAGCCCGAGCGCCTTGCCCGTGAAGAGTCCGATGAACCACATGACCGCGAAGTACGCCAGCAGAGGCAGGGCGATCCTGGCCACGTCCAGAGGACGGGACGTGACCTGTTCTCCTTGCAGGGCGAACAGCAGCACGATGGTGAACAGCAGCCCGTAGAGGGCCCAGGGCCCGATCCTGGGCAAGAACTTCCCCTCGTACCAGTCGCGGCCCTTGCGGCGTTCGCCGATGAATCGGGATGCGAAGCCGGCCAGCAGCGGGATGCCGAGGAAGATCAGGACGTTGAGGGCGATCGAGCCGACGGAGAAGTCGAGCCCCTCGGTGTCCAGGCCGAGCCATCCGGGCAGGACGGTGAGGTAGAACCAGCCGAGTAGCGAGAACGCGACGACTTGGAACACCGAGTTGATCGCGACGAGCACTGCGGCGGCTTCGCGGTCTCCGCAGGCGAGGTCGTTCCAGATGACGACCATGGCGATGCACCGGGCGAGGCCGACGACGATCAGCCCGGTTCTGTACTCCGGCAGGTCGGGCAGGAGAATCCAGGCGAGCGCGAACATCAGCGCCGGTCCGATCAGCCAGTTCAGCACGAGCGAGGAGATGAGCAGCTTCTTGTCGCCAGTGACGGCTGCGACCTTGTCGTAGCGGACCTTCGCGAGGACCGGGTACATCATCACCAGCAGGCCGAGTGCGATGGGGATCGATATCCCGCCGACTTCGAGGCTCGCGAGCAGCGAGGAGACGCCGGGAACGAATCGGCTGAGGAGGATGCCGACGACCATGGCGAGCCCGATCCACAGGGGCAGCCAGCGGTCCAACGTGGACAGGCGTCGCGTCGTCGAGCTGGGCGGCGGAGCGGTGATGGTACTCATACGAGCAGCGCTTCCATCTTCTCGGCGATGACGGGCTTCGGGTGCGCGCCGATGAGGATGTCGGTGCGCACGCCGTTCTTGTAGAAGCCCAGGGTGGGAATCGAGGTGACGCCGGCCGCTCTCACCGACTCCGGGTTCTGGTCCGCGTCGAGCTTGACGATCTTGACTCGTCCGTCGTACTCGGTTGCGAGCTGGTCCAGCAGCGGTGCGATCTGCTTGCACGGGCCGCACCATGTCGCCCAGATATCCACGACGACGGGGAGGTCGGCATTGAGGACTTCAGTCTGGAAGGTGGCGTCGGTGACAGGTGTGGGGGCGCTCATGCGAACACTTCCTCGGTCTCGATCTCGGTTTCGGATCCCGCAACGCCGCTCTCGTCGAGAGAGGAGAGGTAGTGCTGGGCGTCCTGCGCGGCGGCGCACCCGGTGCCTGCGGCGGTGATGGCCTGCCGGTAGGTGTGATCGACGAGGTCTCCCGCGGCGAACACTCCGGGAAGGTTCGTGCGGGTGGAGGGATGCTCGACGAGCACATACCCGTCAACATCCGTGTCGACGACCCCGGTCACGAGTTCGGAGCGCGGGTCATGCCCGATGGCCACGAAGACGCCTGTTGCCGACAGTTCGCGTTCTGCTCCGGTGACGGTGTCGCGGAGGGTGACGGCGTGAACCCTCTCGGCGCCGATGATCTCAGCGACCTCGCTGTTCCACGCGACGTCGATCTTCGGGTGATCCAGTACCCGCTGCGCCATGATCTTCGAGGCGCGGAACTCTTCGCGGCGGTGCACGACGGTGACCTTCGAGGCGAAGCGCGTCAGGAACAGGGCTTCCTCCATCGCGGAGTCGCCACCACCGACGACGACGATCTCCTGCTCCCGGAAGAAGAACCCGTCGCAGGTCGCACACCACGAGAGACCGTGGCCGGTCAACCGCTCTTCTTCAGGCAGTCCGAGCTTTCGATAGGCGGACCCCATGGTGAGGATGACGGCGCGGGCGCGGAAGGTCTCGCCCGCGCCCGTTCGGACGATCTTGATCGGACCATCGAGATCGACGCTCGTGGCGTCATCGAGCAGGATGCGAGCGCCGAATCGCTCGGCTTGCGCTCGCATCGACTCCATCAACTCCGGCCCCTGCACGCCATCGACGAACCCCGGGAAGTTCTCCACCTCAGTCGTCGTCATCAGCGCGCCGCCCGCCGTCACGGAACCCGCGAGCACGACCGGCGCCAGTCCCGCACGAGCCGCGTATACCGCGGCGGTGTAGCCTGCGGGACCGGATCCGATGATGACCAGCTTGACCTCTTGATTCGACATGCGTCTATATTGACACAGATCGAATCAACGTGCGACCCTCGGGGCAGAGAGTTCACCCGCTCGTCACCTGCCAAGTGGATCATGCCAGCACAGTAATTTCGCCGCACACCCAGAAAGCCGTGAAACGATGACCCCGCCGAAGACAGTCCTGTTCATCTGCACACACAACGCCGGACGTTCGCAGCTGGGCGCCCACCTGCTCACCCACGTCGGAGACGAGCAGCTGGTAGCGACGAGTGCGGGCATCAACCCGGCCGAGGCGATCAACCCGGCGGTCGCGGCATCACTGCAGGAGCTCGGCATCGATACGAGCGCCGCACATCCGCGTGCGGTGACGGCCGGAGATCTCGACACCGCTGATGTCGTGGTGCTGATGAAGCCGGGCCTGTCCCTGCCAGGGGCCGTGCGCGGAGAACTCGTTGAATGGGCCTTCCCCGACCCGTCGAACTGGGAAGCCGAAGGCGTGCGCGAGCTCCGCGACGCCATCGACGAGCAGGTCCGCGGGCTCGCCGCCCGCCTCATCGATTGACGTCACGAGGGTGAGGCCTCGACCCGAGGCCTCACCCTCGCACGTGGGCTCAGCCGACGGTGACGGGGCGGGCGCCGATCTGCAGCACGGAAGGAGCAGCGCAGCAGCTGCCGCTGTTCTCGTCGAAGTCACCGGATCCACCACACACGCCAGTATCGGGAAGGGCGAGCTCGCTGCGTGCGGCCGCGTCGTGATCTCCCGCAAGATGGGCGACCACGCTGCGCACCTGCTCGTAGCCGGTCAAAGCCAGGAACGTCGGCGCGCGGCCGTAGGACTTCACTCCGACGATGAAGAATCCCGACTCCGGCTGCGCGAGCTCTCTGGCGCCTGTTGCCGAAACCGAGCCGCACCAATGGATGTTCGGATCAATCTCGGATGCGATGCCGGCGACGGCGTCGAGCGCAGGATCAAGCTCCACCCGCAACTCCCTCAGGACGCTCAGATCAGGCCGGAACCCGGTCAGCGCGAATACGTGCGATACCTCCGCGACGACCGAACCGTTCTCCGCTACGACCGTCAGCGACTCACCCTCCTGACGTAACTCCGAGACGCGGAATCCGGTCACGAGGTCCACCACTCCATCGTCGATCATCTTGCGGGCGCGAGAGCCGAGCGCGGCGCGCTCTGGGAGCTCATCGCCGATGCCTCCGCCGAAGACATTCGTCGCGCTCCCGCGACGCAGCAGCCAGGTGACCCGGGTTCCCGGCGATCGTCTGACCAGCTCGCTCAGCCGCAGCACAGTGTGAGTGGCGGAGTGCCCGGCCCCCACGACGACCACATGCGACCCCGCGAATTCTGAGACGTCATCGGGGATGCGATACGAGATCGACGCCGCCGCTTCGGCTTCGCCGACAGCAGGGAACCCATCGCTGCCGGCCGGGTTGGGCAGCGACCAGGTACCGCTCGCATCGATGACAGCCTGAGCCATGATTCGCGAATCGTCCCCATCCGGCCCCACCGTGTGAACCACGAACGGCTGGCTCTTGCGTCCGTCGTCGACGACCTTGTCGCGGCCTCGCCGGGCGATGCCGGTCACCGTCGTCGCGTACTTCACGCGCTTCCCCAGCACGGCCGCGAGCGGAGCGAGATAGTCGCTCACCCATTCGGCACCGGTCGGATATCCCGAGGCCGGTGCTATCCAGCCGGTCGGCTCCAGGAGTCGGCGCGCGGCGGCATCCGTCAGTTCCGGCCACGCCGAGAACAGGCGCACATGTCCCCACTCCGACACGGCCGCGGCAGCACCTCCCCCACGCTCGACGACGACCACGTCGACACCTCGTTCGACCAGGTGCGCCGCAGCGGCAAGGCCCTGTGGGCCGGCCCCGACGACGACGATGGGAAGCTCATCCATCAGATCTCCTCAAATCGACAACTATCAATACGAAAACTGTCCCGCACGTATCGAAGAATGTCAATATGTGTAATGCTAGACCAATGAGCATTCCTCAGACGATCGACGCGACCGGTTGCTGCGCGCCGCGCATCACCACCTCGCTCACCACCGAGGATGCAGAACGGGTCGCGCGCGTGTTCAAAGCGCTCGGAGATCCCACCCGCATCAGGCTGCTGTCACTCATCGCTGCAGACTCCGACGGGGAGGCATGCATCTGCGACCTAACCGAGCCCGTCGGACTGTCACAGGGCACCGTCTCTCACCACATGAAGCTCCTCACTGACGCTGGCCTGGTGACCCGAGAACAGCGGGGAAAATGGGCGTACTTCGCGCTCAGCGACGGCGCACTCAACGCCGCCGCGGCGTCCTTGCAGACACTGTGACCAGTGTCTCGATCCGCACTATGCGGGCGGACGCCTGACCGCGCGCTGAAGACATCCAGCGCCAGGGCGTTGCCATCGAGCACACGACTTCCGAGCCCGAGCCCCGTCTGGCAGGGATTCGATTCGACCCGCTGGCCGTGAGGCGCGGATCGGCGATCTCGTACCTGATCTGCCGGCCCTCCGGCTCCGCGACGACGATGCCGTAGTCGCGCAGACTGGTGTGGTGATTCGAGACGTTGGAACGCGACAGCTTCAGGGAGCGGGACAGCACCGCCGGGTAGCTGGGGCGCTCGAGCAGAGACACCAGACTCCTCGAGCGGGTCCGGTCGGCCATCGCGCCCCCGAGCAAGCAGGTGCCTATCGCGTATCTGCTCGTGAGCACGCCGAAGGAGGCCACGACCGGTCGGCCTTCGCCGACTCGCCGACGATTCTGGTGGATGGAGAGGACGCGTCCCCCTCAAGTGGACACGCAGCCGATCCAGAACGCGATGCGCAACCGACTCTCCTGAGGGGGAACGAGACTCAGCAGACCTAGCTAGATGAGTGAGTCCGATTGGCTTCGACGGCGTGGAGGCTGTTAATCGCAGGTGGAGGGTGTTAAGCCCTGTGTGTGAATACTGAACTAAACACCCTCCTGATCACACTTGACGTCCATCTCGATGACCGGATTCTGCCAGCGATCGGCTTTTCACGTGATCACCACCCTGGTCGCAAGCCCGTGCTGAACGATGTCGAGTTGCTCTGCCTGCTCGTCGCGCAGCACCTGCTCGGGAT
>JBARWR010000422.1:0-3023 GCA_049646915.1 Microbacterium sp.
GCGATGTACCGCATCGACGCGATCACCGTGCCGATCGCCGTCGCGGGCGGGCTGTGGCTCGCTCAGCGTCCGCGGGTCGGTGCCGCGATGCTGACCGTCGGAGCGTGGGTCAAGATCTGGCCGGCAGCGATCGTTCTCGCAGTGCTCGCGGCAGGACGGCGCTTCTGGCCGGTTGTGCTCACCGCGGCGTCCGTCACAGGGGCCATCATCGCGGCGCTGCTCCTGCTGGGTGCGGGGGAGCACATGTTCGGCTTTCTCACCACGCAGACCGGGCGCGGGCTGCAGATCGAGGCGGTGGCGGCGACGCCTTTCCTCTGGCTGGCCGTCGTCGGCGCTGCCCGGATCGAGTACAGCTTCGAGATCCTGACGTTCCAGATCGTCGCACCGGGGGCAGATGCGGTCTCTTCGGCGCTGACCGTGGTGATGGCCCTCGTGGTCGCGGGGATCGTGATTCTCGGCGTCCTGCGAGCGCGCGGCGGCGCCGCCTGGCAGCGCCTGCTGCCGCCCCTCTCCCTGGCCCTGGTCGTCGCACTGATCGTCACCAACAAGGTCGGCTCTCCTCAGTTCGCGACCTGGCTCATCCCGCCGGTCGTCCTGTGGCTCGTCTTCGATCGCCCACGAGCGCGACCGGCGGTCGTGACGGTGCTCCTGCTGTGCGCGCTGACCTTCGCGATCTATCCGCTGACCTACGATGCCCTGCTGCGCGCCGAGCCCGCGGCGGTGTTCATCGTCACAGTGCGCAATCTGCTGCTCGTCACCCTGCTCATCCACTCGGTGCGGGTTGTGATGCGCGCGCCGAAAGCTTCTGCATCCACCCGTCTCACTCACTGAAAACCTGGAGGAACCATGCTCGTCGCATTCTCAGTCGCCCCGTCCGGCAACGGTCGTGAAGGGGACTCCGTCCACGACGCCGTCGCCGCAGCCGTGCGCGTCGTGCGCGAATCCGGACTCGCACACCGCACGACCAGCATGTTCACCGAGATCGAGGGCCCCGACTGGGACACCGTGATGGATGTCGTCAAGCGCGCGACCGAAGCCGTGATGCCCTTCGGGTCCCGTGTGTCGCTGGTGCTGAAGGCCGACATCCGTCCGGGGTACAGTGGCGAGCTGGATGCCAAGATCGAGCGCCTCGAGGCCGCCATCGACGCCGCGGACGAGGGCTGATCCGGTCGTGTCCGAGGAGGCGCCCATGCGGGTCGCAGGCACGGCTGTCGTCCTGCGTGACGGTCCGGACGGGCCGGAGACGCTGCTGCTGCGCCGGCCGCAGTCCGGTTCCTTCCCCGGCGCGTGGGTGTTCCCGGGCGGTCGCGTCGACCCGGCCGACGGTGTGGACGCGGCGACGGAAGAGGATGCCGCGCGCAACGCCGCCGTCCGCGAGACCCACGAGGAAGCGGGCATCCGCATCCGGGATCTCGCTGTGCTGTCGTGCTGGACACCGCCCGCCGAGACCCCGGTGAAGTTCCGCACCTGGTTCTTCCTCGCCCGTGACCAGGAGGACGAGGTGCGGCCCAATCCCGGGGAGATCGAGGAGGCCGTCTGGCTCCCCGTCGATCAGGTCTTCGCCCGCCATGCGACAGGCGAGCTGGTGCTCTTCCCCCCGACGTGGATCACCCTGCATGGGCTGCGTGTGCACCGGAGCGTCGACGAGGCGTTCGCAGCTCTCGCCGCCCCGGCGCAGTTCGCTACGCGCATGGGCGAGGCCGTGGACGGCAGGGTCGCGATGTGGCCGGGGGATGAGGAGTATCCCGACGAACCCGGTGCCGTCGGGGCACGGCACCGGCTGCGGATGAGTGCTCTGCCCTGGATCTACGAGCGCAGCTGACAGGTCACGTGTTCAGACGCTCACGCGCTCAGCAGTCGCTCCAGGTGGGCCCCGACCGGGTCGGTCTCGATGAGGAACCCGTCGTGGCCGAAGTCGCTGGTCAGCACGATCGCCTCATCGTCGATGAGGTTCGGCACGCTGCGGGCGATGCGCTGCTGTCCGTCGGCGGGGAAGAGCCGGTCGCTGTCGATGCCGAGCACGAGGGTCTTGGCGGTGATGGCGTGCAGTGCCTCTTCGACGCCGCCGCGGTCGCGACCGATGTCATGCGAGTTCATGGCCTCGACGAGGGTGATGTAGCTGTTCGCGTCGAAGCGGCGCGTGAACTTGTTGCCGTGGAAGTCCAGGTAGGACTCCACCGCGAATCGTCCGCCACGCCCGAGCGGAGACACGCCGGACTGCCAGGAGCGCTGGAACCGCTGGTTGAGTTCGATCGGGCTGCGGTAGTTCAGCAGTGCCATGCGCCTGGCCAGGGCGAGGCCGCGGTGCGGTCCTTCGCCGAGCGCGGCATCGTAGTACTCGCCGCCGGCGAAGCGCGGGTCCATCCGCACCGTCTCCAGCTGCACGAAGTTCAGCGCCAGCTGGTCGGCCGTCGTCACCGGCGGAGAGGACAGCACAGCCAGCCGCTCGACGCGGTCAGGTTCCATCACCGCCCACTCCAGGGCGTGCATCCCGCCCATGGAACCGCCGATCACCGCGGCCCAGCGTTGGATGCCGAGTTCGTCGGCCAGTCGGATCTGGGCGGCGACCTGGTCCCTGATCGTCAGGTACGGGAAGCGGGAGGCCCATTCGCGGCCGTCGGGGGCGATGCTGGCAGGGCCGGTGGAGCCCTGGCATCCGCCCAGCATGTTCGGGGCGATCACGAACCAGCGGTCGGTGTCGATGGGCGCGCCGGGTCCGACGATCTGCTCCCACCATCCGGCGGTGGGATGCCCCGCGCCGGCCGGGCCGCGCACGTGGCTGTCGCCGGTGAGGGCGTGCAGGATCAGCACGGCGTTGTCGCGCGCCTCGTTCAACTCGCCCCAGGATTCCCAGGCCAGACGCGTGACCGGCAGGTGCTGGCCGTTCTCGGTGCGGAAGTCGCCGAGGAACGTGAACCGGCGGTCTCCGGCGGGGTCGCCGTCGCGCCAGGCGCCCGTAGCCGGGGGCCGCGCACGCAGCAGATCGTGGTGACGGGCGCATTTCTGGTTACGATGTATATGGG
>JBARWR010000423.1:0-6069 GCA_049646915.1 Microbacterium sp.
CCCGCCGGTAGCGTCCGATCGACTCTCGCCGACATGGTCACGTATGTCACCGCCCAACTCGATCAGACAGCACCAGGTGTCAAGGCGACGCTCCCTCACGGCTCGGCAGGAGCGGACCGCACCATCGGCTATGCCTGGATCACGACCGATACCGTCACCTGGCACAATGGCGGCACCGGTGGCTTCACCAGCTGGGTTGGATTCGATCGTGAAACAGGACGAGCCGTCGTCATCCTGAACAACACTGCTGCCTCCGTCGACGACATCGGGTTCGCACTATTGGGAGCGTCATGATGGAGTACATCACCGGCATCCTGGCTCTCGCGTTCACCGCAGTCTTCGCAATCTCAGCCTTGACACGTGGCAAGCTGTTCGCGCCCACCAGTCGCCTCGAACTAATCCTGAGGGCCCTCGACGCGGCCACCCTGCTGCTGTTTGCGCACATAATGATGCCATGGGCAGTGCTCTCCCCATGGTTATGGCTCATCCCCGTCGCGCTGTTCGCGGCAGGAGTCGCGGGCATCAACCTGAAATGGTCAACGCTTCCCTTCCTCCGTCCCGACAGATCACACCGAAGGACAGCCACGTGGGCGATCTTCCATGTGATTGTGATTGCGAGCCTGATCGTTCTGGTACTTGGCTGATCAAGTGCCCAGCGGCCTCCTGACCGACTGCGACGTCCACGATGTGCGCAGCCTCTGGCATGGGCCACGAAAGTGCTAACGAAAGTGCTAAGCAACCTGTAGCTCGGCGTATCGCGGTGAAGTTATCCACAGGTCACTTACTCCAAATCGTTGATTTTATGCGGCAGAACGCTCGGTCGAGATTCACGGCGCGAGGGGGTCGAGGTCAGTTCAACTCCCGATCGCACGGCTGGAAGTGGCATCTCTTTGCCGTGACATGGTTCTTTTTGGGCGATAGATTCTTTGCGTTTGATGGTGCTCAGTCGCGGTTTGCCTGGAGGTACGCCAATACAGCGCGGACTCTGCGGTTGTCTTCGACGGGGCTGAGGCCGAGCTTGGTGAAGATGTTGCCGATGTGTTTGCTTACGGCGGCATCGGTCAGCGTCAGTGCGGCAGAGATATCCGTGTTCGATTGACCGTCTGCCATGAGTGCGAGCACTTCTCGTTCTCGCGTCGTGAGATTGTGGAGCGGTCCTGGTCGAGAGCCGCTGAGGAGGCGTTGCACGACATCGGGGTCGATGACGGTTCCTCCCGCGGCTACGGTTTCCAGGGATGCTGCGAAGTCGCGGACCCGGTTCACTCGGTCTTTAAGGAGGTAGCCGATCGCCCCTTCGGGGAGGGTGAGCAGGTCGCGGGCGTAGGTGTCGGCGATGTATTGCGAGAGCACCATGATGGGCTGGGTCGGATGAGCGGTCCTGATATGGAGAGCAGCCCCGAGCCCGTCGTCCTTGTTGCCGGGCGGCATTCGAACGTCGGTGAGGACGAGGTCGGGCAGTTTGTCAGTGTGGACGAGCTTGTCGTATGCGGTAACGAGGTCGGGCGCGGTTTGGGCGGTCGCAACGATAGTGTGTCCGAGCCGTTCCAGCAGAGCGGTCAGTGCCTCGCGCAGTAGCGTGGAGTCCTCAGCGAGTAACAAGCGCATCGCGTGCTGTCCTTTCCGTAGGAATCGGCAGAGCCATATGGAGGGTCGTGGGTCCACCTGCCGGGCTGAGGATGTTGAACCGACCGCCGAGAGTTTCAGCGCGTTCCCGGAGGCCGCGCAGCCCAGTGCCTTCGTTCTCGTCGGCACCACCATGCCCGTTGTCGGTGATTGTGACGGTCAGCGCGTCGCTGTTTATCCCAGCTTGTACGGTCAGTAGCGTCGCGGCAGTGTGCTTGGCGGCGTTGCTGATCGCCTCGGTGACGAGGTAGTAGGCGGCGGTCTCCACTGAGGCTGGGAGTCGGCCGAACTCGGTGATGTTGAGGGTGAGGGGGACGGGTGTGCGGTCGGCCAGTTCGTTCAGCGCAGCACGGAGCCCGTGGTCAGTGAGCACGGCGGGGTGGATGCCTCGGACGGTATTGCGCAGTGTCGCCATCGCATGCTCGGCCTGATCCTGCGCGGCATCCAGCGCACCGCGGGCCAGGGCAGCATCGACACCTTGTGTGGCGAGGGAGTCGAGTTCGAGACTGACTAGGCCGAGCCTGGCGGCGAGGGTGACAAGCTCCTGTTGCACTCCGTCGTGCAGGTCGCGTTCGATGCGTCGTCGTTCCGCCTCGAATGCCGCGACCAGTGCGGCCCTCGACTGGATAAGTCGCTCGACATTGCGGGCGAGTTCACGCTGCCGGGGACCACACAGCACCCGCAGCAATGATGCCTGAGCTGCGGCGAGGATGGCATTGATGTACGCGAACACGCACACCAGCACGAGTCCGATCGGGATGACCGGCCACCAGTTGTCTGGACCGACGACGACACGGAAGTCACTGAAGAATCGCACGTCGGCTTCACTGGTGGCACCCATCGCCCCGATCGCGACGAGTGCAGTCAGGGTGAAACCCTGAAAGAACAAGACTGCGATCGCCACCCATCCGAGGAGGACGTCGACCAGCAGCGCCGCAGTCTCCCGCCAGGTGGCGGCTTCACTCACACGCACGGACAACCAGATGTGCCGTTGGTTTCGCATGAGCGCTACATGCCCGGAGGGTTGGCGTTCGAATCCGAGGATGCGGGTGCGGCGGCGTTCGATCGCGCCGACCACGATTCCCCACAGCGGTAGCAGCAGCACGGTGAGGACTATTACAGGCAGCAGCACGAATCCGATTGCGGCGCTGAGTAGAAGGTAGCCGAGGGCCCTCCAGGGCCATCGGCAGAACAGGAACCGCCAGGGTGGGCGCATCAGCGCATGCCACACGGTTACCGTTCTCACGTCTCAACCCTACGGATGAGCGTTCGGGCGGGGCTGAGATCAGGGCAAAGAGTAGAGCCAGCTCTACCTCGATGCTCGACCCTGCCCCATCGTTCCTGTCTCGGTTTCCCGGTCGAATGGCTTCATGGCTGAACCGCTGATCTGTGCCGAGAATCTCCACAAGACGTTCCCCGGAACCGCACGCAAGGAACCACGGGTACCCGTGCTGCGCGGGATATCTCTCCAGATCCACTCCGGTGAGATGGTGAGCATCGTCGGCCCGTCCGGCTCGGGGAAATCCACGCTGCTTTACTGTCTGTCCGGGCTCGAACCCTACGATTCCGGAACCGTTCGCCTTGCTGGGCGGGAACTCGGCAAGCTCAGTCGCGGTGGCCTCGCCGCGCTTCGACGAGAGCACGTTGGTTTCGTGTTCCAGTCCTACAACCTCATCCCGTCGCTCACCGCGAGGGAGAACATCGCGTTGCCTGCTCGCCTCGCTCGCCGCGGCACGAGCCGGGCAAACGTTGACCAGGCGCTGGCCGAAGTCGGGCTCACCGGTCGGGGCCAGCACCGCCCCGGCCAGCTCTCTGGCGGGCAGCAGCAGCGTGTTGCCATCGCCCGTGTGCTCGCCACGCGCCCCGACATCGTGTTCGCCGACGAACCCACTGGCTCCCTTGACACCAGCACCGGCAGCAACGTCCTCCGGTTGCTGCGCGCCGCAGCCGGGGAGGGCCGATCGGTCGTTGTGGTCACGCACGACCTCGAAGCCGCCGCGCTCGCTGACCGGGTACTCGTACTCCGAGACGGCCTGATCCACAGCGAGCTTCGTCATCCCCGCCCGGAACAGGTGCTCGAAGCGATCACCCACGCTGGGGCTGCCGCGTGATCCGGCTCATTGTTTCTGATCTGGTCGCGCACGCGCGAGTGTGGCTGGGGACGCTCGCCGTGACAATCGCGGCCGGGTTTGTCGCTGCGGTCGCAACCGGGCTGATCGAGACCGGGATCGCGTACGGAGGCCGCGTGCAGGAAGGACTCGGTAGCACCAGCGCGGTTGTCATCATCTTCACCACCGTCACCGCGCTGATCGTCCTCAGCTCCACCGCGAACCTCGCTGTTGCGCTCCAGCAACGCAGCTACGCGCTGTGGCAGCTCGTCGGAATCAGACCCGTTCTCGTTGGCCTCGTGGTGCTCACCCAGCTCGGCATCGTGGGCATCGTCGGCGCCATCATCGGCTGTCTCATCGCGGTACCCAGCATCGGCCCCCTGTTCGCTTGGTCTTTCACGGACTGGCCGACCATGCAGGGAGTGGAAATCGAGCTGACGCTTGTCGGGGCACTTCTGGTCACGGCGGGGATCGTCGCCGTCATCGTCATCGGCGGTCTTCGTGGCGCCCGTCGCGCCAGTCGCACCCCACCGATCGAGGCACTACGCGAGCCCGAACCACCGCGCGTCAAAATGGGATGGTTCCGCATCGTCCTCACCGCAGGCATGATCGCTGCGAGCGTCGGTATGAGCGCTGGGATGAACGGTGCCAGGTTCTCGCAGATCAGCGGCATGGCACCCCTGATGACGCCATTGATCGCCGGAGTCTTTGCAGCCGGCGGGCCGGTCCTGTACCCGCTTGTGCTGGGAGCATGGACGTCCATGCTCCCAGCGAGAGTGTCGGCGTCCTGGTTCCTCGCGCGCAACTCAGCTCGATACCGGCTCAGTCAGTCCGCCGCCGCGGTCGGCCCGCTCATGGTCGCCATCGCCCTCGCCGGTGGTCTCTACACGAGCGGCGCGACCCTCGCGGCAGCACAAGCAGAGCAAACCGGGAACACCGGAGGGTTCGACCTCGCCCCCGAGGGAGTAGTGATCCTGCTCGGCGGGCCGCTCCTGCTCTCCGCTATCGGCGCTGCCGCAACGGTGTTCATGTCGGGGCAGGCCCGCGAACGCGAGTTCGCGCTTGTCCAAGCGGCAGGCTCAACCCAGGCAGCTATCGTCCTCACCGCGATCTGGGAAGCCGTCATCTACACGATCACCGCAGCCGCCCTGGGCACCCTCGCCACCGTCATCGGCGGGATCATCGTCGCAAACGCACTCGGCCTGTCGTTGCCCTCAGTGTCGTTCGCAACCATTGGACTCATCGCCGGCGGCGGTTTCGTCTTGATCCTCGCGGCGACCGTCGCGCCCACCACCGCCGCTCTCCGACATGAGATACCCCGCACCCTCGCGGTCGAGTGAGTGCGCACCCTCGCAGTTCGTGGGGGCACTCCCTTACCAGACCTGCTCCCAGTGACGTCGGCTGCGGCCTCCGGTACGGTAATGCACGATGGGGTGCGGGTCGAGCGCGTGTTCTCGTCACACTTTACAAGTGCCCAGATACACCAGGATTGCCCGCCTCCGCAGGGGCGGCAACGTGGCAACATCCTGGCAACGAACGCTAGCGACGAGGCGTTCCGTGTCGCACTCGACGCACTCAGAATCCCCGCAAACACAGCCAGAAACGCGGTCGGGCACGCCGTTGCGGGGGGAGTCGATTCCCCTCTCACGGCGGTAACGCGGGTTCGAATCCCGCTGGGGTCACCAGCGCGAAGAAGGTCCTCCGGTCTCTCCGGAGGGCCTTCTCCGTTTTCCGTTCGTGATCTCGTGACGGCGCACCCGGTGCACGCCGAAGCGATCATTGGCAGTCCTATTGGTCAAGACGATGTTGACCGCTCGGTTCAGTTCGGGGCTGTGGGTGTGCCCCGGGCTGGCTCGCGATGATATCTGTGATGATGCGTTCAGTGATCTGAGCGAGGGTTTCGTCGGTCCTATCCGACCTTCCTCGACAAACGCGAGCGGCTGCCAGCCGTCGTACCACTCGCGCATCTTTTCTGCGGTGAAGGCATGGCGCAGGTCTCGCGTTTCGTGACGCCTGGCCGTCTCCTCGATACCGATGTCGAACTGGTAGATGCGCGTGACACCTCGATGATCTGTCCAGAGTTGCTCCAATCGACGGGCATAGATGAGTGAGTCCGATTGGCTTCGACGGCGTGGAGGCTGTTAATCGCAGGTGGAGGGTGTTAAGCCCTGTGTGTGAATACTGAACTAAACACCCTCCTGATCACACTTTACGTCCATCTCGATGACCGGATTCTGCCAGCGATCGGCTTTTCACGTGATCACCACCCTGGTCGCAAGCCCGTGCTGAACGATGTCGAGTTGCTCTGCCTGCTCGTCGCGCAGCACCTGCTCGGGAT
>JBARWR010000424.1:0-8046 GCA_049646915.1 Microbacterium sp.
GCGAGCACGCGGACCGTCTGCGGTCGCCAGCGGCCCTCGCGCAGCGTGATGGTCGAGGGTTGCGGCAGCGCCATCCAGCGGAGGGCGTCCGCCTGGCCGATCGGGGTGGTCATCCCTTGACGCTGCCCTCTTCGACGCCCTTGAAGAACTGCTTCTGCAGCACGGCGAACAGGATGATGATCGGCACGAGGGCGATCATCGTGCCCGCGGCGATCACGCGCGGGTTCGCCGCGAAGTTCGAGCTGAGGTACTCCATGCCGACGGTGAGGGTGTACTTCGCGGGATCGGAGAGCACCACCAGCGGCCAGAGGAAGTCGTCCCAGGCGCCGATGAACGAGAACAGGGCGACGACCGAGACCATGCCGCGCACGTTCGGCCACACGATGTGCCGCAGGCGCTGCATCGTGTTCGCACCGTCGATGGTCGCAGCATCCAGCGTGTCCGGTGGGATCATGCGGCAGGCGGCCATCATGAGCAGCACGTTGATCGCGCCGATCGCGCCGGGCAGGAACACGCCCCACAGGGTGTTGGCCAGTCCCAGCGACTTGACGGTGAGGTACTGACTTGTCAGCGTGACCTCGCCGGGCAGCAGCAGCGTGGAGAAGATGATCGCCAGGACGATCCACTTGCCGCGGAACTTCATCGTGCCCAGGGCGTAGCCGCCGATCGTCGCGAAGAGCACGTTGGTGATGACGGTGCCCACCCCGACGAGCAGCGAGTGCCAGGCGTAGTCGAGCACCGGGATCGTGCGGAACACCTCGGTGAAGTTGTCGAGCGTGGGCGCCTGCGGGATCAGCGTGGGAGGGAAGTCGTAGATGTTCTCGGTGGCGCCCTTGAACGAGGTCGACAGCTGCCAGAGGAACGGGAACACCATGACGCCGAGGATCACGATCAGCACGGCGTACTTGCCGATGAGGCCGCCGAGCGAGGGCTTCATGATGTCGGCGGAACCACGGGTGCGGTACGGCCGGTCGCGGGAGGGGGAGCTGGTGGCCGTGGATTCCCGGATGCTCATCGTGCGACTCCCTGCGTGGTGTGTGCGCGGCGGGCGATCTTGGCCGCACGGCGGGTCGCGCGCATCTCGGCGATCGCGTCGCTGTTGTTGAGGATGCCGACGACCGCCAGCGGGACGAGCGTCAGCAGGAACAGCACGAGCGAGATCGCCGAGGCGTAGCCGATCTGACCGTTCAGGCCCTTGCCCATGGACTGGATCATCATCACCAGGCTCATCGCTCGCCCACCGGGGCCGCCGGAACCGTGCGAGAGGACGTAGAGCTCGGTGAACACGCGCATCGCGCCGACGCAGATCAGCACCGACACGAGCATCATCGGACCGCGCACGCCGGGCACGCTCACCGACCAGAAGCGCCGCCAGGCGCCCGCGCCGTCCATGGCCGCGGCCTCGTGCAGTTCACGGCCGACGTTTCCGAGAGCGGCGAGGTAGACGACCATGTAGTAGCCGAGGCCCTTCCAGACCGTCAGCCCGATCGCGCAGAAGATCAGCAGCCAGCGGTCGGAGAGGAACTCGATCGGGCGATCGGCCAGGCCGAAGAAGCGCAGCGCCGAGTTGATCGTGCCGCTGCCCGAGAAGAGGAACTCCCAGACGATCGCCACCACCACGGCCGAGGCGATCACGGGGAAGTAATAGGTGGTGCGGAAGAACCCGATGCCGGGAATCTTGCTGTGCACGAGCATCGCGAGCAGCAGCGGCAGAAAGGTGAGCAGCGGCACGCACACCACGACGTAGACGAGCGACGTCGTGAGCGCGTAGCCGAAGCGCTCGTCCTGGAAGAGTCGGGCGAAGTTCTCGAGCCCGACGAACTCGACCGGGCGGAGGGGACGGGCATCCGTGAAGGCCAGGACCACCGTGTTCAGGAAGGGCCACAGGGCGAAGACCAGCACCCAGACCACCGCCGGCAGCACCAGCAGGTACGGCGTGAACCATCTCTGTCTCTTCACTTCTGTCCTCCCCTCCGCTCCGTGCCGGATCAGCCGATGACGTTCTGCTGCGCGTACTCCACGGCCTTGTCGAGAGCCTCCTTGCCGCTGATCTCACCGGTCACGGCGAGGGCGATCTGCTGCTTCGCGTAGGTCTCCATGGCCTCGGTGTACTGCGGGGCGCCGGTCATCCTGGCATCCGCCATCTGCTTGCCTGCGAGGTCGTTGGCCACACCCTGCAGCTCGTTCTCGGGCTTCTCCGAGAACGCGGCCGGGTCGTCGTTGGCCTCGATGGTGCCGGGGAAGAAGCCCGCGGCCAGCTTGACGAACGCGATCTGGTTCTTCGTGTTCGTGGCGAACTCGGCGAAGGCCAGCGCGGTCGCGGCGTTCTTGGAGTTCTTCGAGACGCTGATCCCCTGCACGAACAGCGGCGGGTTGCCGAAGCCGGCGGTGACGGCCACATCGGGCAGCAGATTGGGCGCGTTGACCGCGACGTCCTTGTCGATGTAGTTCGGGCCGGCCGTGGTCCAGGCGACGCCGCCGGTATTGAAGTTGTTGATGTTCGAGTTCGCCGTGCCCGCGCCCTGCAGCGCCTCGGGCGTGACCGCGCCCGCCTGGTACAGCTCGGCGTAGCGGTCGATGACCTTCGCGGCCTCGGGGGTGTTGAAGACGAACTCGCCGTCCTTGTAGATGTCCTTCACCGCGCCGACGATCTGCAGCATCTTGGGGCTCGGCACCGACGAGAACATCGGCACACCGGCATCCGCCAGCTTCTGCGCCGCGTCCAGCGTGTCGTCGAAGGTGGCGGGAGCGTCGGTCACGCCGCCCTTGGCGAGCAGCGCCTTGTTCCAGTAGTTCAGCTCGGTGCCCAGGTACCAGGGGAAGGCGAAGGAGCCGTCGACCCCGTCGTACTCGTAGGCCTGCACACCACCGGGCACGTAGTCGTCGATCACCTTCGAGGCGCTGCCCAGGTCGAGCAGCTGACCTGCGGATGCCAGGGAGTAGGCGTACTCCGGGGGAAGGTTGATCACGTCGGGCAGTTCGCCGGACTCGGCCTGCTGCAGGATCTTGTCCTCGTAGCCGTCACCGGGCTGGTCGATCCATTTGACCTTCGCGTCGGGGTGCTCGTTCTCGAAGTCCTTGATGAGGGACTCGAAGTAGGGGGTGAACTTCTCGTTCTTCAGCGACCAGGTCTGGAACGTGATCTCACCGGAGATCTCGCCGCCGGTGCTCGACTCCGGGGCCGTGGCGCCTCCGCCGGTGCATCCGGAGAGGATGAGGGCGGCTGCCGCCGCGATGCCGACGACTGCTGATGTGCGGTGCTTCATGGACGATCTCCTTCGAAAGGTCCTGGCTGCCGCGCCCCGGGATGAGGTCGCTGTGACAACCCATTACTAAAACGGTATAGCAGACGCTAACACGATCTGCCCGCGTCTTACTAAATCGCTCTAGTTCGTTACTCGTCCGTTGCGGACAGGATGGCCGGATGCTGTCCCTCTCCCCGCGCCGGTAGACTTCCCCTGTTCACGGGACGGCTGCCGGACAGGAGACGCGATGACAGTTGAGACGGCGAAGAAGCACCGGGATTACAACCCTGGGCCGCGGGTCGGGATCACCTTCTCGACCTTCGACCTGCTGCACGCCGGGCACATCATGATGCTCGCTGAGGCGAAGCGGCAGTGCGATTATCTGATCTGCGGCCTGCAGATGGACCCGACCCTCGACCGTCCCGAGAAGAACGCGCCGACGCAGACCGTGGTGGAGCGCTACATCCAGCTGCGCGGCTGCGAGTACGTCGATGAGATCGTGCCGTACTCGACCGAGCAGGACCTCGAGGACATCCTGCGCTCGTTCAAGCTCGACGTGCGCATCGTCGGCGACGAGTACCAGGACCGTGACTTCACAGGACGCGCCTACTGCGAGGAGGCGGGAATCGAGCTGTACTTCAACAGCCGCGACCACCGCTTCTCCAGTTCCGGACTGCGCAAGATCGTCGCCGCGCGGGAGGCCGAGCGCACCGCGCGCGTCTGATCCATCGTGATTCGCGGCGAGAGGGTGGGCGCGTGACCGACGTGGATGCTGCCGCAGGAGCGGCACGGCAACGTCAGCGCACGTGGATGCTCGGGGGCGGACTGCTCGCGGCATCCGCTCTGCTCGGGCTCGCGCTGCGGAGCTTCCTGCTGCCCGGGCTGCCTTTCCTGTCGCTGTCCGACGCGCTGTTCGCCGCGGGAGCGGTGATCCTCGCGATCGGTCTCGGGTCGGCGGGCAGCGTGACGGCTCGCCGTCCGGTCGGAACGACGGCGATCATCGCGCTGGCTGCGTGGCTGCTGGTGGCTTCACCGCTGCAGCAGCTGCTGCTGCCGATGGAGGTCAGCTTCGATGATCCGGCCGGACGAGGCGGCTACTTCCAACTCGTGAACCTGGTCGGGATCACCGTCGAGTTCGTGTCTCTCGTGCTGGCCATCATCGCCGTGGTGCAGATCGGTCGCACCGGCGTCGTGCCGAAGCCGTGGGCCTGGGCGCCGCTGTGGGCTCTCGGCGTGGTCGTCGTGTCGCGCACGCTGCTG
The DNA here is from genome assembly GCA_049646915.1 of Microbacterium sp. Taxonomy (GTDB): domain Bacteria; phylum Actinomycetota; class Actinomycetes; order Actinomycetales; family Microbacteriaceae; genus Microbacterium. The sequence goes on from JBARWR010000424.1 coordinate 4,506, forward strand.
TCGGGGATGCTGCCGATGCCCGGGCTGGCTGAGAATCAAGAGGCGCTGTTCGCGCTGTTCGGGCTCTCGGGGTTCCTGGTCGCCGCCTCGGTCGGCTTTCTCGGCGTGCTGGCGATGATCCTCGCCGTGCGCCCGGCGCCCGGGTCGACCGTGGTGTACACCTCGGGCGAGTGATCAGCCGAGGATCGTCAGCTGCATGCCCTCGCCGCCGCCGGCTTCGACCCAACCGAGCGAGCGGGCGAGGATACCGCGGAGCACGTCGAGGTCGACCTTCTCGAGGTCGGGGATGTACAGGCATCCGACGCTCGTGCTGTGCGGACCCAGCGCGGCGAGCTCGTCGGCGTGGGCGTCGACGCCGTCGACGAGGTAGATCGTCGTGGCGGCCTTGCGCGGTGCGAACGACAGCAGAGCCATCTCGCCGGTGCGCCCGGTGGGGTAGCGGTACTTGCAGCGCCCGAAACCGATGATGGTGCCCCAGGTCGCCGGTTCACGTCCGGAGATCTCCTGCATGAGCGCGGTCAGCGTCTCGGCATCCCGACGCCGGATCGCCGGAGCGCTGCGGGCGATGAGTCCCGCGATGTCCTCGCCGGTCGGGTTCACTTCGTCGTCTTCACTTCGTCGTCTTCACTTCGTCGTCTTCACTGGGCCGCTTTCGCTGCGGCCTTCATCGCCTTCTTGTGCTCGCGGACCTTCGCCAGCGACTCGGGCGAGACGATGTCGGCGACGCTGCGATAGGCGCCGTCGTCGCCGTAGGGAGCGGATGCCTCACGCCAACCCCGGCCGGTGAACCCGTACTGCTTGCCCAGCAATGCGAGGAAGATCTTCGCCTTCTGCTCGCCGAAGCCCGGCAGCTTCTTGAGGCGCTTGAGGACTTCGGGGCCGTCCGGCTCGCCCTCGGTCCAGAGGGCGGATGCGTTGCCGTCCCAGTCGTCGATGAGGGTCTGGCACAGCGTCTGCACGCGCGTGGCCATCGAACCGGGGAATCGGTGCACGGCGGGGGTCTGCTTGAATGCGTCGAGGAAGGCATCCGGGTCCATGCCGGCGATGGCCGCGGCATCCGTCGCACCCGTGCGCTGCTCGATCTTGAGGGGACCGGCGAACGCGGTCTCCATCGGCACCTGCTGGTCCAGCAGCATGCCCAGAAGCAGCGCGAGCGGGCTGTCCGTGAGCAGATCGTCGGCGGCGGTGTCTCCGGTGATGTGAAGGGCCATGCGTCCATCTTCTCTCACGACCAGGCGGCCGATTCGCAGACGCAGAGCTGGATCGACGAGTCCGCCATGAAGGGGGAGCCATCCCAGTCGCCGAAGCGTTCGACCAGCCGGAGGCCGCCGCGTTCGAGGAGCACCGGCAGCTCCTGGGGGAAGATGCTCCGCACCTCGAGCGACACCTTCTGGAAGTCGGGTTCGGAGGTTGTCGAGAAGTACCAAGTTCCGCGAGTCACTTGCGCGGCGGCGTCATAGGCGTCGTCGACGTCAACGCGGACGTCGCCGCGGTCTGGATCGGTGAAGGAGGTGCGCGGGCGTCGCATCCCGTCGGCAGAAGCCAGCAGTCGTACGTTCGGGTTGAAGACGTCGAATGCGAACCGCCCGCCGGGTGCGAGGTGCCGCTTGACTGCGCGAAAGCACTGCACGATGTCGTCGGCCTCATGCAGGTGCAGTAGGGCGTTGGCCGCGATGAAGATGAGGTCGAACTCGTCGCCCAGGTCGATGTCGCGCATGTTACCTTGCTGCCACTCGACCGACACACCTCGCTCGTCGGCTTTCCGTCGCGCCTCAGTCAGCATGTCCCGCGACAGATCAAGGCCGACGCTCGGGTGTCCGTCGGCCGCGATCGGGATCAGCTTGTGCCCCGTGCCGCAACCGAGTTCGAGCACGCGCCCGCTCTTGCCGTCGGCTTCGGCACGGTAGAAGTCGACAGCCGCTTCTCTCGCCGGAAACAGCAGGTCGTACAGCCTCGCGTCCGAGTACAAATCCTGTGTCATTCGTGCCTCCCTGCGCACCTACGCTCTCACAGCTGTGACGGAGGGCGCACTGTCGTGGCTCCCGGGGTCCGCCCTCGCCAAATGGTTACGGCACCTGCTGCGCCAGCAGCATCCCGATCAGCAGCGCGAGCGGGTTGTTCGTGAGCAGGTCGTCAGCGGCGGTGTCTCCGGTGATATGGACGGAGGTGCATGCAATCCGCATGTGGCGTATGCTTATTGCATGACCACTATCCAGGTGCGCAATGTCTCCGAAGAGACCAGTCGGGCGCTCAAGGCGAAAGCTGCGTTGGAGGGACGTTCGTTGAGCGATTTCCTGCTTCGCGAGCTCGACCGCATCGCCACACGTCCGAGTCGTGCCGAGTTGTTGGAACGCATCGCGAGTCGCGCGGTCGCCACGCTCGAGCCGGCATCCGGGGTGCTTGCGGAGCAGCGGCCGAGTCGATGACCCTGGTTGTCGACGCTTCCGCGGTCGCCGAGATCCTGTTCGGGACCGAGGCTGGTCGTCGGGCCGCCGCGTTGCTCGACGGGCATGAACTCCTCGCGCCGCAGCACCTCACTGCTGAAGTCGCCTCGGTAATCCGTGGGTGGTTGCTCAGTCGGCAGATCACTGACGAGCAGGCACTTCGGGCGTTCCGTGAGTTCGACGCGCTCGGAGTGGAGCAGGTTCCGATGATTTCCCTGCTTCCCTCCGTGTACGCGCTGCGACACAACATCAGCGCCTACGACGCCATGTATGTCGTACTTGCCCGAGCTGTGCAGTGCCAGCTGCTCACGCTTGACGCTCACTTGGCAGCTGCCGCCGCAGACTGCGCATTGCTGCCGTAGCGACGAACCGCCGTCCTAGTTGATGATCTCGCCGCGGTTCTCGCGGATCTCGGTGAGACGCTCGCGCCAGGTCTGCAGTGCCTCCGGGGCCAGCCGGGTCCAGTCGTCGACTTCGCGGATGATGCGAAGCGGTGAGCTGCTGCGGTAGGAGCGGGTCGGGTTGCCGGGGAACTTCTTGTCGGTCACGTTCGGGTCGTTCTCGAATGGTCCGGTGGGCTCGACCAGGTAGACGCGCGGCTCGCCGTCACCGGCCGCCAGCTCGGCTGCCAGCCCGGCACCGTCGCGCAGTGCCGTGAAGTAGATGTGGTTCATCAGGATCTCGGGCCGGTAGTTTGACGCGAAACCTGCCGTCAACAGATCTCCGGACCCCAGCCGAGCCTTGGTGCCATGGAAGAACGGTCCCTCATCCAGTGCCTTGGTCATGAGCCCAGTGTCGCGCACGTCGGCGCAGGAGCGAATCGCTCAGGCCACGTCGGATGCTGCCGCGTCGCCGGTTGCGGTCTCGGGAACCAGCCCGTACAGCGTCTCGAGCGCGGTGAGGAACTCCGCACCACGCCCTTCCGCGGCCAGCTCATGCGCACGCGTGGTGGGGGTGTGCAGCAGGACGCCGGCGAGGTGGCGCATGGCCTGCTCGACCAGTCCGTCCTCGTCGCCGCGGCGGCGTGCGCGATCGATCTCGGCCTCGAGCAGTTCGAAGATGTGCGTGCGCAGTGCGACGACGGCGGGCGTGACGGC
>JBARWR010000425.1:0-2188 GCA_049646915.1 Microbacterium sp.
GGGGTGCTCGCGCCGCGCGCCACCCGAGCGCTGCTCGACCACCTCGCGACCCAGCCCGCCACCGCAGCGGGAGAAGCTGCCGCGCGTCCGGCATCCGACCCCCTCGCCGAACTCACCGATCGCGAACGCGACGTGTTCCACGCGATCGCGCAGGGCCTGAGCAACAGCGAGATCGCGGAGAGCTTCTTCCTCAGCGAGTCCACCGTCAAGACGCACGTCGGCCGGGTGCTGGCGAAGCTCGACGCCCGCGATCGCGTGCACATCGTGATCCTCGCTTACCAGTGGGGGCTGGCCGAGACCGGCTGACCCCGCTTCGCGCACTGGTCCGTGAGCCGGTGTCCCGGCGCACCGTTGTTCCCTCCGCCGGCCGCGTCTCACAACTGGTGGGTGCAGCCCGCCCCGACCCGCCACCACTGAGACATGGTGTGCGGTGGGGCACGGAAATGGAGAGTGCGGATGCCGGGGACCCGCCACTTATGGGACATGGCCCGAGCAGGAAAGAGGCCGACCGGCCGTTTCGCGTGGAATGAGCCCGCAACCGAGGCATCCCGCGCCAGTAGGCTGAAGACGTGCTTCTCAGCGACCGCGACATCAAGGCAGAAATCGCATCGGGCCGGATCGGGCTCAGCCCGTTCGACGGCGAGATGGTGCAGCCGTCCAGCGTCGACGTGCGCCTGGACCGGTACTTCCGGCTGTTCGACAACCACAAGTACCCCTTCATCGATCCGTCCGTGGAGCAGCCCGAGCTGACCCGGCTGATCGAGGTCGCCCCCGACGAGCCGTTCATCCTGCACCCCGGCGAGTTCGCCCTCGGGGCGACCTTCGAGCAGGTGACCCTGCCCGATGACGTCGCGGCGCGGCTGGAGGGCAAGTCGTCGCTGGGACGGCTCGGACTGATCACGCACTCGACCGCCGGGTTCGTCGACCCCGGGTTCAGCGGACACGTCACGCTGGAACTCGCGAACGTCGCCACCCTACCGATCAAGCTCTGGCCGGGCATGAAGATCGGCCAGTTCTGCTTCTTCCGGCTCACCTCGCCGACCGAGAACGCCTACGGCACCGGCCCCTACGGCAACCGCTATCAGGGGCAGCGGGGACCCACGGCATCCCGCGCGTTCCAGAACTTCCACCGCACCGACGTGGGCACGACCGACGCAGGATCCATCGGAGGATGACATGGCCGACTCGAACCCGGATGCCGAGAACCCGGATGCCGAGAACCCGGATGCTGTGACGCCGGGCGGCGTACCCGACCTCACCATTCCGGAGCCGGAGATCCCTGAAGCGGTGATCCCGGATTCGCTGCTGGCGGAGCCCGTCATCCCACCCGCACCTGTGGACACCCCGGTGACGCGTGCGGATTGGCGTTCGACGTGGACCTCGGAGAGCGATGCGCCCGCCAGCATCCGCCCGCGAGCGCGTGAGCGACTGGCCGCAGCGACTCGCGCTGCTGCGGAGCCCGTGGCGCCGGAGCCGTCACTCGCCCCAGAGGATGTGGTTCCGCCGGAGGCCGGCGCGTCCTCCGGCGGCTATCGGGGTCTGTCGGCCGTGATTTTCGGGATCCTGCTCGCTCTGCTGATCGGGGCGATCGTGCTGATCGTGGTGCTGCTCAACGGCGGATTCGCGCCCTCGGCGAATACCGCCTCCGTCGCGGGAATCGCGGGAGTGCTCTCCCTGCCCGTCTGAGCACCGGACGAACGGTCGGATGCGGCGGACGTCCGGTCGGGTGCGGCATCCGCTCTCCGACCAGGCTGGAACCATGACCGCAACCGCACCTCTGCCGACCTCGATCACGACGCCCCGCCGCCTGCCCTATGCGGCTCTGCTGGTGATGATGGCGATGAGCTTCCTGCTCGTCAGCGCCGAGTTCCTGCCCAACGGCATGCTCACCGAGATCGCCGGGGAGCTCGGCGTCACTCCCGGTCAGGCCGGTCAGCTCGTCACGGTGACCGCGCTCGCCGGTCTGGTCGTCGCGCCGACGGTCGGGCTCGCGCTGCCTCGATTGGATCGGCGCACGCTGCTGGTGTGGATGGCGGTGCTCGCCGCCGTTTCGAACCTCGTCGTGGCGATCGCGCCGAGTCTGCCGCTCATGCTGCTGGCTCGGGTGCTGCTCGGTGCCGCCCTGTCGGGCTTCTGGACCATGTCGATCACGGTGGCCGCCCGCATCGCCGGGCCGGAGAGGCTGGGC
>JBARWR010000426.1:0-1896 GCA_049646915.1 Microbacterium sp.
ACGCGATCCTCACCCACAACCATGGCCGCGCCACTGACGACCCCGGCCGCGCCGACGGGATCGTCGTGACGCCGAGCCACAACCCGCCCCGCGACGGCGGTTTCAAGTACAACCCGCCGCACGGCGGCCCCGCCGACACGGATGCCACGGGCTGGATCGCCCAGCGGGCCAACGAGCTCATCGAAGCAGGCTTGGAAGGCGTGGAGCGGGTGCCGGATGCCGACATCGACGACGACACGATCGGAACCTACGACTTCCGCGACGCGTACGTGCGCGATCTGCCGACGATCATCGACATCGAGGCGATCAGGAAGGCGGGCGTGCGCATCGGCGCCGACCCGCTGGGCGGCGCATCGGTGGAGTACTGGGCGCGGATCGCCGAGGTGCACGGGCTGGACCTGACCGTCGTGAACCCCGAGGTCGACCCGACCTGGCGCTTCATGACCCTGGACTGGGACGAGAAGATCCGGATGGATCCGTCCTCGCCGAGCGCGATGGCGTCGCTGGTGGCGAAAAAGGGCGACTTCGACGTGCTCACCGGCAATGACGCGGATGCCGATCGGCACGGCATCGTCACCCCGGATGCCGGGCTGATGAACCCGAACCACTACCTGGCCGTCGCGATCGACTACCTGTTCTCGCACCGCGCCGACTGGCCGCGGGACGCCGCGATCGGCAAGACGCTCGTATCGTCGATGATCATCGACCGGGTCGCCGAATCGCTCGGACGCCGCCTGCTGGAGGTGCCCGTCGGCTTCAAGTGGTTCGTCCCCGGCCTGCTCGACGGCAGCGTGGCCTTCGGTGGCGAGGAGTCGGCCGGCGCATCGTTCCTGCGCCGCGACGGCAGCGTGTGGTCGACCGACAAGGACGGCATCCTGCTGTGCCTGCTGGCCGCCGAGATCATCGCCGTCACCGGCAAGTCGCCGTCTGAGCGCTACCGGGAGCTGGAGGCGGCGTTCGGGGCATCCGCGTACCAGCGCGTCGACGCCCCGGCGACACCGGAGCAGAAGGCGACGCTGGGCAAGCTGTCTCCGGATGCCGTGAGCGCGACCGAGCTGGCCGGAGAGGAGATCACCGCGAAGCTGTCGCACGCACCGGGCAACGGCGCGGCGATCGGCGGCCTGAAGGTGCAGACCGAGCACGCCTGGTTCGCCGCCCGTCCGTCAGGAACCGAGGACGTCTACAAGCTGTACGCCGAAAGCCTGCGCGGCCCGGAGCACCTGGCGCAGGTGCAGGAGGAGGCCCGGGCCGTGGTGAGCGAGGCTCTCGAGGGCTGAGCCTCCCGCCCGTGTGTTTGTGCCTTATGCACGCGACACGCCGTGCGCGACGTGCGTTGGCCGCAAATAGACGGGCTGTGCGTCAGGAGAGCGCGCGAGCCAGCGCTACCCCGGCCTCTCGCAGCCAGTGCGCGGTCTCGGCCAGAGCGGATGCCGACGAGCCGGCGATCTCGCTCAGCGAAGCGGATGCGGTGAATATGCCGGTATCGGCATCTTCGTCGATTCGACCCGCGACCAGGGCGGTCCGCGCCCCGGCATCCGCCGCGAGAGCCGCCACGAACGATGGCACCTTCCCGTCGCCGGACTGTCCGTCGTAGGATCCTTCGCCGGTGAGGACGACATCGGCGTCGGCGACGGCATCCGCGAGTCCGATCAGTCGGGCCACCTCCTCCGCCCCCGGCAACAGGCGCGCACCCCAGACCACCAGGGCACCGCCGACGCCTCCGGCAGCGCCCGCGCCGGGCACGGAGACATCGAGACCGAGCAGGCCGGCCAGACGGGCGAGACCGGCATCTGCTGCAGCGCGATCGACGGCATCCGTGAGCCCTTTCTGCGGGCCGAACACCTCCGCGGCGCCGCGCGGGCCCGTGAGCGGGTTCGTCACGTCGGTCAGCACGAG
>JBARWR010000427.1:0-2887 GCA_049646915.1 Microbacterium sp.
GTCGGCTCGATGATCGGTCAGCACGGCTGGGTGCCCGGGTACGTGACGGCCGCCTACTCCGACCCTGAGACCGGCTTCACCGTGGCGGTCACGCTGAACAACTCCTCCACCGGCGGCGGCACCGCCGCCTACCTCGCCTGGGAGCTCGCCGCGATCGCGTCGAAGGCACCCGCGGCGAAGGGGCAGACGGCGCCCGACTTCGGCCTGCCGTTCACGGCCGAGCAGTACGGTCAGGTCATCGCCGACGGAGCGATCTGCAAGGCTCCCGCCGCGGAGTGAGAGAATGGAGGGGTGCGCCCCTCCCGCAGAATCCCGCTTCTCCGTGGATTCGTCGGCGCCTCGTTCGCGACGTTCGTCGCGCTGGCGTCGCACGTGTGGGTCGGCGGCGGGATGCCGGGGATGCTGGGCATCGCCGTTCCGTGGCTGCTGTCGCTGACCGTCTGCACCCTGCTGGCCGGTCGGCGGCTGTCGGTCGTCCGGCTGAGTGCGTCGGTACTCGCCTCGCAGCTGCTCTTCCACGCCCTGTTCGTACTGGGCAGCATCACCCCGGCCGGTGGTCTCTCACCGCACGTGCACGCCGTCGCACCCCTCTCGGTCTCGGGTGAGGTCGTGATCGTGCCCGAGGATGCGGGTATGTGGATCGCCCACGGCATCGCTGCGGTGCTGACGATCATCGTGCTGCACCGCGGAGAGCTGATCGTGCGGACGCTGCTGAGCGTGGCATCCGATCTCGCCGTGTGGCTGGGCCGGATCGTGCCCGCGGCAGTCCTCGTCGCTCCCGGCGAGCCGCTGCAGCGGCGCTGGGCCGTGTCCGCAGTGCCCGTGCCGCGATGCCGGCTGCGTGCGCAGATGCATCGCCGCGGTCCACCTCTCCGTCTCATCTGATCCTTCGCACAGCCCCGTGCTGCGCTCTCGGTCGTGCATGCGCACGCCGTCCACAGATGCACATGCCGCACCGCGGCATCCGAAGAGAGGTCTCTCATGTTCCGTATCCGCACCGCACTGGCGGGGGCCGCCGTGGCCGTCGTCGCCATGCTCGCCGTCGCCGCCCCGGCATCCGCTCACGACGAACTCGTGTCGAGTTCACCCGCGTTCGACGAGCAGTTGACCACCGCACCCGAGCAGGTGGTTCTCACGTTCTCCAACAACCTGCTCGAGCTCGAGGGCAACAGCGGCACCGCCATGACCGTCGTCGACGAGTCGGGCACCGACTGGGTCGGCGGAGACCCGGTCGTGAGCGCCGACACCGTGACCGTGCCGCTGAAGAGCGGCATGCCGAACGGCGACTTCACGGTCACCTGGCAGGTCGTCTCCAGCGACGGCCACCCCACCTCGGGGGACTTTGCGTTCTCGCTCGCGGCGGAGGCCGCGCCCAGTCCGTCCGCGACGACGTCGGAGACCGCGGCGCCGGCTGAGACCACGCAGCCCTCCACGCCCGCTGCCACGCAGGCTCCGGCGGAGACGGAGGGCGCTCCCTGGCCGCTGCTGATCGGCCTGGGCGTCGTGCTGCTGGCCGCGATCGTGATCGTCTTCGTGATCGTCGCGCGCAAGCGTCGGAGCTGACCCGCTGGTCTCATTCGCCCGGGTGATGGCTCTGTCAGCCGCGCAGCGCGGCCGTCACGCCGATCGTCGCCAGGGCGGTGACCGTCACGAGCACCCACAGCATCCCGCCGAGGGCCAGCGGCCGCCAGCCCGCACGGCGCAGGGCGGGGATGTCGGTGGACAGCCCGATGCCGGCGAGGGCCATGGCGATGAGGAACACGCTGGCATGCACGAGGATCTCCCGCGGAGCATCCGGTATCACTCCGGTGGAGTTCACGATCGCGACGACGACGAACCCGATCAGGAACCACGGCACGAGCTTCGCGATGCGCCGGCCGGTGAGGGGCTGACCGTCGGCGCTGCGCCGCGCCTCCATGATCGACAGGCCGATGCTGATCGGGATGATCATGAGCGTGCGCACGAGCTTGACCACCACGGCGAACCCGAGGGCGGCGGTGCTGAAGACCCCGGCGGCGGCGACCACCGAGCTGGTGTCGTTCACGGCGGTGCCGGCGAACAGGCCGAAGGTGTGCGGGTCGAGGTTCAGCGCGTGCCCGATCAGGGGGAAGAGCACCACGGCGAGGATGTTGAACAGGAAGATCGTCGAGACCGCATAGGCGATCTCGGCGCCGGCCGCGCCGATCACGGGGGAGACGGCGGCGATCGCGGATGCTCCGCAGATGCCCGTTCCGACACCGATCAGGGTGGTCAGGCGGCGCTCCGTGCGCAGCATCCGTCCCAGTCCCCAGGCGCCCAGCAGGCAGACCACGAGCGTGGTCAGCATGATCGGCAGCGACTCGAGGCCGACCTTCGCGATCGCGCCGATCGACAGCTGCACGCCCAGCAGCACGACGGCCAGCTGCAGCAGGAACTTGCCCGAGTAGGCGATGCCGGGCTGGATGCGGGCATCCGTGCTCTCACGACCTGCCATCACCCGAGGGCGCAGCAGCGACAGCAGCACCCCGATGACGATCGCGGGAACCGCCGAGCCCAGCACGGGCCAGATCGCGCCGATGCCCGTGGCCACCAGAGCGATCGCCGCGGTGACCAGCACGCCGGGGAGCACGTCGACGCCGCGGTTGCCGAGGCGGGTGGGGAGGGTCTGCACGGGGGATAACTGCATGTGTCCATCCTGCTGAATGCGTGGCCGGCTGCGGTAGGAGGCGCGCGTCGATAGGGGTACAGTTTGAAACTGTGGCTGATGCGATGAGTGACCTTCCCGACCTGCGCGCGCTGCAGCTGCTGACTGCGGCGGTGCGACACGGGTCGATCTCCGCCGCCGCCCGCGAGTGCGGGATCACCCAGCAGTCGGCATCCGCCCGGCTGCGCGGCATCGAGCGGATGC
>JBARWR010000428.1:0-2038 GCA_049646915.1 Microbacterium sp.
GCGCCCGGGTCTGCCTGCGCACCCCGATCGACACGATGGGTGGCTTCGCCGACCACATCACCGTCCACGAGTCCCTGCTGTCCGCGGTACCCGACGCCGTGGACGACGTGACCGCAGCGACATTGCCACTGGCCGGACTCACCGCCTGGCAGGCACTGCACGACCTCGGCCACGTTCGTCCCGGGCAGAAGGTGTTCATCAACGCCGGCGCCGGCGGCGTCGGCACACTCGCGATCCAGCTCGCCAAGCTCGCCGGCGCCCACGTGGCGACCGCCGCCTCACCAGCGGGCGCCGATCTCGTGACGTCACTCGGCGCCGACCTCGTTGTCAACTACCGCGAGAACGACCCCGGCCACGTCCTCGCCGGATACGACCTCGCTCTCGACCTGCTCGGGGGCGGCCACACCGTCACCGCGATGCGAACCCTCACGCAGGGCGGCCGGGTCGTCTCGCTGTCAGGGCCACCAGAGCCGACCACCGAGTTCGGCCCCCGCAGTGCCGGGCCCATCCTCAGGACCTTCCTCGCGCTGGGCCTGCTCCGGACCCGGAGCCAGGCACGCCGTCACCAGGTGGACTACCGCTACCTGTTCATGCGACCTGATGCCGCCCAGCTCGACCACCTGCTGGCTCTCGTGGCCGACCACCAGCTCACCGTTCCCATCGCCGGAACCGCACCCGCGAGCCAGCTCGACGACCTGCTCGCCGAGCTCCAGTCCGGCCACGCCAAGGGTAAGTTCGCCGTGACTTGGGCGAAGCAGGCCGATCACGGCCCGCGCTGACACAGCCGACTCGCTCCCTCACGTCAACGCCGCCCACCTCACCCCGACCAGCTGGAGTCCTCCCCTTGCACGTCGAACACCTGAACTGCGCCCGGGTCGCCATGCCCTTGGCTGAACCGCTCGTGTCACACGTCCTTCTCATCCACAGCAGTGACGGCCTCGTCCTCGTGGACTCCGGCTTCGGACTGCAGGACCGGAACAAGCGCCAGGGGCGCCAGCGCCTCGGAATCATGCGACACCTGATTCGCTTCGACCAAGATGACTCGACCACGGCAGTCGAGCAGCTCCGCCAGCGCGGGCATCAACCCGCTGAGGTCCGCCACATCGTCATGACCCACCTGGACCTGGACCATTCCGGGGGGTTGGCCGACTTCCCTGACGCAACCGTTCACACGACGGCGGCCGAGCACGCCGCCGCCATGCACCCCGACCTGCGCGACCGACAGCGCTACCGGCGGCGCCACTGGGAGCACGACCCTGCCTTCGTGCTGCACCACGGCCCGGGTCACCAGTGGCAGTTCGGGCTCACCGCACACCAGGTGCTGCCGGGCATCAGCCTGATCCCGATGCCCGGGCACACCAGAGGCCACGCAGCAGTCGCAGTCGACGCCGGAGAGCGTGGGCTCCTGTTGCACGCCGGTGACGCCGCTTTCGACGCGTCGACCTACTCCGCCACCACGCCGGCGGGAGAGCCGCTACAGCGCTGGCTTGCACTGCGAGCATTCGAACGAGCCGTCGGACGCGACGCCAAGGCGATCGCAGCGAACCACGAGATTCTCAGGCGACTCAACAACGAGCCTGCCGTCACCGTCATTCCCGCCCACGACCCGCGGATCTTCCGGGCCATGACGCGCCCGACCTGATTGAACCCGGCCTCCGGTGCGGATGAGGTCGGACACGTAACGTGGTACCCAGTTCGTCCAATCGATGACGAACGCTGTGGTGGACCTAAGGGGATTCGAACCCCTGACCTCCTCGATGCGAACGAGGCGCGCTACCAACTGCGCCATAGGCCCTTGAACCTCGTCTACGCTATCACGCCCGTCGGGCGGATCGCGTCACGGGATCAGCCGGTTGCGCGACGCGCGAGCATCTGTCGAACATGCGCCTCGATCTCGGAATCATCGACGAGACCCATCCGCGCGTAGGGCGAGTCTCCGGCATCCGATACGCCACTCGCTGCGGGAAGCACAACGGGATCCGGCGGCGACAGCTCTTCCGCACGCCGACGCAGCTCTGCTCGTCGCGCGGCCCGGCGA
>JBARWR010000429.1:0-2145 GCA_049646915.1 Microbacterium sp.
CTCGGGTCCGCGACCGCGCACCAGCAGCACCGCGGCGGCGACGCCCGCCAGCACGATCGCGGGCACCACGATGTACGCAGCCTGTCCTGGCACTGCCGCCGATGCGACACTCGCCACGACAATGGTCGCGACGCCGATGACCGGGACTATGCCCGCGATGCCTATCCAGGTGTACCGCCTCAGCGCCACCAGGTGTCCCCCGGCGCGACGGGCAGGTGGCGCTTGTGCCGTGTGCGGACGTACTTCGCCTCGATGAGCGCCGCCACATCGTCCGGGACCTCGCGTCCCTCCAGGTAGTCGTCGATCTGCTCATAGGTCAGACCGAGCTCGTCCTCGTCCGTGCGCCCGGGCTGGCCGTCGAGCAGGTCGGCCGTGGGCACCTTCTGCGAGAGATGCCGGGGAGCGCCGAGCTGCTGCAGCAGCATCCGTCCCTGCCTCTTGTTCAGACCCGAGAGCGGCAGGATGTCGGCGGCGCCGTCGCCGAACTTCGTGTAGAAGCCGGTCACGGCCTCGGCGGCATGGTCGGTGCCGATCACCAGCAGACCGTCGTGGCCGCCGAGAGCGTACTGGGTCACCATCCGCAGACGCGCTTTGATGTTGCCGCGGTTGAAATCGCTGAACTGCTCTCCGAGTCCCTCTTCGAGATCCTGCTCGACGCCCTCGACGCCGTGCTGGATGTTGACCGTCACGGATCGATCGGCGGCGATGAAGGCGATCGCGTCCTCGGCATCCGCCTCGTCGTGCTGGACGCGGTACGGCAGGCGGACCGCAAGGAACGTCGCCTCTCCCCCCTCGGCGCGGACCTTCTCGACGGCGAGATGGGCGAGGCGACCGGCCAGCGTCGAGTCCTGCCCGCCGGAGATTCCCAGCACGAGGCCCTTGGCACCGGTGGCGCGCAGGTAGTCGACGAGGAAGGCGACCCGCGTCTCGATCTCGCGGGCGGGGTCGATTTCGGGCTTGACGCCCAGGTCATCGGCGATCTGCTGCTGCATGGTCACGGCGGTCTCCTCTGGTCCGGGGGTTCGTCGGGGTTCCAGTCTCCACCTGACAGGATGGATGCGTGAAACTTCTCGTCGCCGCGCTGAAATCAGAGCTTCAGGCCTTCCCCGCAGACCTGCCCGGTTTCGACCGGCTGGTCACCGGTCCGGGCAAGCTGATGGCTGCCTTCGGGCTGACCCGCGCGCTGGATGCTGCGCTGGTGGCCGGGGCGCAGTACGACGAGATCGTCGTGGTCGGCACCGCCGGGGCCGTGGATGACGAGGTCTCGTCGGGCATCTACGACATCGGGACTGCGATCCAGCACGACGTGCAGGATCTGGATGGGGTCCTCGGTCGGCACGTCTCGCTGCCGCATCGCGTGGAGACCGGCCGGGACGGCGTCACGATCGCGACCGGTGACATCTTCGTCGACGATGCGGATGCCGTCGGGCGGATCCGCTCGCTGGGCGGAGCGCTCGTCGACATGGAGACGTTCGCCTTCGTGTGGGTGGCGCAGCAGTTCGAGGTGCCGATCCGCGTGCTGCGAGTGGTCTCGGATCGCGCGCAGGATGGCGCGACGCAGATCTGGGATGACGTGGTCGCCGCCTGCAGTGCTCAGCTGTGGAGCCACATGCAGCGCGAATACGAGCTCTGAGCCCCGTGCGTGTCGCGGCTCAGCCGCGCGGTGCGTCGATCACGCTGGGACCATCGGGCAGTGCGCGCACGGTGAGCTGGGCGGGGATCTGCTCCTGCATGGCCTCGACATGGCTGATCACGCCGACCGTGCGCCCGCCCTGGCGCAGCTCGTCGAGCGTGCGCATCGCCGTCTCGAGGGTGTCTGAGTCCAGTGACCCGAAGCCCTCGTCGATGAACAGCGTGTCGAGGCGGATGCCGCCGGCTCGCGCCGTGACGACCTCGGCGAGCCCGAGCGCCAGGGCGAGCGATGACAGGAACGTCTCACCTCCGGACAGGGATTTCGCCGGGCGGGTCTGCCCGGTGAATGCGTCGAACACGACGATCCCGAGGCCCGACGCGGCACCCCGCGCGGCCAGCGCATCGGAGTGCTGCAGCTCGTAGCGTCCGGCGGACATGTCCCGCAGGCGCAGGTTCGCCGCGGCCACGATCTCCTCCAGCTCGGCGGCGAGCACGAAGGTCTCGAGGTTCATC
>JBARWR010000430.1:0-2236 GCA_049646915.1 Microbacterium sp.
ATCGGCTCCCGCGGGGTGCCGGTGACGACGAAGCAGGGGCGCCTCGCGAAGACGGTTCGATCACCCCACAGGGCCTCGCCGGCTTCGAAGGTGCGCAGGCCCATCACGAAGGCGCCGGTGCGGTTGACGATGCGAGCCGCGGTCTGGCGATCCACGTGCTCCGGGCTGCCGAGCGTGGCATTGCCGAGCTCGGGGATGAGGCCGCTCGCGTTGGTCGCCGCCTGCATGGAGTCGAGGATCCAGTCGTGGAGGCGCTCCCCGCCGACTCCGAGCGGATGCTCGGGGCTCATGCCGGGCGCCGTGATGAACCCGTCGACCGTCATCGTCATCTCGAGGAGTACCTGCGCCACGATCACCCCCGCACGGGCACGTGCCGTTCGTCGGGGCCGTTGTAGACCGAGAGCGGCCGGATGAGGGCGTTGGCGGCGTTCTGCTCCATGATGTGCGCCGTCCACCCGGTGACACGGCTCGCCACGAACAGCGGCGTGAACGTCTCGGTGTCGAAGCCCATCAGGTGGTAGGTCGGGCCGGCCGGGTAGTCGAGGTTCGGCTTGATGCCCTTGCGCTCGGCCATCGCCTTCTCGAGGGCGAGGTAGAGCCGCATCAGGTCGGGTCGCTCGTAGTGCTCGACCATCCGCTCCAGCGCGTCGCGCATGGTGGGCACGCGGGAGTCGCCGTTCTTGTAGACGCGGTGGCCGAAGCCCATGATCTTGCGCTTCTCGGCGAGCGCCGCGTCGAGCCAGGCGGCCGCGGCATCCGCGGTGCCGATCTCGGCGAAGGCGTGCATGACCGCCTCGTTCGCGCCGCCGTGCAGCGGACCCTTGAGCGCGCCGATGGCGCCGACGACCGCCGAGTACAGGTCGGAGAGCGTCGACGTGATGACGCGCGCCGTGAACGTGGACGCGTTGAAGGAGTGCTCGGCGTACAGGATCATCGACACGTCGAACGCGTTGACGACCACGAGTTCGGGCGCCTCGCCGAACGCCTGCCACAGGAAGTTCGCCGAGTACCCGAGGTCGTCGCGCGGCTCCACGAACTCGAGGTCGTGGCGGCGGCGCTGGTCGTAGCAGACGATCGACGGAAGCTTGGCGAAGAGTCGGATCGCCTTGTCGAGGTTGGCTTCGCGGCTCGCATCGTCGGCGGCCGGGTCGGATGCTCCGATCACGCTCACGGCGGTGCGCACGACGTCCATGGGGTGCGCGCTGAGGGGAAGCTCGTCGATGATGCGCTTCACCTCGGGATCGAGGCCGCGGTGTGCACGCTCGCGCTCCTCGAACTCGGCGAGCTGGGTGTCGTCGGGGAGTTCGCCGTACCAGAGCAGGTACGCGACCTCTTCGAAGGTGACGGATGCCGCGAGCTCCTGCACCGGGTACCCACGGTAGAGCAGCGAGTTCGTCTCGGGATTCACCTTCGAGACGGCCGTGTAATCGACGGGCACGCCGGCCAGGCCCTTGTAGATGACCGGGGCGGCCCCCTGCTGCTGATCGCTCATCGTGCTCCTCGTGACGGAGCGGCCGCCGCGGCGCGACCGCTCCCCCAGCCTACGCGCACGGCTGCGGGTTGAGGAGGGACCGTCGACACCCGCCCGCGACAGGTTCTCGTATCGGTGATGCGGTCGGGTGGGTCGGTGCCCGCTAGCGCGAGCGCCCTCGTGCGTGCACGGGCCAGGTCTCGACCGCGCGGCCGCCCTGCACCACCGTCACCTCGTCGGCGAGGTCGACGACGGGGCAGACATGGTTCGGGATGATGGCGACCACCTCTCCGAGTCGCGGCAGCGGGCCGTCGCCAGGCTCGATCACGGCGTGGTGGTCGTACACCCGGGTGATCACGGCATCCGGATACGACGGCAGCATCCCGTGGCCGGTGAGCAGCGCCGGCAGGTCTTTGGACAGGGTCTTGGCGCCGGCGTCGAGCACGACACGGCCGGCCGAGCGGCTGACCACGGTCGATGCGACGAGCAGGGCGACCTCGGAGGGCTCGCACGAACCCAGCTGCATCTGCAGCCGATCGTGGTAGACGTAGGTGCCCGGGCGGATCTCGGTGACCGCGCCGCGCGCCGATGCCAGCGCGGTGGGGGTGGAGCCGGCGCTGAGCACCGTGATGTCGTGCCCGGCCGAACGCAGCGCCTCGCCCACTGCGGTGAGACCGTCCACCTCGTCCGCTGACGCCGCCCGTACCGCGTCGTCCCCCGCGTACGAGTGCCCGCCGTGCGTGAACGCGCCCAGCACCGTGAGCC
>JBARWR010000431.1:0-7909 GCA_049646915.1 Microbacterium sp.
GGGCGCGGGTGTCACGGGTGCTCCGGGTGCGCCGGCCCTCGGTATACGTCGACGAGCGCTGGAAGCCGCGGTGTTCCGAGTCGCGGTATCGCTTGGCTGCGAGCAGGGTGCGCTGCGTCGGATCACCGGGCACGGCGCGCTCGATGAGGAAGACGTCGGCCTCCTTGCCGGTCTTGAGGATGCCGAGCTCGGTGTCGACCGCGGCCGCGCTCGTGACCACCCAGTCGGGCCACGGCAGCGGCCCGCGCTCGGTCGGTGTGATCGCCGGCCACGTCGACCAGCGTTGGTTCTCGACGAGCTCGGTGTCGGCGAAGACGGGGATGGTGTCGAAGGGGGTGGTGTCGAAGGGGGATGCGTCGAAGATCGATGCGTCGAAGGACGCGGAGTTCTGAGGATTCACGATGTGGCTCCGGGATACGGGCCACGCGCGGATCAGGAGCGGGTGGCCTCGACGGGAAGGATGTCGGCGGTGGTGGGCGCGACGACGACGGTGTTCATCAGGCTCTCCTTCCGCTCGGCTCCTCCGGGTTCGTCCCGGTGCGGGTTCGAGCATAGAGCGACGGATGCGGGGAGCACAGCGAGCAGTTGGCCGGTTGTTAGGCGTTCGTGACCTCGAGCCTGCTCCGGAGGGTCGAACCTGCGTTCGAATGTCGGTGACCCCTCGGATACTGGAATCATGAACGCACTGGTGGACGCGACGGACGAGCAGATGTCGATGCTCGACGGTCTCGTCTCGTCCCTGCAGAGTGTGGAGCAGACTCTCGCCGGTGTCCTCGCGACCCGGGACGGCCTGCTGGCGCTGGCGGACAAGCTCGCGCTGTCGATGGCCGAGGAAGGCGACGGCATCGACGCCTCCGACCTGACGATCAGGACGGTCGCGGCCGAGGTCGGTGCGGTGCTGAGGGTCAGCGACCGTACAGTGCAGCGACGGATGGCCGATGCATCGATCACGGTCGGACGGTTCCCGCTGGTCTGGGCGGCCCAGGGTGCCGGTCGGATCAGCGCGGGCCACGCCCGCGTGATCGTCGACGCCGGCGCGTACCTCGACGACGCCGGGGCGCGAGACGCCTACTCGGCCCGCGTGCTGGAGTTCGCCGAGGACGAATCGCCGAACAGGCTGCGTCCGATCGCGGCGCGGATCGCGGAGCAGTACCAGCCGCGTTCGCTGGATGACCGCCACACGGATGCTCGCAAGGGTCGGACCGTGTGGGTGAAAGAGGCGGAAGACGGCATGGCCGAGCTCGGCATCCTCGGCCCGGCGGCGCTGGTGCACGGGGCGTACGACAGGCTCACCAGCATGGCGAAGGCGAAGGCGAAGGCGAAGGCCGACGCCTCTGCCGACACGTCGGATGCTGACGCCTCGACCGCTGTGTCGGGCGTGGCGTTCGGTGCCGCCACCACGCCGGCATTCGGCGCGGGAGCGGAATGCGCCGCCGCGCACGAGTCCGCTGAGCATCCGAGCGCTTCGACCGACCCCCGGACGCTGTCGCAGAAGCGCGCCGACCTCGCGCTCGATCTGCTGCTGACCGGCGCACCGGCGGGGCACGACACCCCGGACGGACTGCTCGCCGCGATCGTGCCGCATGTGAGCGTGACGGTGCCCGTGACGACCCTGATGGGCGCCGAGGGCATCGACACACCGCCGGCGGAGCTGAACGGTCGCGCCCCGATCGACATCGAGACCGCACGGCTGCTGGCCGGCGCCTCGTCCGGATGGGATCGCATCCTCACCCAGCCGATCACCGGCGCCGTGCTGGCTGTGGACCGTTACCGGCCGAGCGTGCAGCAGTACCGTCACCTGAGAGCGCGGGATCAGCGGTGCCGGTTCATGGGCTGCGGCATGCCCTCCTACGACAGCGACCTCGACCACACCATCGACGCGGCCTTCGGCGGACCGACAGCCGAGGACAATCTCGCGGATCTGTGCCGTCGGCACCACACTCTGAAACACCACTCGCCCTGGCACGTCGAACAGCTCGGCGGCGGGCTTCTGGAATGGACGAGTCCCACCGGTCGCGTCTACATCGACAAGCCGCCTCCTCAGAACGCCGTCACTTTCGCAGAGTCACCTCCTGAGCCGGAGAGCGTGGCCGATCCCTGGGCCGCGGTGCCGGACGAACTCCTCGCACCCTTCTGATCGAACTGAGCCGCGCGCTCTCACTCTTTTGGATGATCTTCGGCGCTGATCGACCGTTGTCGCCCCTGATCCCAGCGGATCGACGGCTCGTTCGCCTACCGTGGTGACAGATCCACCCGAGGAGACCCATGTTCCGCAGTCCTGCCCGTCTGTTCCGTGTGCTCGCGATCGCCGAGGCGATCACGTGGACCCTGCTGATCAGCGCACTGATCGCGCGTGCGGTCGGCGGGGCCCCGGTGCTGGTGACGATCGCCGGCGGCATCCACGGCTTCGTGTTCCTCTCCTACGGCGCCACGGCCGTGCTGCTCGCTTTCAACCAGCGCTGGCACGTCGGCGTCGCGATCACCACAGTCGTCAGTGCGATCGTCCCCTACGCGACCATTCCTATGGAGATCTGGCTGCACCGCACCGGGCGCCTCGAGGGTGAGTGGCGTCTCACCGAGACCGACGACCCGCGCGACCGCACCTGGTACGACCGCACGATGCGCTGGTTCCTGCACCGCCCCTGGGTGCTCGCCGTGCTCATCCTCCTCGCGATCGTCGCGATCTTCAGCATCCTGCTCATCATCGGCCCTCCCGGCGGCAAGTGAGCCCGTGGGGGTCTGCGGCCGGAGCCTCAGACCCGCACGTCGCCCAGGAGGTCGGAGGCCCAGGAGGTCAGAGAGAGTCCGCGTAGATCTGCTCGGCTGGCAGTGACAGCGCCGCCTTGATCTGCGCGGTCTGCTCGTCGAACACCTCGAACCGACCGTCCTCGAGTGCTGCAAGGGCTCGTGACACGGCATCCGCTGGGCTGTTCTTGGGAATATCGTAGGCCGCCATCATGTCGGTGTCAGTGGCGGCCAGGTGCACACCGAGCACATGCGTCCCCTGCGCTGCGAGCTCGAGGCGCACGCTGTTGGTCGCCTGCCATTGCGCGGCCTTGGCGGCGGCGTACCCACCGCTGCCGGAGTGAGCCAAGAAGGAAAGCGCCGACATGACGTTGACGATCGCGCCGCCGCCGTTTGCTGCGAGCACGGGGCTGAAGGCTCGGATCATGCGCACGGTTCCCCAGAAATGCGTGTCCATCTCGGCGCGGAGGGCCGTGAGATCACCGCTGACGATGTCGTTCTCGGTCGCGATCCCCGCGTTGTTGATCAGCAGCGTGATGTCGGCGGCTGCCGCGCTCGCAGCGAGGATGCTGTCCTCGTCGAGGACGTCGATGCGCAGTGGGCGTACGCGCTCGCCGTACTCCTCACGCAGCGGTTCGAGGGTCTCAGGGCGTCGCGCCGTCGCGTACACGGCTTTCGCGCCGCGGTCGAGCAGCCGGCGGGTGAACTCCAGACCGAGTCCGCGGTTGGCTCCGGTGACGAGTGCGATGGAATCTTCGATGTTCATGTCACGAACCGTAAGACCTGACACCAGTGTGAGGAGCAAGCGATGAGGATCGGAGAGCTCGCCGCGTGCACGGGCGTCAGCGTGCGCTCGCTGCGCTACTACGAGGAACGCGGGCTGCTCGCATCCCGCAGGACGAGCGGCGGCCGCAGGGAGTACGACGCGGATGCCGTGGACCGCGTGATCCTCATCCAGTACTTCTTCGCCGCGGGGCTGAACAGCGCGACCGTCGCGACGATGATGCCGTGCGCTCGCAGTGGGACGACCACCCCGGCGATGCTCGAGGCGCTCCGCGCCCGGAGGAAGGAGATCGACCGACGTGCCCGCGAGCTGGCCGGCACGCGCGATCTCGTCGATGACCTCATCGAGCAGGCGGTCGAGCGCCTCAGCGTACGGGAACCCGCGGCGAGCCCTCAGAGTTGAGTCGGGTCATATCAACTTTCTTGACAGCGTTCGATCGTGTGTCTACACTTGAGTCATCGCGACTCAGGTTTTCTGATCCGTCTCTGACTTCCCACAGTCTTCACCAACTCAGCGCTCTTCAACAATTCAGCGCTCCTCAACAACAAGGAGAAATCACATGGCACGTGCTGTCGGTATCGACCTCGGAACCACCAACTCCGTCGTCAGCGTCCTCGAGGGCGGCGAGCCCAAGGTCATCGCCAACGCCGAGGGCTTCCGCACCACCCCTTCGGTGGTGGCCTACACCAAGGACGGCGAGGTGCTGGTCGGCGAGACCGCCAAGCGCCAGGCCGTCACCAACGTCGACCGCACCATCTCGTCTGTCAAGCGCCACATGGGCACCGACTGGTCCTTCGACGTCGACGGCAAGAAGTGGACGCCGCAGGAGATCTCCGCGCGCATCCTCATGAAGCTCAAGCGCGACGCCGAGTCCTACCTCGGCGACACGGTCACGGATGCCGTCATCACCGTCCCCGCGTACTTCAACGACGCCGAGCGCCAGGCCACCAAGGAGGCCGGCGAGATCTCGGGCCTGAACGTGCTGCGCATCATCAACGAGCCCACCGCCGCCGCTCTGGCGTACGGCCTGGACAAGGGCAAGGAGGACGAGCTCATCCTCGTCTTCGACCTCGGTGGCGGAACCTTCGACGTCTCCCTCCTCGAGGTGGGCAAGGACGACGACTTCTCCACCATCCAGGTGCGCGCCACTTCCGGTGACAACCGCCTGGGCGGCGACGACTGGGACCAGCGCGTCGTGGACTTCCTCATCAAGCAGTTCAAGGAGACCTCCGGCGTCGACGTCTCGGGTGACAAGATCGCCCTGCAGCGTCTGAAGGAGGCCGCTGAGCAGGCCAAGAAGGAGCTCTCGTCCTCGACGAGCACCAGCATCAACCTGCCCTACCTCTCGCTGACCGACTCGGGCCCGGTGTCGCTGTCCGAGACGATCACCCGCGCGAAGTTCGAGGACCTCACCAAGGACCTGCTCGACCGCACCAAGAAGCCGTTCGCCGACGTCATCCGCGAGGCCGGCGTCAAGGTCGGCGACATCGACCACATCGTGCTGGTCGGCGGATCGACCCGCATGCCCGCCGTCGCCGATCTCGTCAAGGCAGAGACCGGCAAGGAAGCCAACAAGGGCGTCAACCCGGACGAGGTCGTCGCCGTCGGCGCCGCACTGCAGGCCGGTGTCCTCAAGGGCGAGCGCAAGGACGTTCTGCTCATCGACGTCACCCCGCTGAGCCTCGGCATCGAGACCAAGGGCGGCCGCATGACCAAGCTCATCGACCGCAACACGGCCATCCCGACCAAGCGCAGCGAGACTTTCACCACGGCCGACGACAACCAGCCGTCGGTCGCGATCCAGGTCTTCCAGGGCGAGCGCGAGTTCACCCGCGACAACAAGCCGCTGGGCACCTTCGAGCTCACCGGAATCGCCCCGGCTCCCCGCGGCATCCCGCAGGTCGAGGTCACCTTCGACATCGACGCCAACGGCATCGTGCACGTCTCCGCCAAGGACAAGGGCACCGGCAAGGAGCAGTCGATGACCATCACCGGCGGTTCGTCGCTGTCGAAGGACGACATCGAGCGCATGGTGCGCGAGGCCGAGGAGAACGCCGCCGAGGACAAGAAGCGTGCGGACGCCCTCGAGCAGCGCAACCAGGCGGAATCGCTCGCCTACTCGATCGAGAAGCTCATCAAGGAGAACGAGGACAAGCTGCCCGAGGACGTCAAGTCCGAGGTGCAGGCCGACGTCGACGCCCTGAAGACGGCTCTGGCCGGCGAGGACGACGATGCGGTCAAGACCGCGTTCGACAAGCTGAACGAGTCGCAGGGCAAGCTCGGCGAGGCCATCTACGCTCAGTCTCAGGCGGATGCCGCAGCTGGCCCGGCCGCGGATGAGGCTCCGGCCGACGCCGCATCCGAGGAGGATGTGGTCGACGCCGAGGTCATCGACGACGAGGACGAGAGCAAGTAACCATGACGGACAAGAACTTCGACGAAGTTCCCGAGAACGAGGGGTCGGATGCTGCGGCATCCGGCCCCGCGCCGGATTTTCGGAACTTCACTGAGCAGAACATCTCCGACCAGGACTCCACCGAGGCGACGGCTGCGGAGGGCTCCGACGACGCGATCACCGAGCCCGACGAGCTGACGATCGACGACATCCTCAACGCCGTGCAGACCGAGGAGGCCTCCTCGGAGGACGGGTCGGATGCCGGGATCCAGGATGCCGAGCACGCACTGCTGAACGACCTCAAGCGGCTGACCGCCGAGTACGCCAACTACCGTCGGCGCACCGAGGAGCAGCGCCACGTCGAGATCGCACGCGCCAAGGGCGAGGCGGCCAAGGACCTGCTGCCCGTGCTGGACGACCTCGACCGCGCCCAGCAGCACGGCGACCTCGTCGAGGGCTCGGCCTTCTCCGTGATCGCGGAGAAGGTGCGCGCCGTGGCCGAGCGCCTCGGCGTCACGGCCTACGGCGAGAAGGGCGACGCGTTCGACCCGCAGCAGCACGAGGCGATCTTCCAGCAGCCCACGCCGGGCGCGACCTCCTCGACCATCCTCGAGGTGGTCGAGGTCGGTTACCGACTGGGCGATGTCGAGCTGCGTCCGGCGAAGGTCGTCGTCGCCGTTCCCGCAGAGTAGGCAGGTGATCGGTGGCTAGTCAGGACTGGTTCGACAAGGACTTCTACAAGACGCTCGGCGTCTCGAAGGACATCTCCGATGCGGAGCTGAAGAAGGCGTACCGCAAGCTCGCCCGCAAGTATCACCCCGATTCCAATCAGGGCGATGCCAAGGCCGAGGCCAAGTTCAAGGAGATCAGCGAGGCGTACAGCGTGCTCAGCGACGCCGAGCAGCGTCGCGAGTACGACGAGATCCGCGCGATGGGCTCGGGGGCGCGATTCACCGCGCCCGGCGGCAGCGCGGGCGGCTTCGAAGACGTCTTCAACCGGTTCGGGCAGGGCGGCGGTCAGCAGGCCAACTTCGATGACATCTTCTCGATGTTCAACCAGGGCGGCGGCTCGTTCGGCTCCGGCCGGTTCGGTCAGACGTCGGGCGGATACCGTGGCTTCGGCGGCCCCCAGAGGGGCGCCGACGTCACGGCCCGCACGACGATCGACTTCATCACTGCCGCACAGGGCGAGACCATCACCCTGCAGGCCGAGGACGGCAAGCCGTTCAAGGTCAAGCTGCCGGCCGGTGTCGCCGACGGCCAGAAGATCCGGCTGCGCGGTCGCGGCAGGCCTTCGCCGGACGGCGGGGAGTCCGGCGACATCGTCGTGCAGGTCAAGGTGCGTCCGCATCCGGTGTTCAGCCGTGAAGGGCTGAACCTGCGCCTGACCGTGCCCGTCACGTTCACGGAGGCGACCCTCGGCGCCACCATCGAGGTGCCCACGCTGGGCGGTGACGCCGTCAAGCTGCGCGTGGCACCCGGCACGCCGTCGGGGCGCGTGCTGCGCGTCAAGGGCCGCGGGATCACCTCGTCCAAGGGGACGGGCGACCTGCTCGCCGAGCTGCAGGTGGCGGTGCCGTCGCATCTCGACGACGCCGCGCGCGAGGCGCTGCTCGCCTTCCAGGCGGCTGAGCCGAAGGAGAACCCGCGCGGCGAGATGATGGCGAAGGCATCCTCCGCCGGTCGTTGAGCGAGAGAATCGAGACGAAACGCATGGATGCCGATTCCCCCGTCTTCGCGATCGCCGTCGCGGCAGAGCTGGCCGGCATGCACCCGCAGACGCTGCGGCAGTACGACCGGATCGGACTGGTCGTGCCCGGACGCACGCGCGGGGGTTCGCGGCGCTACTCCATGCGCGACATCGAGCAGCTCCGCGAGGTCGCCCAGCTCTCCAGCGAGGGGGTGAGCCTGCCGGCGATCGCCCGACTGCTGGACATGGAGGACGAGGTCCGGATGCTGCGCCGCCGCGTCGCCGAGCTCGAGGG
>JBARWR010000432.1:0-6099 GCA_049646915.1 Microbacterium sp.
GTACGGGCGCGATGACCGGCATCGGCGCCTTCGTCGGCGCAGGTTCCGCAGCGCTGGTTGTAGCCGGGGTCGTCGCGGCGGCCGCCGTGGTTCCAGGGATGCTGAGCGGTGCTCCCGCGACCTCGCAGCCGAGTGCCTCCGAGTCAGAGGCATCTGCGATCGCATCCGAGGTCGTGCCCGATTCGGCGCTGTCGGCCGAGCAGCCCATGGTCATCGAGATCGATGACGAGCCGCAGCCGCCGTCTCCGCCCGAAGCGGATGTCACCGAGCCGACTCCCCCGCAGGACGCTGACGTCGCCGCGCCGCCGGCCGCGCCGGAGATCGATCCCGTTCCGGAGCCTGAGCCCGGTCCCACCCCTGACCCGGGAACCGACGAGCCCGGCACGGAAGACCCGGGGGCCGGACCTGAAGAGCCGGGTACGGAAGAGCCTGGCACGGAAGAGCCCGGGACGGAAGAGCCCGATCCCGAGAACCCCGACCCAGGAACCGAGGAACCCGACCCCGGCACCGAGGAACCCGATCCTGGGACCGAGGAGCCCGGCCCCGGCACGGAAGAGCCCGGCACCGAGAACCCCGACCCTGGAACTGAGGAACCCGATCCCGGCACGGAGGAACCCGGCACAGATGTGACTCCCGTCGAGCTCACCTGGGGCGATGCCGATGTGTGGTTGGACAGCGGTTGGGTCACGCACTATCGCGTGCCCGTAGTCGGCACCCCTGGGGCCACTGTCCAGGTCTGGATGGACCGCGTCGCTGGCGGAGGCGACGAGATCGTCCTCGGTGAAGACGGCACAGGCATCGCGGACCTGCGCCCGAGCTGGACGCAACTGTTCTTGACCGAGCCTGAGGTGGGGTTCCGCTATGTCACCCCCGGCGACGAGGGGATCACTGGCGAGTGGGCCACGACAGGGCTCTGGTCACTGGGCCGCCTTTTCTCTCCTGCTGCGATCCAGGAAACGAGCGCGAAGGAACCAGCGCCCTCTGCACCCGGTCAGCCTGCCCCTGATGGCTCGGCAGCCACGCAGTCAGCACCCGCCGACCCGACATCGCCGCAAGCGGCACCTGCCGATCCGGCATCCGACGTGCCCGAACCGGGAGTCCTCACGCCTTCGGCGCCCGAACAGACGGCACCCGAGTCCCCGACACCTGCCGCCCCTACTCTCGAGACTCCGGCTCCGGCTCCCGAGACTGCCGCTCCGGCTCCCGAGACTGCCGTCCCGGCTCCCGAGACTCCCGCCCCGACCCCCGAGCAGGCTGCTCCCGCCGACCCGGCGTCCGAGGGCACCGCGCCCGCCGAATAGACTTGAGGCATGCCCCAGGATTCCCTCGCCGAACCGGGCGTGAACCGCCGCGCCGTGACCCCGCTCGACCTCGTCCGTGTGGTGGTGCTGCTCGTCGCTCTCGCGACACTGGCGCTGTGGGGATTCGGCAGCTGGACCATGCCGTGGAACATCATCATCGGCATCGGAGCACCTGTGGTCACCCTCCTGGTGTGGGCGCTCTTCCTCTCGCCGCGACCGGTCCTGCACCTGCATCCGTTCCTGCGCGCGCTCGTCGAGCTGCTGATCTACGCCGGCGTCACCCTCGCCTGGTGGTCGATGGGCCAGGCCGGGATCGGCATCGGCTTCGCCGTGGTCGCCGTGGCCGCCGGGGTCATCGCCGGGCGTCGCACCCTGGGATGAGCGCAACCGACATCCACGTCAGCGCGGCGGTCATCGTCGACGCTGCCGGACGAGTGCTGGTGGTCCGCAAGAAGGGGACCACCCGCTTCATGCAGCCCGGTGGCAAGCCCGAGCAGGGCGAGACGCCGGCGCAGACGCTGATCCGCGAACTCGACGAGGAGCTGGGGCTGCAGGTCGCCGAGGACGATCTCGAGCCTCTCGGAAGGTTCATCTCCGCCGCGGCCAACGAGCCGGGCCAGCGGGTCGTCGCCGACGCGTTCGCGCTGCGCGCGGAGCGCGAGGACGTCACGGTGCAGGCCGAGCTCGCCGAGCTGCGCTGGCTGGAGCGGGGAGATCGCACGAGCGTCCCCCTCGCCCCGCTCAGCGAGGAGCACCTGCTCGCATTCGCCTGGGGCTGACGGCAAGCCCGTCTATCTGTGCCTGAGGCTCCGTCTCAGCGGCGGGCGTGTCGCGCGCATACGGCACCAATAGACGGGCTCGGGATCAGAGCCCCTGCCAGGCCGGCTTGTTCGCGTAGCTGTAGCGGTAGTAGTCGGCGAGCTTGAGCTTCGACGCGGCGGCCTCGTCGAGCACGACGGTGACGTGCGCGTGCAGCTGCACGGCGGATGCCGGAACCATCGCGCTCACCGGCCCCTCGAGGGCTGCGGCGACAGCGTCCGCCTTCCCCTCCCCGAATGCGAGCAGCACCAGGTGACGGGCGCGAAGGATCGTGCCCAGGCCCTGCGTGATGCAGTGCTGCGGCACGTCGTGGATCGAGTCGAAGAAACGCGCGTTGTCCTGGCGGGTGCGCTCGGTCAGCGTCTTGATGCGCGTGGTGGATGCGAAGGACGAGCCGGGCTCGTTGAACCCGATGTGGCCGTCGGTGCCGATGCCGAGGATCTGCAGGTCCACGCCACCGGCCGCGACGATGGCCGCGTCGTAGTCGTCACCGGCGTGCTCGATGGTCTCGATCGAACCGTCCGGGACGCGGATGAGGTCGGGGTCGAGGCCAAGGGGCTCGATGACCTCGCGCGAGATGACGGAGCGGTAGCTCTCCGGGTGGGCGGGATCGATGCCGACGTACTCGTCCAGGGCGAAGCCGCGCAGATGCGAGACGTCATGACCCTTGAGGCGCTCGCGGAGGGCCTCGTAGACGGGAAGGGGTGTGGAGCCCGTCGCCAGGCCCAGCACCGGCTCGGCGATCGTGTCGATCAGACGCACGATCTCCTCGGCGACCAGCTCGCCCGCAACGGTCCTGTTCTCCACGATGACGACTTCAGCCATGAAACTTGATCTCCTTGTCGAGGGTGGCGGTGTCTGCGAGCGCAGAACCCGGCAAGGCGGCCTGTGCAGCCGCCACCGGCGTGACCGCCGGAAGCATCTCGATTGTCTCATCGAGCCGCGTGCGCATGCTCATCCGTGCGCGGATCACGACACGCCCAGCTGCCCCGACAGCACCATCACCGCGGCGCCGCGCATCACGATGCCGTCCTGAGTGCTCAGCCGGACCCGCACATCGAAGACGCCGTCGAGGATCCGATCGTGCAGCGCGCGGCCGGCGGCGTCGGTGAAACTCCCGGTGAGCAGCGTGGGCGGGCCCGCCAGCACGATCTCCGACAGGTCGAGTGCGGCGACGATCGGGGCGATCGCGATGCCGAGGCGCGCGCCGGCATCCGCCAGCAGGGACTCCCTGAGCGCAGGTTCGGCGGCGATCTCCGCGGTGAGACGCGGCACGTTGACCCAGGCCTCCAGACATCCGCTGCGACCGCAGACGCACGGCGGCCCTCCATCGGTGCCGACCACGACGTGTCCGATCTCGCCGGCCGCGAATCGGGCTCCGACCACGGGCTGCGCTCCCGCGATCAGTCCCGCGCCGATGCCCCGACCGATCCGGATGAGCATGACGTCGGAGGGGGCCTCGCCGAAAGTGTACTCGGCGAGCACTGCGGCGTTGGCGTCGTTGCGCACGATCACGGGAAGGTCCAGGTCGGCGCTCAGGCGGGATGCGAGCGGCATGTCCGTCCAGGCGAGGTTCGGCGCGCTGATGACGGCGCCGTCCGAACCCACGACACCGGGTGTCCCGACGCCCACACCGAGAACAGGACGGGTCGCCGCCCCGACCAGCTCGCGGGCGAGATCGCGCGCGGCTACGTAGGCGTGCTCGGAGTCGTGCGCCTCTGGCAGCGGAAGCGAGCGCCGCTCGAGGATGCGGCCGCCGAGATCCAGCACCGCCCCCTCGAACCTCGTCGTTCCGGATAAGTCGATGCCGATGATCTGGTGTCCGGCTCGGTCGAAGTCGATGACGATCGGGGGCTTGCCGGGGCCTGCGGCCTCGCGGACGCCGATCTCGTGGACGATGCCGTCGATGATCGACTCCGCCACGAGATCCGAGATCGTCACCCGTGTGAGGCCGGTCTCGCGTGCGAGATCGGCGCGACTCATCGCCCCCTTGTGGTACAGGGTCTGCAGCACCAGCGAGCGGTTGTGCGATCGCGCGTGCTCCGGCAGAACCTTGGTCTGAGATCGCAGGCGACGTCCGGCGCCGAAGCCTGGTGTCGCGGCGGTCGGGTGACGCGGCTCCCGTGCGGAATCCATGTTTGTTAGTAGACCTTACGAACCTGGTTTCGCGCAAGCCGGGTGAGGAGTGCCCGGTTATCGAAACGTTACGGCCCGCAGGGGTTCACGCCCGCACCGACACACGTTCGTGATCTGCCGTCGCGTACCATGGATCCGTAAGTCATAGTGCTTTTTGGGGGGTGAGTCCGTGACTGATCTGATCTCAGGACCTGACACAGGTGCGGTCGCGACCGACGCTCTGCCGCCGAGCGACGGTGCTCAGCCCGTCGAATGGGCTCCGGCCGAGCCGGCTCCCAAGAAGCGCCGACTGGGCCTGTGGATCGGGCTGGGCGCAGGCGCCCTCGTGCTCGCAGCGGCAGGCGCATCGATGATCCTGATCGCCCCGGGCACGACCGTCGCGGGCGTGCAGGTCGGCGGCATGACCCCCGGTATGGCCGCGGATGCCATCAGCAGTCGCATCGCCGGCACGA
Organism: Microbacterium sp.; assembly: GCA_049646915.1. Lineage (GTDB taxonomy): Bacteria > Actinomycetota > Actinomycetes > Actinomycetales > Microbacteriaceae > Microbacterium. The sequence goes on from JBARWR010000432.1 coordinate 4,709, forward strand.
AGATCGAGCTGGTCGGAGCCGACACGACGATCACCGGTGCCGACCTCGGCGCGCGCGTGGATGCGACGGCACTGGCGGACAAGGCCTTCGCCGACCGTCCGCTGTGGAACCTCGGCAGCTGGATGGGCGACCCGATCACCACCCAGGTCACGCTCGATCCCGACACCGCCGACCGCACGCTGCGCGCTGCGGTTCCGGGCAGCTACGTGGAGCCGGTCGATGCCGTCGTGGCATTCGACGCGGCATCCGGCAGCTACGCCGTGACGGCCGGCAAGTCAGGCACGGGCATCTCCGTCGCCGACCTGACTGACGCATTCGACGCAGCCGCAGCCGAGGGACGCTCGAGCTTCTCCTTCTCGGCCGCTGCCACCGAGGTCAACCCGAGCGTGACCGACGAGAAGGCAACGGCGACCGCCGAGAAGCTCAACACGATGCTGACCACGATCGGGTTCTATGTCGGCGACGAGCGCACTGTTCCCGTCGACCCCGCTGTCGCGGCCACCTGGCTGAGCGTCGAGGACATCGACGGCGAGCTGAAGATCACCGCCGACACCTCCGCCATCCAGAGCGTTGTCAGCACGCTGCCCGACAAGGTCGATCGTGCGGTCGTCAACGCCCAGACCATCGTCGACTCCGCCGGCAAGGTCCTGAAGACCCTCGTCGAGGGCGAGGACGGCCGAGTCCTCGGCGACACCACTGGCATCGCATCGGCCTTCGCCACACAGCTGGCTGCGGGCAGTGCCTCCTTCCAGCTCCCCGTGACCTCGACTCCGTTCGAGACCACCTCGCTGTTCCGCCGGCTCGAGGTCGACCTCAGCGAGCAGCGCACCTACGCGTACGAGAACGAGAAGCTCGTGGACTCCTGGGCGATCTCGTCCGGCAAGTCGGGCTTCGACACGGCCAAGGGCCGCTTCCGCATCTACGCTCAGCTGCGCACGCAGAACATGGGCCGCGAGGACACCACGGTGGCGCCGTTCTACTACACGCCGAACGTCCCGTACATCTCCTACTTCAACGGCGACGAGGCCTTCCACGGCACGTACTGGCACAGCAACTTCGGCCACCCGATGAGCCACGGCTGCGTGAACATGACCATCAACTCGGCGAAGTTCGTCTGGGAGTGGGCCACCAAGGGCACCGAGGTCTGGGTGCACAGCTGATTGAGGCGAGTGCCGGCGAGCTTGCTCGTCCGGCCGAGCCGATTGAGGCTGTTGAGTGGCGAAGCCGCGAACACAGCTGATTGAGGCGAGTGTCGGCGAGCTTGCTCGTCCGGCCGAGCCGATTGAGGCTGTTGAGCGGCGAAGCCGCGAACACAGCTGATTCCGCGCACCCGGGCGTGAACGTCCGGCCGCAGATGCGAGAAGGGGGCGGATGCCAGGGCATCCGCCCCC
>JBARWR010000433.1:0-1626 GCA_049646915.1 Microbacterium sp.
CCCCAGCACGTGGCCGATCAGCAGTTCGGCATCCACGCCCGGGTCGGGCACCCCGGCGTCGGCCAGCTGCTGGGCGATGGCGCGCAGGCGCGCGGCGAGGGAGTCGGGCATGGTTCCAGCGTAAGCGCCTCTCGGCCGGACATATTCAGTGGATGCGTGAGCCGCACGCCGTAGGCTGATCACGCTGATCCCGTCGACGAAAGGTCTGCCCATGGCCGGCATCCACTCCGATATCACCACCGCGTTCGGAAACACCCCGCTGGTGCGTCTGAACCACGTCACCGAGGGTCTGAACGCGACCGTGCTGGCGAAGCTCGAGTTCTACAACCCGGCATCCAGCGTCAAGGACCGCATCGGCATCGCGATGGTCGACGCCGCCGAGGCATCGGGACAGCTCAAGCCCGGCGGCACGATCGTCGAGGCGACCAGCGGGAACACCGGCATCGCTCTGGCGATGGTCGGGGCGGCTCGCGGATATCGCGTGATCCTCACGATGCCGGGGTCGATGTCGAAGGAGCGCCGCGTCCTGCTGCGCGCGTTCGGGGCCGAGATCGTCCTCACCGACCCGCACAAGGGCATGACCGGCTCGATCGATGCACTGCAGGAGATTCTCGCCGAGAACCCCGACGCCGTGTGGGTGCGTCAATTCGAGAACGACGCGAATCCCCGCATCCACCGCGAGACCACCGGCCAGGAGATCCTGCGCGACACCGACGGGAACGTCGACATCCTCATCGCGGGGGTCGGCACCGGCGGCACGGTGACCGGCGTCGGCCAGGCGCTGAAGGCAGTGAAGCCCGACGTGCAGGTCATCGCCGTGGAGCCCAAGGACTCCCCCGTGCTCAGCGAGGGCCACCCCGGCCCGCACCGCATCCAGGGCATCGGACCGAACTTCGTGCCCGACGTGCTCGACCGCGACGTGCTCGACGAGGTCTATCCGGTGGAGTACGAGGACTCGCTGCGCATCGCTCGCGACCTCGCCGCGAAGGAGGGCCTGCTGGTCGGCATGTCCGCCGGCGCCGCCGTCTGGGCCGCGCTGAAGGTCGCCGAGCGCCCCGAGAACGCGGGCAAGACCATCGTCGTCATCGTCCCCGACACCGGTGAGCGCTACATCTCCACCGCGCTGTTCGAGGACCTGCGCGACAAGCCGAAGGCCTGACGGCCGAAGACATGAGCGTCGTCTCCCGGGTCCGCGAGGACATCGCGGCCGCGCGTCGGCGTGACCCCGCCGCGCGCAACGGCTTCGAGGTGGTCGTGCTGTATTCCGGTCTGCACGCGATCTGGGCGCACCGGATCTGGCATGCGCTGTGGCGTCGCGGCCTGCGATTCCCGGCTCGCGCCGGCTCACAGCTCACGCGCTGGCTGACCGGAATCGAGATCCACCCCGGCGCGCGGATCGGCCGACGCTTCTTCATCGACCACGGCATGGGCGTCGTGATCGGCGAGACGGCGGAGATCGGCGACGATGTGATGCTGTACCACGGCGTCACGCTCGGCGGACGCACGAGGAACTCCGGCAAACGGCATCCGACTCTCGAAGACGGCGTGGCCGTCGGCGCCGGCGCGAAGATCCTCGGCCCTGTGCGGGTGGGCGCGCGCTCCGTCGTCGGCGCGAACGCCGTAGTC
>JBARWR010000434.1:0-2271 GCA_049646915.1 Microbacterium sp.
GGGGGCGCGAATACTCGCGCCCCCTTCCGGAATGCATCAGCAGATCACTCGGCTGCGGGCTCCTCGGCGGCGGCGGCCGGAGCGGCGGCCTCCTCAGCGTTCTCGTCCGCGACCTCTGCGGCGGGCACCGAGACCGCGACGAGCAGCAGCTCGGGGTCATCGATGAGCGAGGCGCCCTTGGGCAGGGTGACGTCGCCGGCGGTGATGTGCGCGCCCTCCTCGAGCCCCTCGACCGACACCTCGACGTTCTGCGGGATGTGGGTGGCCTCGACCTCGAGCCTGATCGTCGCGACGTCGACCGTCACGATGGTGCCCGAGAACGACTCGCCGGTCACGATGACGGGGACCTCGACGGTCACCTTCTCGCCCTTCTTCACCACGAGCAGGTCGATGTGCTCGATGATCTGGCGCACCGGGTCACGCTGCACGTCCTTGACGAGCACCAGGCTCGGCTTGCCCTCGATGTCGAGGTGCAGCAGCGCGTTGGCGCGGCGGATGATCAGCGAGACCTGGTGACCGGGCAGCGCCACGTGCACGGGGTCGGTGCCGTGGCCGTAGATGACCGCGGGGATCTTGCCCTCGGCGCGCAGGCGGCGGGCGAAGCCCTTGCCGAAGCTGGTGCGGAGGTCAGCGAGGACCTTGTTGTCGTCAGACATGATGTTCTCCTTCAAACGCGCGGCGACGGCCACGCGGTGGTCGATGGTGTCGGCGCCTCGGCATGGACTCGAGGACGCGAGACCACGATGCTCATCTGACCATGGGGCTTCACATCACCGCGTCGATCACGGATGTGCGCGCACGCGCGACATCCCTCGCCGAGGAACTCCTTCATGCTACCCGAAACCCCGATAGGCTGGTGACATGCTCGATGCCGCCTTCCTCTCCCACGTCATCCTCTGGATCATCGGCGCGATCGCCGTATGCGGCGTGGTCTCGTCCGTCGCGGCGATGTTCTTCATGGGCCGGTCGGGCTACCGCAAGGACTGAGCGGCTCGCGATACTCGTCCGTTCGTGACACGAACGGATCCCGGCCGCGAGCCAGCCGATACTCTGAGATCACCTGCACCCACGATCGAGGAGCTATCAGTGCCCGAAGCATCAGCCAACATCGGAGTCGTCGGACTCGCTGTGATGGGATCGAACCTCGCCCGCAATCTCGCGAGCCGCGAGGGCAATACGGTAGCGGTGCTGAACCGCAGCCGCACCAAGACCGACGAGCTGGTCTCGACTCACCCCGAAGCCGGGTTCATCCCCGCGTTCTCGTACGAGGAGTTCGCCGACTCCCTGCAGAAGCCGCGCACGGCGATCATCATGGTCAAGGCCGGCGGCCCCACGGATGCCGTGATCGACGAGCTCGTGAAGGTCTTCGAGCCCGGTGACATCATCGTCGACGGCGGCAACGCCTACTTCCCCGACACCATCCGCCGCGAGAAGGCGGTCCGCGAGACGGGCATCAACTTCGTCGGCGCGGGCATCTCCGGCGGCGAGGAGGGCGCCCTCCTCGGCCCCAGCATCATGCCCGGCGGCTCGGACGAGTCGTGGGTCACCCTCGGCCCGATCCTGAAGAGCATCGCCGCAGTCGCCGAGGGCGAGCCCTGCGTCACCCACATCGGCCACGACGGCGCCGGTCACTTCGTGAAGATGGTGCACAACGGCATCGAATACGCCGACATGCAGCTCATCGCCGAGGCGTACGACCTGATCCGTCGCGGCACAGGCCGCTCCCCTGCCGAGATCGCCGACATCTTCGCCGAGTGGAACACGGGCGAGCTGGAGTCGTACCTGATCGAGATCACCGCCGAGGTGCTGCGACAGGTGGATGCCGCCACCGGCGAGCCGTTGGTCGATGTCATCCTCGACCAGGCGGGCGCCAAGGGCACCGGTGCGTGGACCGTGCAGACGGCGCTCGCGCTGGGTGTTCCGGTCTCGGGCATCGCGGAGGCCACGTTCGCCCGCTCGCTGTCCTCGCACCCCGAGCAGCGCGCGGTCGCCGGCTTCCTGCCCGGACCCGAGGACGCGTTCGAGGTGGAGGACGAGGCCGCATTCATCGAGGATGTGCGCCTGGCCCTGTACGCCTCGAAGATCGTGGCCTACTCCCAGGGCTTCGACGAGATCCGCGCCGGAGCTGCCGAGTACGACTGGCAGATCGACCTGGGAGCGGTGTCGAAGATCTGGCGCGGTGGCTGCATCATCCGCGCGCAGTTCCTCAACCGCATCGCCGACGCCTACGCCGAGGCACCCGAGCTGCCCGTGCTGCTCACCGCCCCGTAC
>JBARWR010000435.1:0-5882 GCA_049646915.1 Microbacterium sp.
CGTCGGTGCTGGTCGAGGCCGGCCGCCCTGTCGCGGTGGAGATGCGCGTACGGCTCAGCGGAGCCCATGCCTGCAGCGCGCAGAACGGCGCGCACTGGTGGGCGTTCGTCGTCTCGTTGACCGTCGCCACGTGCACGCAGCACTGGATCAGGCGCTCCTCGATCATGGTGTTGATGTCCATGAACGGCTTCACGGTGATGCGCAGCACCCGGTCGGCGAGCATGGCCCGCATCCGCTTGTGCTGGCCGGGCAGCTTCGAGGCCGCCAGCGTCGCGAGGGTGCCGACCCCGAGATCGCAGTTCACGCAGATGTCGCGCCAGATGTCGCCCATCGACGGATGCGAGAGGGATGACTGCTCGCTGAGCAGATCCAGCAGCGAACTTTTCACCACATCGCGGATCGCCTTGTTCATGTTCGAATCGGCGATGCGGTTGGCGATCAGATCCGGGTTGAGGTCGAGGAACTCCTTCAGCCGCTCGTGTCCGATCAGCCCGACCAGTGACTTCCAGTCACCCGAGTCGTCCTTGAGGAAGTAGCCCACCGAGCAGCAGTGCGGGTGGCTGCACGGCAGTGCGGTGAGGTCGCGCCAGGTGATCTCGTCGTTCATCTGAGGTCCGATCCGCGCCAGCACCCCGGTGTGCGTGAGCCGGTCGTTCGGGTCGATGCCGGAGCCGCGACCCGAGCCGAACACCGGCTGGATGGTCACGCCGCCCACGTACGGCGTCGCCTGCGCGCGCCGGATGACCGCGCCGATCTCATGGTCGTTCACGCCGAGGGTGGCCGTCATGGTCAGGGTCGTGAAGACCCCGGCATCCGACAGCCGTTCCAGGGCCCGCTCCTTGAATCGGCGGATGTCCGCTCCGCGGTGGAAGGCGACGGATGCCGCCTCCTCGCCGTCGTACTGCAGGTAGATCTCCACCCGCTCGCGGTGCTTCTCGAGGAACTTCACGAATTCGTCGTCGTTGGCGATGCGCAGTCCGTTGGAGTTGAGCAGGATGCGCACGATCGGCCGGGCGACCAGGTGCTCGATGAGCTGCTCCAGCCACGGGTACAGGGTCGGCTCACCGCCCGAGAGCATCAGCACGTCGATGCGGTCGTTCTCGCGGGACAGTTTGGCGTCGACGGATGCCAGCACCTCGGCCAGCGGTGCGACAGCGGAGGCGGCCGGGCTCGACTCCGCGAAGCACGTGGGGCAGCGCAGGTTGCAGTGGTCGGTGATGTCCTCCAGCAGGATGCAGGTGTGCTGCGTCTGCATCTCGGGAAGGCCGTCCTCGTAGGCCTGGGGCACCGGCTTGAAGTTGCCGGCCACATCGGGGGTGTGCACCTTGGTCGGTGCAGTCCACTGCTCCAGGTACCGCAGGATCTCGGCGTTCTCGTCGTACATCGTCGAGATGAGTCCGTGTTCCGGGCATCCGCGCTCCAGCCAGACCGTGCCGTCGCGGTCGGCGAGCCAGCCCGACAGTCGACGCACCTCGCTGAGCGGCTGGTCCGGCTTCTCCTCGTGACACTGCGGACAGAATGCGTTGACATACCGGTGGATGCGGTGATCGCGCAACGGCATCCCCGCGCCAGGCTTCGTCGCCATGAGACCCCCTCGTTCGGTCTCAGAGTAACCGCAGATTCGGCGGCGTACACTGGGCGACGTGCTATTCGCAGAAGGCGCCCGTGCGGCGCGAGAGGTGATCGTCGGCGCATCACGCGCCGACGACAGAGGCTGAGAGCGATCCGGCGGCGGAACTCCCGTCACCGGAGAAGCGTCGCACCCTGGCATCCGGACTCAGGATGCCGCCCTCTCCCTCCCGCCATCACCGGCGGTCCTTCACCGTCGTCTCCGGCGGTATCGACACGAAAGCACTTCCTCATGCGTCCCATCGACGAGCGCGCCATCCGCGCCTCCTTCCGCAACGCCTCCCGCAAAGAGGCCAGTTCCCTGACCCTGCCCCCGGACTTCGCCGAGCTCGATTTCGATCGCCTCGACTACCTCGGCTGGTACGACCCGAAGATGCCCCGCCGCGCCTATGTCGTCGCTGAGGTAGACGGAGAGCCGATGGGCGTGCTGCTGCAGCGTGCCGAGCAGCGCACCGCCCGCCGTGCGCAGTGCTCGTGGTGCGATGACGTCACCCTCCGCAACGACGTGCAGTTCTTCGCGGCTCGCAAGGCCGGCAGCGCCGGTCGCAACGGAGACACGATCGGAACCCCTCGTGTGCGCCAACTTCGGATGCTCGGCCAACGTGCGAAAGCTGCCGCCGCTGGCGTACGAGGGCTACGACCGCGAGCTCGCGCGCGATCTGCGGATGCTGCGCCTCGGCGAGCACGTGACCGCATTCCTGCGCGAACTCGGCTGAGCCGCCACCCGCGCCCGGCGCCCCGCGCCCGGCGTGGATCAGAAACGCTGCTCCGGCCGGAAGCTGGATCAGGAGTGCATCGCAACCGCGAGTCTTCGATGCACTTCTGATCCACGCCGGGGAATGCCCGACCGCTGCACGCGTTGTGCGAGACATGACCACTTTGGGAATCATCGGAGCAGGACACATCGGCAGCCAGGTCGCACGGGCGGCGGTGACAGCCGGGTACGACGTGGTGATCGCGAATTCTCGGGGTCCCGAGACGCTGGCCGACCTCGTCGCAGAGCTCGGCCCGAAGGCACGCGCCGCGACCGCCGAGGACGCGGGCCGCGCCGGTGACGTGGCGGTCGTGACCGTTCCGCTGCGTGCGGTCGAGCAGATTCCCGTCGAGCCGCTCGCCGGCAAGATCGTGCTCGACACCAACAACTACTACTACGAGCGCGACGGTCACATCGACGCGCTCGACCGCGGTGAGACGACCACCTCGGAGCTCCTCCAGCGCCACCTTCCGACATCCAAGGTCGCGAAGGCGTTCAACCACATCTTCGCGGCGGACATCACCACCGACGTCGCACCCGCCGGCACTCCGAATCGGCGGGCACTGGCGACTGCCGGTGACGACGCCGAGGCCGTGGCGTTCGTCACCCGCCTCTACGACGAGCTCGGCTTCGACACCGTGAACATCGGGCCGCTCAGCGAGTCGTGGCGCGTCGAGCGCGACCGTCCCGCCTACGTGGTGCGTCAGAACGCCGAGGAGCTCACCGCGAACCTGGCCCGCGCGAACCGGCTGCCCTGACCCCGCTTCGCCCGCGCAGGTTGGATCAGAAATGCATGTCGGAGCGTGCTCGGCGATGCGTTTGTGATCCAGCTCGGCGGCGTGAGATGCGTTTTTGATCCGGCTCGGCGGGGCGGGCCAGAAGCCGTGTCAGCGAGCCACGGCGTGAACGCGCGCCTCGGCCGGCTCGACGAGCGCGGTGGAGAGCTGCGTGAAGGCTGCCGCACTTCGGGCACCGGGCCAGTCGGCGGGCAGCAGCTCGGCCGGCAGGCCCGGATCCGTGTACGGCAGCACACGCCAGCTGTCGATCAGATGCACGTAGGCGGCGAACGGCGAGGACATGTCGAGCGCGTCGACGGATGCCAGGAAGCGCTCGTGCTCTGCACGCAGCGCATCCAGGTCCCACCAGTGCGATACAGCATCCGCGAGAGGCTCGGCAGGACGCGGATCGGCGGTGCGGAACAGGGTCGTGTAGCCCCGCGCGCCGATCTCATCCAGCAGCTCCTCAGCCTCGGCATCGAGGTGCCCGGGCAGGATCCAGAGCCCCGCCGACACGGCGCCCGCGCCGATGAACTGCAGCCGGCGCCGCAGCTGGTGCCGCAGGTCGCGCCGCGTCTCGGGGATGGTGGCCGACACCAGCATCCACTCGTCTCCCGGCTGCATGGTGCGCACGGCGAAGATGCGCTCGTCTCCGCGCTCCAGCATCCCGACCGCAACCGGGTTCAACGCGTAGCTGCCGCTTTCGCCGGACAGCAGCAGTCCGCGCTGCTTGAGTCGGGTGATGGCCGTGCGCGCCTGCGGTGCCGGGATGCCGAGGTCGCCGGCCAGCTGCACCAGCGCGCTCGACGAGATCCGTCCGCCCAGCGGCCTCAGGTACAGGCCGATGAACGTCCGCAGCAGCGACGTGGCGCTGCCCGGACGAGCATCGATGTCGTCGAGCACGGGGGAGTTGTCCTCGCCCCTGCCTGCCGTCGTCGCCCCTGCTGATCCACGCCGCTGAGCAGGGGCGGCGATGCTGGACAGGGGTGAGGACGTCGCGGAGTCCGTCATGCCAGTGCGTCGCGGACGGCGAGGATGCCGCGCAGGGTCTCCTCGTGCGAGGTGCTCAGTGGCGACAGGCCCAGACGGATGCCGTCGGGGAAGCGGAAGTCGGGGATGACGCCGTCAGCCCACAGCTTCTTCGTCACCTCCTGGAACGAGTCGTGCCCGATCGTGATGTGGCCGCCGCGATGCGAGGCTTCGCGCGCGCTCAGCAGCCTCACACCGAGCGGGGCGAGCAGCTCGTCATAGGCGCGCACGGCGAAATCGGTCAGCGAGATCGACTTCGCGCGGACGGCTGCGATCCCGGATTCGGCGATGAGCTCGAGCATCCCCTGCATGGCCAGCATCGACAGCACCGGCGGGGTGCCGCTGAGCAGCTGACGGATGCCGCCGACGGGGGCGTACTCCGGCCCCATCGCGAAGATGTCGGCCGCGCCCCACCAGCCGTGGATCGGCTGCGTCAGGGCGCCCTGGTGCTCAGCGCGCAGGTACGCGAAGGCGGGGGAGCCGGGCCCACCGTTCAGGTACTTGTACGTGCAGCCGACGGCGATGTCCACACCCCACTCGTCCAGCTGTATCGGCACCACACCCACGGAGTGGCAGAGGTCCCACATCATCAGCGCGCCGGCATCCTTCACGAGCTTCGTGATGGACGGCATGTCGGCCAGAGCGCCCGAGCGGTAGTCGACGTGACTGAGCACGACCAGCGCGGTGCGCTCCGACACGACGGATGCCACATCCGACGCCGTGACGCCGGCGACAGCATCCGGCTCGATCCAGCGCAGGGTCGCGCCGCTCTCCTGCGCGACGCCGGCGGCGATGAACCGGTCGGTGGGGAAGTTGCCCGACTCGATGACGATCTCGTTCCGGCCCGGTCGGGCGACGATCGCGGCGCGCATCATCTTGTACAGCAGCACGCTGGTGGAGTCGGCGACGACCGTCTGTCCGGGGCCCGCGCCCAGCGCGACCTCGGCGATGCGGTCGCCGAGCACCATCGGCAGCTCCATCCACTGCTCATCCCACGAGCGGATCAGCCGGGTGCCCCAGTCCTCGCGGATGAACGCGCCGACCTTCTCGGGCAGGTCCTTCAGCGGGCGCCCCAGTGAGTTGCCGTCCAGGTACGCGGTCACGCCCGGCGCGTCGGCGAACGCCTGCAGGTGGTGTGCGAGCGGGTCGGCGGTGTCCAGCCGACGGGCCCCGCTGAGCAGATCCGGTGAGCTGATGCCCGCGATGCGGCGGTGCTCGTCCTCGTGTGACTCGGGTGCTGCGGTCATGTCAGGCCTCCAGATCAGCAGGGGTGAGCGGGCGCGCCAGCGCAGGGTCGCCGGCGGGCAGGAAGAGCGGATACGGGTCATCGGTCAGGGGTGCGAGGGCGTTCAGCAGGCGGATGCCGTCGACGCCGGCCTCGCGGAGGGCGTCGATCTCGCTCGCGCGCAGGTCGACGGGCGTGTCGCCATTGCCCATGTCGGAGCCGTAGAGCACGGCGCCGCCGGCTTCGGCGAAGCGGCGCACGTTGTCGATTGCGATGGCGCGGTGCACGTCGTCGTGGATCGCGAGGGTGGAGATCCACTGGACGGATGCCGCCTGCTCGGCGATCTCATCATCGGTGAGACGCTCGCTGAACGGGGAGTGCGCCAACCGTGCAGCCCCCAGACGCGCTGCGCGCTGTGCCTGACCGGCGCCCTCGGCGTGTGCGACGACCGGCAGGCCGTGGGCAGCGG
>JBARWR010000436.1:0-20167 GCA_049646915.1 Microbacterium sp.
GGCGTGGTCGCGGTCAGCGCGGGGCCGACGATGTCGGTCGCGAAGACGACGTCGACGAAATAGCTCGTCCCGGTGGTCTGAGTCGGCATGCCCGCGCCGTAGGTGAACACGCCGCCGTTCGCGGGCACGGTGATCGGTCCACGGGCGTAGCCGTCTGCGAACGTCGACGGAGTCACGGAATAGTGCCCCTGAGGTGCTCGATACGACACGACGTACTCAGTGTCCGGCTGCAACGCGATCGGTGTGGTGAACTCCGCGGTCTGCCATCCCGACGACGTCTCTCCTGTGAAAGTGACCTCGCCCAGCTTCTGCCCGCTCGCCGTCCACAACGTGCCGACATGCGTGCCATCGTTGCCGAATCCCTTGTAGAACCTGACGGCGGTCACGAGACCCGATTGGTCGACCGTGAACCGGGTGCCCAGAGTAACGGCATCCTGATCAGCATCGGCCGAGATCAACGGGCGATCCTGATCGGTATAGATCGAACACGGGCACTGTCCCTCGGGCAGCGTCGGTGCCGCCGTCGTGAACGACCACGCGGCGCCCGCATCGAACTCCGCGCCGTCGGCCGGCGTCGCCTGGATGGTGACGGAGTAGGTGGTCTCGTCATCCAGCACGGCAGCCGGTGCGAAACGCACCTTCCGCGTGCCGGGATCGTAGGAGTTGGTCCCGGCGACGGTGGCGCCGTCGGCATCCGTCACCTGCAGCTGGGCGTCGATGACGTCGGCGGTGAAGACCGCGCTGATCTCGGTGTCCGTCGGAATGCTCGAGCTGCCCGCCGCGGGCTGACGTGCGGCGATCCGCACAGTCGGGTCGAGCACCGATTCGAAAACGACGTCGACGTAGTAGTTGGAGTCGCCCCAGGTCATGGTCGGGAAGGAACCGGCATGACCGTAGAGCCCGGGGCTGGCCGATCCCACCCCCGATGTGACGATGACGGGAGTGGAGGCTCGTCCCTGATACGGCCAGTAGTTGTCGACGTACGCGTAGCCACCCTGCGGCGCGGTGTACGAGATGACGTAGTCGGTGCTGGCCGTCACCGCGACCGGCGCATCGAACAGCGCGGTCTGCCATCCCGTCGGCGTCTCGCCGACGAACGTGACGGTCGCCAGTCGCTCGCCATCCGCCGACCACAGCGAGCCGGTGTGGGTGCCGAGATTGTTCGCCCCCTTGTAGAAACGCACGCCGGAGACGAAGCCGTCGATCGCCGTGCTGAAGCGCTGTCCGAGTTCGACCGGTTGCGTGTCCGTCGACGATGCAAGGGCGGGAACCGCCTGCCCCTGGGCCGAGAAGGGTCCGCTGACGGCGACTGCACGGGTGGTCCCGGTGGACGAGAAGTTCGCGCTGTCGTCGATCGCGCGCGCGATGATCGTCGCCTGACCTGCACCCTGCTGGATGTACGAGTACGTCCAGTCCGTCGTGCCGGTGGCCGGATGCCATGACTCGCCGCCGTCGGTCGAGACCTCGACCCCGGCGACTCGGCCATCGGCATCAGCGGCCGTACCGGTGACAGTCACGACTGCGCCGTGCGCCACCTGCGCGCCGTCCGCGGGAGCGGTGATCGTCGTGGTCGGTGCGGTCGTGTCGGTGCTGGGCGCGGCTGGTGCCAGCGTGTCCATGAGGGTCGTCGGCTGAGCGCCCATGTCGGCGAGCAGGTTCACCTCGGCCTGCTGCATCCGAGGATCGGCGGCGGGGCGCACGCCGTCGTGAGTGCTGTCCAGACCCCATCCCCACTGCACGCTTCCCGCTGAGAACACCAGGGCACCGCTGGCCGCGCGGTACAGCGTGATGTGGTGCTCGGTGGTGCCCGCCGCCACCGTGTTGCCGTAGTCGAGCAGGTACTGCGTGGTGCCCGTGATCGTGGTCGACAGCCGGATCAGTCCTTCCGGACGGAATCCGTTGTCGATGTCCTCATCCGACTCGTAGCCGACGGTCTGGTCGCCCAACGGCTCGGACCGCCCGGCGGGGATCTCGTCCAGACCAGTATTGCGCCACAGACGCAGCTTGCCCTCGTCGGAGGTCACCGTCACCGGAGCTGCGATGTCGTTGACCATGTAGATGGTGCCAGTGAGCGCGTTCTCCGGCAGATGCCCACCCTCAGCAGCATCCGCGAATCGAGGGTCGCGCCATGTGCCGGTCCACTCGGTCGACGGGTCGATCTTCGCGTTCGACCAGGTCTCCTTGTACGAGACGAGAGTGCGGTAGGGGGTCGCCGAGTCGTCGACCGACGGCTCGTAGCGTGTGCGCCAGTAGCCCTCGTTGCCGGAGAGGAACTGCATGTTCACACCAGCGTCCCGTGCGGCCTCCATGTTCGCGCGCTGCGCGCCGGACCAGTATTCGTCGTGTCCGACGGAGAGGAAGACGTTGTGGTTCAGCAGCTCCTCCCCGCGGCGATCGGTGTCCACCCCCGCGATGTACGTCATGTCGTAGCCGTTGCGCTCCAGAAAGCGCACAGTCGCATACTCGGCGCTGAAGTAGAAGTCACGCTTCTCGACGCCGCCGCGGGTGGCGAACGGTCGGTTGTAGCTGATCTTGTACGCGCGTCCGTTGGCCGCACCCTGGTAGAAGTCCGAGCCGCCGTACGTGTTGTACGCATGCCAGGTCGGGTCGGACGTCTGGAACACCACGTCGGAGTGGCTGCCGTCGTTGCGGACGATGAAGATGATGTGGCTTGCGCCGCCGTCATCGCTCCTGATCAGCTTGGCGACGTACACGCCCGAGACTGCATCCGTCGGTACGTTCCACGACGCGGACACACCCCAAGTGCCGCAGTCGTACAGCTCGGTGGCGATGTCGGAGATGCACTCCGGCTGAACCTGCGGCAGGGTCGCTGTGACGGGCACGGATTGGATGAATCGGGCTCCCAGCCCCTGGTACCAGCCGGTGCGGTAGACGTCGATCGTGTAGGCGGCGGCATCCGTGTCGATCTTGAAGTCGATCTTGTCGCCGGCGTTGACGCTGATATCGGTGGCGAAGCCCTGGATGCTGGGATCGCCCGCCCCCTGGATGTCCCACGTCTCCGGATCCGTACCCGGCTTCGAGTTCTCGCATGCGATGGGATTGATGTCCGCTCCGCACGGGCTTCCGGCAGCCTGGGCGGGAGCGTCCACGAACGTGAACATCGCCACGACGACGGCGAGTGTCGCGACGCATGCCAACGATCGCCACCCGCGTCGGTGTGCGCGAATGGTTGAGTCCCCAGCGATATTCATGTCTGTCCCCAGCCCCAGAACTGTCGTGGGCGCCGCTCGGCGGCCCACGAAGATATTGGCTTTCACGGCTGCTCCGCGATTCCCCTCGCGAAGCAGCCAGCTCTCCCCGCACGCAGTATATCGTCAGAAAGCGGCTCACGTCACTACTGACTTCTCCCGAAAGTGGATCTGCGGCCATCGGGGGCGCCGGGGCGCGGGATGCGCGATGATCGGCAGGTCCCTACTGGGGAGGTGCGGACGATGAGAATTTCTGTGATCGGATGCGGTTATCTGGGCGCCGTCCATGCGGCATCCATGGCATCGATCGGCCACGAAGTGGTCGGGATCGATGTGGATGCCCCGGTCGGCACCGCCGCTGAACTCGCCGGCCCGCTGCACGAGGTTGGGGCGAGGCGCACTCTCGACCGGGCGGGTGCTATCCGGCATCCGTTCCGAGATGATTCTCGATCACGTACCGCGCGATGGCGATGGAGCTGGTCGCCGCCGGCGACGGCGCGTTGCGCAGCACGGTGACCGGCCCGATCTGGTCGACGGCGAAGTCATCGAGCAGCTCGCCCCCTCGCCCCCATGCTTGAGCTCGCACGCCGGAGGCCGTCTTGCGCTCCAGGTCGGCCATGGTCAGCTCCGGGAGGAAACGGCGAGCCTTGCGGAAGTACCGCGGCTTGATGACGGATGCGGTGATCTCGTCGATCCCCATTCGCCAATGCTGCCTGGCCAACGGCCAGGCCCCGGGCCAGCGCAGGGAGCCCCAGGTGTCCTTGGCTGAGATCCGCAGCCATCCGTATCCCTCACGGGCGAGCGCGGGCACGGCGTTGGGCCCCACGTGCACATCGCCGTAGACGCCACGGGTGAAGTGCACGCCGAGGAACGGGAAACGCGGGTCGGGGACGGGGTAGATCATGCCGTTGACGAGGTGGGTGCGGTCGGCGCGCAGCTGCCAGTACTCGCCGCGGAACGGCAGGATCTTCGGCGAAGCATCGGCCCCGACGAGTGCCGCGATGAGGTCGGACTGCAGCCCGGCCGCGGCGATGACGCGGTCGAAGACATGCTCGCCGACCGTGGTGATGACCCGCATCCCGCCGGTCTCCCTACGGATATCGGTGACCCGGCTGTGCAGCAGTATCCGGCCGCCGGCTGCGCGGACATCCTGCGCCAGGGCCTCGGTGATGGCGGCGTAGTCGACGACAGCCGTGTGCGGTGAGTGCACAGCCGCCACACCCGCGGCATGCGGCTCGATCTCGCGCAGTCGATGCGCGTCGTCGATGCGCTTCAGATCGGGGACGCCGTTCTCGACGGAACGACGCTCGATCTCGGCGAGCGCTGCGAGCTCGGACTCGTCCACAGCGACGACGAGCTTGCCCGCCTCGAGATAAGGCAGCCCCTTCTCCTCGCAGAAGTCGCGGATCAGTATTCGCCCCTGCGCGCACAGCGCGGCCTTCAGCGATCCCGGCGCATAGTAGAGCCCGGCGTGCACCACGCCCGAGTTGCGGCCCGTCTGGTGCTGCGCGAGGCGCGCTTCCTTCTCGAGCAGCGTCACCTCGGCTCCGGCAGCGGACAGTTCGCGCGCGAGTGCCACTCCGACGATCCCGCCGCCGATGATTCCGATCCGATTCCCCATCTCGGCTTCTCCTCTGTCTCAGAGTGCCAGGTATGCGGCGAGCGCGTCGTCGGCATCGCGGATCGTGAGACCGGCGCTTTCGATCCTCGACAGGTCGAGCAGGCTGTTGCGCGGTCGTGGTGCGACCGGCCCGGCAGCACTGGCGAAATACTCCTCGGTGCTCACCGGAGTGATGCGCGCAGCATCGTATCCGGTGAGCCGGTACACGTCGCGGGCGATGTCGGCCCAGGTGCGCGGCTCCCCGCCGTTGGTGAGGTTGTAGGTGCCGTAAGGGGCGCCGGTGTCCAGCAGATGCCGGATGCCGAAGGCGATGTCCTCGGCGAAGCTGAGCCGCCCGGTCTGGTCGTCGACCACGCGCGGGTCGACGCCGCGCGTGGCGAGGGAGGCCATGGTGCGCACGAAGTTGTCTCCATCGCCGATCACCCAGGAGGTGCGCACGATGTAGTGTCGGGGAGCGGTTGCTACGGCGATGTCACCGGCGGCCTTGGTCTGCCCGTAGACTCCGAGCGGCGTGACCGGATCGATCTCCGTGTACGGTTCGGTGCGGGTGCCGTCGAACACGTAATCGCTGGAGACGTGCACGAGCGTGATGCCGTGATCTGCGGCGATCGCGGCCAGACGGGCGGATGCCGTCGCATTCACCTTCCAGGCGGCCTCACGCCCCTCAGGTGTCTCGGCCGCGTCGACCGCCGTGTATGCAGCGGCGTTGATGATCGTGCCGTAGTCGCGCCAGCGCCGTGCCGTGCCGAGATCCAGGTCGACGAGATCGAGCGTGGCACGGGTGGTGTACTCCACGTGTGGTGCGTCGCCGTAGATCTTGCGCAGCGAGCGGCCGAGCTGCCCGTCGGCGCCGGTGATCAGGATGCGCTTCGGGCCGAGCGGGGCGACGTCGGCGAGACGGGGGTGCGCTTTGTCCTTGTCGGACAGTTCAGCGTCAGCGAGTGGGATCGGCCAGTCGATCGCCACGGTCTCGTCGGAGAGGTTGAGGAACGCGTACTCGGTGTTCTCGGACGACCAGTGGTCGTTGACCAGGTACGTGTATGCAGTGTCCGGCTCGAGTGTCTGGTACGAGTTGCCCACCCCACGCGGCACGAAGATCGCCTTCGACGGATCGAGTTCGGTGGTGAACACCGCCCCGAACGTGGGGCCTTCACGCAGGTCGACCCAGGCTCCGAAGATTCGCCCGGTGGCCAGGGAGACGAACTTGTCCCACGGTTCGGCGTGGATGCCGCGCGTCGTGCCGACGGCATCGTTGAAGGAGATGTTGTTCTGCACGGGTCCGAAGTCCGGGAGCCCCGCCGCGACCATCTTCTCGCGCTGCCAGTTCTCCTTGAACCAGCCGCGGTTGTCGCCGCGCACGTCGAGGTCGATGAGCACCAGCCCGGGGATCGGCGTCTTGCGGATCATCACTGTCCCTTCCCGGCGTAGAACGTCTCGGTGGCGTCTTTGGACGGTGCCCACCAGCCCTCGTTCGCCCGGTACCAGTCGATCGTCGCTGCAAGCCCGGCTTCGAAGTCGCCGTACTGCGGCGACCAGCCGAGCTCATCACGCAGCTTGCTCGAGTCGATCGCATAGCGCAGGTCGTGGCCGACCCGATCGGTGACGAGATCGTATGCATCCGACGGCTGCCCCATGAGGGTGAGGATCAACTCGATGACGGACTTGTTGTCCTTCTCGCCGTCCGCGCCGATCAGGTACGTCTCACCGATCCGGCCCTTGTCCAGAATGGTGAGCACGGCGGATGAGTGATCGTCGGCATGGATCCAATCGCGCACATTCAACCCCGCTCCGTAGAGCTTCGGACGAGTGCCGCGGATGACGTTCGTGATCTGCCGGGGAATGAACTTCTCCACGTGCTGAAACGGGCCGTAGTTGTTGGAGCAGTTCGAGATCGTCGCACGCACTCCGAAAGAGCGCACCCAGGCGCGCACCAGCAGATCGGAGGCCGCCTTCGTCGACGAGTACGGCGAAGAAGGGTTGTACGGGGTGGTCGCGGTGAACCGCTCCGGATCATCAAGCTCCAGGTCGCCGTACACCTCGTCGGTGGAGATGTGATGGAAACGCGTTCCGTGCCGTCGCGCTGCTTCCAGCAGCGTGTAGGTGCCGACGACGTTGGTGTCCAGGAACGGCCGTGGGTCGTGGAGCGAGTTGTCGTTGTGCGACTCGGCCGCGTAATGCACCACGGCATCCGCATCGCCGAACAGCGAATCGACGAGAACGGCATCCGTGATGTCACCGTGCACGAACGCCACGCGGTCCTCGGGCAGCCCCGCCAGCGACGCCCGATTGCCGGCGTAGGTCAGCGCATCCAGCACCGTCAGGTGATGATCGGTGTGCGCGACGACGTGATGCACGAAGTTCGAGCCGATGAACCCGGCACCACCGGTGACCAGCAGACGGCTCACGCTCGCCCTCTTTCCAGCAGTTCCAGCAGGTAGGCGCCGTATCCGGACTTCACGAGCCTGTGTCCGCGGTCGCGCAACTCGTCGTCGGAGAGGAAGCCCTGCCGCCATGCGACCTCCTCCGGCGCGCCGATCTTCATTCCCGTGCGACGTTCCATGGTCCGGACGTAATCGGCAGCATCCGTCATCTGATCGAACGTCCCGGTGTCCAGCCATGCCGTCCCGCGCGGAAGCACCTCGACCTGCAGCTTCTCTCGCTCGAGGTAGATGCGGTTGACATCGGTGATCTCGTACTCGCCGCGCGCACTGGGCGTGAGGCCACGGGCGATCTCGACCACATCGTTGTCGTAGAAGTACAGTCCCGGCACCGCGTAATTGCTCCTCGGCTCGACCGGCTTCTCCTCGAGCGAGACCGCACGACCGTCCGCGTCGAACTCGACCACACCGTAGGCGCTGGGCTCCGCCACCCAGTACGCGAACACCGCCCCGCCGTCGATGTCAGCGAATCGCGCCAGCTGTGCGCCGAGTCCCGGCCCGTAGAGCAGATTGTCACCGAGTACCAGGGCGACGCTGTCCCCGCCGATGAAGTCCGCGCCGATCGTGAAAGCCTGCGCCAATCCGTCGGGTGAGGGCTGCTGCGCGAAGGTGATCGAGATGCCGAACTGCGACCCGTCACCCAGCAGCCGCTCGAAGTGCGCAGCGTCGTGCGGCGTCGTGATCACGAGAATATCGTCGATGCCGGCCAGCATCAGCGTGGACAGCGGGTAGTACACCATCGGCTTGTCGTACACCGGCACGAGCTGCTTCGAGACGCCCAGCGTGATCGGATGCAGGCGAGTGCCCGAGCCGCCGGCGAGAATGATCCCCTTCATAGCTCCCATCCTGGCACCTGCGCCGCTCGCCGCGCACCGGCGAGGAACCGGGTGTCCCGCCTTCTTCGACAGCGCCTCGAATGCGGACCAGGTCTCTACGGTGGGGGTGTGCGCGTGCGACTGACCCGGTTCAGCCGCTCACTCTGGTCAAAGCGCCATCCGTCTCGGCGTAGTGCGCACCCGTCGAGGGGCAGACCCAGGATCCGTCAGTCTCGCCCGATTCGAGCGGAACTCCGGCTTCGCCCACCCATCCGATGCGACGGGCGGGCACCCCGACGACGAGTGCATAGGCGGGGACGTCCTTCACGACCACGGCGCCGGCCGCCACCGTCGCCCACTCCCCGATCGTGACGGGAGCGACGCACGTCGCACGCGCGCCGATCGACGCTCCCCGCTCGATGACCACCCCGACCGGTTCCCAGTCCTGCGGGCTCTTGAGCGTGCCGTCTGCGTTGACCGCCCTGGGGTAGGTGTCGTTGGTGAGAACCACCGCCGGGCCGATGAAGACGCCGTCCTCGAGCCGGGCCGGCTCATACACAAGGGCATAGTTCTGCACTTTGCAGTTCTCGCCCAGCACGACGCCGGGACCGATGTACGCGCCCCG
Organism: Microbacterium sp.; assembly: GCA_049646915.1. Lineage (GTDB taxonomy): Bacteria > Actinomycetota > Actinomycetes > Actinomycetales > Microbacteriaceae > Microbacterium. Next base: position 8,709 of record JBARWR010000436.1, read on the forward strand.
TCCGATGATGCAGTTCTCCCCCATGGTCACGCCCTCGCGAACCTGGGCGAGATGCCAGATCGACGAGCCGTCCCCGATCGAGGCGTCTGGAGACACGTCGGCAGAATCTTGAATGCGCACATCGCGGTCAGTCGTCATGGCGTCCAACTTACGCCGCGGCGCCGTCGGCTGTGATCTCGGAGGAGCCACGTCTCTCGCGGGCTCGTGTCATCCAGACGCCGCTTCGCGGCCTCAGAAGGTTGGCGGACAGTGACTCGGTCACTCTCGCGACACGACCCGTCGCCGTGGTTTCCTGTGATTCTGCCCCATAGACTGGTGCCCGCGGCACCATCTATACGCCGCTGGCGCGCCCCCGCATCCCCAGTGCGTGCGTGTCAGACGTGGAGCCTCCCCAGGGTTCCACGTCGACGGCCCCAGCTGAGTCCCACTCGCTGGGGCCGTGTGCACTTCCGGTCGGCTCATGGCGCTGCGCACACACCGACTCATGCCGTCGCTCACGCTCGACACGGGACCGTGATGACTGCATCGCGGATTCGCGTCATCGGGTGGAACCCGCGCGACCAGCCTCGCGGTGTCGCCAGGCTTCGATCGCCGCCACCGCCACCAGCCCGAGCGCCGCACCCGAGACGTTCGCGATGATGTCGTAGACGCTGGGCGTGCGGGCCGCGATATACACGGCCTGCACCGACTCGATGGCCAGGGAGACCAGCAGTGCCACGGGCATGACCAGATATCGTGCGCGGGCCATCAGCACCGCGAGGCCCACACCCAGCGGCACGAACAGCAGGATGTTCGAACCGAACTCGATGCGCTCGTACGTCAGCAGCGGGAACACTCGGGTGATGATGCGCAGGAACCAGCCGGCACCGGAATCGACCGGCTGCGGCCAGAATCCGATGAGCGCAAGCACGACGCCGTAGACGGCGACCCACGTCGACACGCGCCCCCACAGACGAGGGCGAGTACGACGAGGGTCGATCTCCGTGGTCACAGCGCCAGGTGCTGTCTGACCACCGACGCGAGCGACTCCGCATGGGCGTGGGCGGTCTCGGCATCCGCTGCCTCGACCATCACCCGCACGAGCTGCTCCGTGCCCGACTTGCGCAGCAGCACGCGCCCGGATGCACCGAGCTCGGCTTCGACGGCCTTCACCGCATCCTGCAGCACGACGTGACCCGTCACGGCGTCTTTGTCGACGTCCTTCACGTTGATCATCACCTGCGGGTACACGGTCATGACCGATGCGAGCTCCGCGAGCGTCTTCTTCGTGCGCGCCATCTCGGCCACCAGGTGCAGGCCGGTCAGCACGCCGTCGCCGGTAGTGGCGAACTCGCTCATGATCACGTGGCCGGACTGCTCTCCGCCGAGCGAGTAGCCGCCGGCGTTCATGTCCTCGAGCACGTAGCGATCGCCGACGCCGGTCTGACGCACGGTGATGCCGTGCTCGCGCATGGCGACGTGCAGGCCGAGGTTGCTCATCACGGTCGCGACGAGCGTGTCGCCCTTGAGCTTGCCGCGGCTCTTCATCGCCACGGCCAGGATCGCCATGATCCGGTCACCGTCGACGATGTTGCCGTCGGCGTCGACCGCCAGGCACCGGTCGGCGTCGCCGTCGTGGGCGATGCCCACGTCGGCTCCGACGCGCACGACCTCGGCGGCCAGCTTTTCGAGGTGGGTCGAGCCCACACCGTCGTTGATGTTGATGCCGTCCGGGTCCGCCCCGATGACGGTCACCTTCGCACCGGCGGTGCGGAACACCTCGGGGGATGCTCCGGATGCCGCGCCGTTGGCGCAGTCCAGTACGACGTGCATACCGTCCAGCCGATGCGGCAGCGACGCCAGCAGGTGCAGGACATAGCGATCCTCGGCATCCGAGAAGCGCTGGACGCGCCCCACATCGGCGCCGGTCGGCTGCAGCTTTGTGCCGGCCTGCATCGTCTCCTCGATGCGCCGCTCGACCTCGTCAGGCAGCTTCACACCGCCACGAGCGAAGATCTTGATGCCGTTGTCGGGAGCCGGATTGTGCGATGCCGAGATCATCACGCCGAAGTCGGCGTCGATGTCGGAGATCAGGAAGGCCGCCGCCGGGGTCGGCAGCGTGCCGGCATCCAGGACGTCCACACCGGAGGAGGCGAGACCCGCCTCGACTGCGGCACTGAGGAACTGACCCGATATCCGCGGGTCGCGAGCGACCACAGCGGTGAGCCGCTTGCCGGCGGCGCGGCGCGCCTCGGCGATACGGCCCTGGCCCAGGACGACAGCAGTCGCCTGGGCCAGGGTGAGCGCAAGTTCGGCGGTGAGGGTGCCATTGGCCAGCCCTCGCACGCCGTCCGTACCGAACAGTGCCATAGAGGAACTGCGGATCAGCGCTTGGAGTACTGAGGAGCCTTGCGGGCCTTCTTGAGACCGGCCTTCTTGCGCTCGATGACACGGGCGTCACGCGAGAGGAAGCCGGCCTTCTTGAGGGTCGGGCGGTTGTTCTCAGCGTCGATGTTGTTCAGCGAACGGGCGATGCCGAGGCGCAGCGCACCGGCCTGGCCCGAGTCGCCGCCACCCGAGATGCGGGCGATGACGTCGTACGCACCCACGAGGTTCAGCGCGGTGAACGGGTCGTTGATCAGCTGCTGGTGCAGCTTGTTCGGGAAGTAGTCCTCGAGAGTGCGACCGTTGACCGTGATGGTGCCCGAACCGGGGATCAGACGCACGCGGGCGATGGCCTGCTTGCGACGTCCCACGGCTGCGCCCGGCACGGAGAGCACGGGGCGGGGAGACTCGGTCTCGGTGGCCGCGGCCTCGGGGGTCGCGGTCGAGAAGTTCTGCGGGAATTCTGCGGTGTCCTGAATGTCAGCCACGAGTATGTCCTTAGTCTGAGCGGCGCTTACTGGGCGACCTGGTCGAGGGTGTACGGCGTGGGCTGCTGCGCGGCGTGCGGGTGCTCGGCACCGGCGTACACCTTCAGCTTCGACAGCTGCTCGCGGCCCAGGGTGTTCTTCGGGAGCATGCCGCGGACAGCCTTCTCCACGGCGCGAACCGGGTTCTTCTCGAGGAGCTCGGCGTAGCTGGTGGCCGTCAGACCGCCCGGGTAACCCGAGTGGCGGTAGGCCATCTTCTTCTGGAGCTTCTGACCCGTGAGGGCGACCTTGCCGGCGTTGACGATGACGACGAAGTCGCCCACGTCCACGTGCGGAGCGAAGGTCGGCTTGTGCTTGCCGCGCAGGATTGCTGCTGCGTGCGAAGCGAGGCGGCCGAGAACCACGTCGGTGGCGTCGATGACGATCCAGTCACGCTGGATCTGCCCGGCCTTCGGGGTGAATGTGCGCGTCACAATAGTGCTGCTTTCTTGATTCGAACGGAGAGGTTCGTGAATCCCACTCCGGGGTGGTTCTCTGTCTCTGGCTCTGTTTCTGAGCGAGACGGGGAACACGCCAGTGGAGGGCTCACGTTCGTCGTACCGCACCCCTGGCGAGCCGAGGGCGCAGGCACCAAGGAGTCAGCTTACAGCATCCCGGGCGTTTCGCGTTAGCCCGCGCCCCTCGCCCTCGCGCTCACGCGTCGTCCTCACCCTCGCGCCTCGCCCTCGCGTCGCCCTCGCCCTCGCCCTCGCGTCGGAGTGCCACCTGGTCGCAACTCACGGCGCTTCCCGACCATTCGACACTCCGACCCGCAAAGGCTTCCCACCCCGGAGTGCCACCTGGTCGTGATCCACCCACGCCGTCGGAGCCCCACCCTGCTCGCCCCGTGCACGCCGTCAGAGTGCCACTTGGTCGCCATGCACGGAGCTTCCCGACCATTCGACACTCCGATGCACAGAGGCCCCCACCACGATCACCCCGCGCAGTCCGTCGGAGTGCCACCTGGTCGTGACGCGCAGGCTTCCCGACCATTCGACACTCGGATGCGCAGAGGCCGGCGGGCGCGAATCGTCCTGCACAGGCGAGCGATCTCGCGAGTTGTCCACTGATCGCGGCATTCTGAGGGCGAGGCGTCGGCCCTCGGGCGCAGAGTGAGCTCATGCCGAAGAAGCACGCCGCACTGCCGCCGGGGCTCGGTGCGCATTTCAGCACTGCGCACGCGATCGATCAGGGCGTCACACGTCGACGGCTTCGAGGCCGCGACCTGCAGAAGCCGTTCCATGGCGCACGGCGCACAGTGGCGGACATCGCCGCTGAGAAGAAGAGGCTCGACAAGGACACCCGTCCGCTCGCGCCGAGCAGACGGCTTGCCGAAGAGCCGCGCGCGAGAGCGCTGACGTACCTGCAGGTGATGCCCAAGGACGCCTTCATCTGTGGGCGCAGCGCCGCCCTGCTACGCGGATATCCGGTCGATGCCGCGAAGAAGCGCGGCAAGAGCAGGAACCACAGAGGGGAAGAAGGGGAAGAGGATGAAAACGACTCTCTCGACGTCGGCGTGATCACACCGCAGACCGCACCGCGCGGCAAGGGTGTGAAGGGTCGCAGGCTCGCGAGCCGGTTCGTGCAGGTCGAGCAGTTCGATGGGATTCCGGTCATGACTGCCCCGACGATGTGGGCGATGCTCGGCCGCGAACTCACCGAGCGCGAGCTGACGATTCTGGCGGATGCCATCGTGCACATTCCCCGGGACTCCTATGGCGTCTCTCATCCGGAACGGGCGGATGCCACGCTCGCCGACCTCCAGGCAGCCATCGATGCCGGGCCGCAGAAGGGCGTCGCGAAACTCCGCGCGGCACTCGCCCGAGCACGTACCGGCAGCGCCTCACCGCTCGAGACCGAGTACCGACTCGATGCGGAGGATGCCGGGCTTCCCACACCTGAACTGGACGTTCAGATCCGCGACGAGCGCGGTCGCCTTCTCGGCATCTCGGAGCTCGTATACGGTAAGTACCGGCTCGTCGTCGAGATCGAAGGCGATCACCACCGCAGCTCCCGGCAGCAGTGGAACCGTGACATCGAGAAGTATCGAGACTATGCGGAGGCCGGCTGGGAAGTGGTTCGCCTCACATCGACGCATATCCGCGCACGGAGGAACGCCGTGGAGATCGTACGCACGGCGCTGATCCGCCGGCACAAGGCTCTCGGCCGCTGACGTCGATCCGCCGGGACGCCGGAGTGCCACATGGTCGGCATCCGCGGCGTCGGAGTGCCAGCTGGTCGTCATGCGCGACGCGAAACGACCATATGTGACGCCAGGCGCTGATCCGCCGACACAAGGCTCTCGGCCGCTGACGTCGATCCGCCCGGACGCCGGAGTGCCACATGGTCGGCATCCGCGGCGTCGGAGTGCCACTTGGTCGTCAGGCGGGACGCGAAACGACCATATGCGACGCCGACGCACACGCAGCGGGGCGCCGACGGGCGCGCTACACGGCTGCGGCGGTGATCAGGATCGGGCGGTGATCGCTCGTACCCTGGGGCAGCGTCGTGATGTTCGAGATGTCGAAGCCCGACGAGGTGGCGAAGTCGTAGTGCCCGCGGAACACCCGGTAGCGCGTGTAGGTGCGGTCATCGCTCAGCGTCAGACGGTACCCGTGCTCGCGCACCGTCTGCCCGAGGTTCTCTTTGAACACCGGGTAGTTGTAGTCCCCCACCATCAGCACGGGCAGGTCGGGGCCGAGCTCCTGCAGCGCATCCAGCCCGGCGCGGATCTGATTGCGCCGCAGCGAGTTCAGTGCGGTCAGGGGGGCGGCGTGGAACGAGGCCACGATCAGCCTGTGGCCCGTGTCGATGTTGCTCAGCTTGGCGCCGAGCACCCGCTCATGGGCGGGTTTGAGCACGCGGTCGTGCAGCGATTTCTTCAGTCCGATCGTGCGGGTCTGCTCCACGCGGAACTGGTTGCTGCGCAGGAACATGGCCAGTCCGAGACGGTTGCCGCTGGTGGCCTGCACGAGCGAGAGCCCGCCGATGGCATCCGGCAGGGCCGTCGTGTCGCATTCCTGCAGGCAGAGGATGTCGGGATCGTGTTCTTCGACAAGCGACGTCAGCTCCGTGGCAGCCCGGTGCTTGCGCAGGTTGTACGAGATCAGCCTCATACGCCCACGGTACCGCCGTCGAGCACAACAGCGGTCGCGCCCCCTTCACCGCACGGTGACGGGAACGGTCACGATCGGTTCATCGAAATCCGAGACGCGTGCGATGATCTGCACCTTCCAGTCGCCGGCCAGCGGGAGCTCCAGCGCCGCCGCATAGGATCCGGTCACCGGGTCGAGTTCTGCGACCGTCTGGAACGGGCCGAGGTCGGGCAGGGCGGCCTTCACGATGACCGAGTCGGGGGTGACCGGCTCGTCGCGATAGCGCAGGGTGAAGGTCAGCCGATTGTCGCCGACCTGTGCGGGAGCGATCGACCCGTCGACCTCGAGCTGCTGGCCCGTCGTCTGGAAAGGGATGCTCTGCGCCGAACGGCCTTCGGCGGTGCGTCCTCCATCGCCGTTCGGGCTCTGCCCGGTGAGGAACCCCGTGATGGCGAGGATCACAACCAGCAGGACGGCCTCCCCCGCCAGGGCCCTGCGCAGCGTGCGCCACCTCGGCTGCCCGTTCGGCCGCGCCACCACAGCGGGTACGAGCCTGCGATGGTTGTACCCGGCGATCACGATCACCGACGCCACGACGGCGAGCTTGAGCATCAGCGTCCACCCATAGCTGGTGCTCACGAGCGCATCGACAGTGCCGACGATCATGACCGCCATCACGATCCCGCTCAGTCCGAGCAGCAGCACGCTGACGACCGCGTACGTCGAGAACCTTCGGACGACCTCTGCTGCAAGCACCGGATCGGATGCCGGATCGAAGGAACTGTCGGATGCTGCCGCCGCGCCATGCCGGGAATCCGGCCCGCGGCTCAGAAGCAGCGCCAACCCCGCCACCCCGCCCACCCAGAACCCGCCAGCCGCGAGGTGGCCGATGTCGGCCCCGATCGCAAGAGCATGCGGCTCCGCGGACTGACTGTGACCGACGAGCACGGGCGCCGACAGGGCCACGAGCGCGGCGAGTACCGTCAGCACTCGACCCGTCATGCGGTCGGAGCTGCGCGAGCCAGTCATGCCGCAGAAGGCGATCGAGGTGCCCACGAGCACGAGCACGGCTGCGAGGAAGGTGGACCACAGCATCCCCTGCCACCAGTCCGCGGGCCGTATGAGCGACCAGACCTCGACGCCAGTGACGTTCAGCGCCGACACCGGAATGAGGAGTGCCGACGCCACTGCGGCGACGACCCCGAAGCCCACCAGCACTGCCCTTTCGCGGCGAAGCACGGCGCCGCCGTTGCGGAGCACGATCCGATCGAAGAACACCAGTCCGGCGAAAGCCAGCAGCCCGATGTATTGCATCGCAGTGAGTGCACTCACAACGATCGACGTCGCCCCGGCCCCCTCAGCGATGTGTGCTCCCGCACCGGCCGCGCCCGTTCCGACCGTGAAGCTGATGACTCCTGCCACCGGGTGGCCGTCTGCGGAGGTCACCCGGTAGCTGAGGGTGTAGCGCCCGTCCTCGAGAGCGGGCAAGGCGACCACGACGTCGGAGTCCAGAACACGCGCACCGAGTGCGACCGGCTGCTCGTCGTCGGCGACCAGGCGGATGCCGCCGTCCACGATCCGGATGGCCTCGTCGAAATGCAGGCGAGCCTCGTCGGGCGCCTGCTCGAGCACCGCACCATCCCCAGGTGTCGTGCTCAGCAGCTGGGCATGCGCAAGAGCGGCCTGCGCACCCAGCAGCGTGAACATCGTGCCGAGCACGACGGCGAGCGCTCCGAGAAGGGTGCGCCGTATGCGCGTCGCTGCTTGCGTACGCAGGACGGCACGGTGCTCCTCCACGATGGACATGATCAGGCCTTCGATGGCTTCCGGAACAGAGCCAGCAGCCCCGTCAGAAGACCGAGCGCTCCCACGATCAGTGCGGTGATCGCAAGTGGCGCCTGATCGTCGCCGCTCACCGGAGTGGTGGCCACGACGGAGGCGGACTCCGAGCCCGACGCAGCTGCGGCGTCCGTCGCCGCATCGGATGCCGCGGTCGAACCGGCCGCGATCACATCGACGCTCGGAGCCGGAGCATCCAGATCATGCGCGTCAGCGCCGCTTTCGGGAAGCTGCACCCACGCCGTCTCCCCCTCCTCGCACGTCTGCACGGTCGGGAAGTAGAGCGTGGTCCCGGCCGCGTCCTCCGGAATCTGCAGGGAGAGCTCGAACGCGTCTCGCTGGTCGGCAGGCAGGGGAGTCGTGGCTTCGTAGACCACCTGATCGACTCGCTGCGTGATCTCGCTGCCATGGCTGTCCGTGATGGGGTCAGGCAGCTCCTCCATGACCTTCTCAACGGTGTAGAAGCTGCTCCGGGTCGGTGTGACGTCGTTGATCCCGTCTGGGATCCGGATCGCGACTCGCGTGGTCGGCGATCCCTCGCAGCCGTGCGGAACGCTGAATGTGAGAACCGCGTGCGAGCCCGCACTGACCTCGCTCTCCGCGATGGCGACGTGGGCGCTCGCAGCCGGCGCGCTGCCCAGAGTCACCACAGCTGCGAGTGCCAGGGCCGAGCCTCCGACGATGAATGATCGTGCTGTTCGTGAGTGCATGCTCTCCTCTTTCACCTGGTCCACCGCATGGCGGGCTTCGAGACGGCGCGGCGAAGATCAGGCCGGCAGGCCGCGCCGGCCGGCTGCCGTCAGGCCGTGGCTGAGTTCGTCGACGGACCGAGTCCCGTCGACGGTCTCCCCGCGCCGAAGGCGATCCCCTCACCCCGGCCCAGCGGCATCGTCATCCGACCGTTCTGATCGCACCATCCAGATGCGCGATGGCATTGTCGATGGTCATCGAGAACTCGGGCGCGATGAGCGCAGCGAGAGACCGTGCCTCCTCGTGGCAGACGGCACAAGTCGTCAAGTGCACCCGAAACGGTTCGGGCAATGGAATGGAACCGTGCAGGGATCTTTCGATCACCCAATCGATCTGCTCGAAGCAGTCATCGCAGGACAGCCACGGGTCGCTGTCGGCGATGAGCTGCTCGATCTGCGCGAGTCCCAGAGAGACAGGTTCAGTCATCTTCCCACCTCCTCGATCGCTCGAGAGGCGAGGAAGCCTTCGGCGACCAGTTGAGTTCTCAATCGTTTGCGTGCATCGTGCAGCGTCTTGTAGAGAGCGCCGCGAGTGGTGGCCAGGCGCTCCGCGAGCACATCGATCGGCACTTCCTCGACCAGCAGGGCGAGCGCGATGCGACGCTGGTGCGGTGTGAGCACCCTCATCATCGCCGCACCGATGGCACCGGCGAGTTCGCGCGTCTCGCTGTAATCGGAAGGGGACGTTCCGCCGCCGTCGACGATCTCGGGAACATCGTGCAGCACGATGCTGCGATCGTGCCAGACCGAGCGCCTCACCTGCACCCCAGCGCAAAGGATGCCGAACTTGTATGCCCACGTCGTGAATCGGCTGCGCCCCTCGAATCGCTCCAGACGCTGGAGCACCGCCATCGTGGCGTCGTCGGCAGCCGTGTGCGCGATCTCGTCGCGCCGTGCGGTGCCCAGTTCCATTGCCATGGGCATGCGCGAGATCTGATGCCGCGCCGCGCGCAGCATCAGCTGCAGCAGGCTGGAGACCGCCTCGTCGTGCACCAGGCCGACGGCGGAAAGCCGCGGCACCCATTCAGCATCCGGGATGTCGGTCCAGGGATTCTCTTCTCGCACGTCCTCAAGTTCGAACGCGAGGTCTTCAGCGACCATACTGCTTGCCTTCCGCCCGCGCGCTGCGTCGTTCCGCCGACATCACCAGGGCATGGATGTCCACGTTACCGTCGCGGACGATGCGCTGGGCGGACACTTCGTCGAGCCCGGCGGCGACGAGCTGTTCTCGCCGCCATCGCAGCAGAGCCCTCGAACTCGACGACGAGGCCCGCACGGGCACGGAAGCACCCTCACTCGGGGTGACGTGAGCGATCGGATCGATGGTTCGCATGCCTGTTGGTGTGCACCGACGCAGGAGTTCTTACCGAGGCGACACGAATATCTGCCGATACGACGATTCCGGTAAGACCCGACCCGCGGTGCAACACCCATCGCATACGTGCCGGGCCAATCGGACGTTCCGGCCACCGAGAGAAGGAGTCCCTGATGAGCACTCACGTCACGAGCCATCGCAGCTGGCGGGCGATCGCACCGGCGATCGCGATCCTCGCACTGGCATCCGGTGCCCTGACCGCCTGTGCCCCCGCCGACGAACCCCAGCCCGCCGCTGCCGAACACTCCAGCACCAGCCACGAAGCCGACCAGGGCATGGTCATCGGGTTGAATGCCGCACTCGACGTGCTGTGGGCGGACCACATGCAGTACACGTACGCGACGGTCGATGCGTTCTTCAACAATGAAGCGGCTCTGCAGGCGAATCTGGACCGGCTTCTGCAGAACCAGCAGGACCTCGGTGCGGCGATCGTGCCGTTCTACGGCCAGGACGCCGGTGACCAGCTGGCTGAGCTGTTGACGACTCATATCCAGCAGGCCGTCCCGGTGCTGACCGCAGCAAAGGAGGGGGACGACGACGCTCTGAAGAAGTCTCTGGACGACTGGTACGCGAACGCGAAAGACATCGCGGACTTCCTCTCCAGTGCGAATCCCGACAACTGGCCCGCTTCTGCGACCGAGCCGATGATGAAGATGCACATCGACCAGACCACCGTCTACGCGGTCGACCTGCTCAATGGCGATTTCACGAAGGCGATCACTGACTACGACGAGGCTTTCAGCCACATGATGGGAATGTCAGGAACCCTTGCGAGCGGCATCGTCGCGCAGTTCCCCGACAAGTTCTGAGTCCGGCGATCGGGTCGGCGTCGCCGCTGCGGGCGATGCCGGTCCGGGCAGGTCCGCATTGGGACTCATGCCTCCCGGTCGCGGCGGTTGCGGGTCTGCTCGGCACGGGATGCCAGCAGCTCGTCGGCCGGATATCCGACCTCCGCGAGAGTCAGCCCCCGTGCCGGCAGCACCTTGAACGCGCTGGTGCGGGTCAGCTCATCGCGCAGGCGCACCACGTCGGACACGCTCAGCTTCCCTTCCCCGACCGCCGCGCAGGCGCCGACCAGCGCGCGCACCATGCTGTGGCAGAACGCGTCGGCCTTCACCTCGGCGACCAGCACTCCTTCGGCATCCCGAACCCAGCGGTAATCCAGCAGCGTGCGGATGGTCGTCGCCTCCTCCCGCGGCTTGCAGTACGCGGCGAAATCGTGCAGCCCGATGAGGGTCTGCGCAGCGGCATCCATGGCATCCGCATCGAGCGACGCCCGAACCGTCGTCGTGTCGTCCCGGCGCATCGGATCGTAGCCGACGGTCAGGTCGGCCAGGCGATAGCGGTAGCGGCGCCACACCGCAGAGAACCGCGCGTCGAAGCCTTCCGGCGCGAGCGAGGTGCGCCTGACGGTCACGTCGGGGTACTGGCCGAGAACACCGCGGATGCGACGGGCCAGCGGCTCTGCCGGGTCAGACGCGGCGGGATCGGATGCCGCGCGCCCCTGCCG
>JBARWR010000437.1:0-5276 GCA_049646915.1 Microbacterium sp.
GCATGACGAAGGTGCTGATCAGGCCGCCGACCAGGCCCAGCACGGCGCCCGCGATCAGCGAGTTCGACAGCAGCACGAGCAGCTGCCCGTAGTCCTGGAAGGAGAAGACGTCGCCCCAGTCGACCAGCGGGTTCACGCGCGGCCGCCGGGGAGGATCGCGGTCGCGGTGGTCGCGGCTTCCTCATCGAGCTCGTGGTGCGTCTCGGCATCCGGCACGCCCACGACGACCAGCCTGCCGCCGGCGCGGAACACGAACACCGGCGTGCCGTAGAGCCGACTGAGCACATGCGTCTGCAGCACCTCTTCGGGGGTGCCGAGCAGGAATCGCCCACCGGCGATGTAGAGGATGCGGTCGACGCGATCGAGGATCGGGTTGATGTCATGGGTGACGAACAGCACGGCGGTGCCGTGCTCGCGTCGCTCCCGGTCGATGATCTCTGTCACGCCGCGCTGATTGGCCAGGTCGAGGTTCGACAGCGGCTCGTCGCACAGCAGCAGGGCCGGGCGATCGGCGAGGGCCTGACCGACGCGCAGCCGCTGCTGTTCGCCGCCGGAGAGCAGCCCGACGGGACGGTCGGCGTAGTGCGATGCTCCGACGCCCTCGAGCAGCGCATCCACCCGCTCCCGGTCGCCGCGGCGCGGGATCGGCAGCCCGAACCGGGTGCCGTTCACGCCCAGCGCGACGAGGTCACGGGCTCGCAGGCTGATGTCCTGGGGCAGCGGGCGCTGCTGGGGGATGTACCCGATGCGCGCGTCGCCGCGCTGCACGGGAGAGCCGGAGACGCGGATGCTGCCGGAGGAGAGCTGCTGCAGGCCCAGGATGCTGCGCAGCAGAGTGGTCTTGCCGGAGCCGGACGGGCCGAGAACGGCGACGAACTCCCCTGGCTGCAGCTCCAGGTCGAGACGGGACCAGAGCTCGCTGCCGTCGCGGTGAAGAGCCGCGCCCTCGATCGTCAGGACGGGCGCGGCGTCGGGCGCCTGGGGGCCGCCGCTCACTTCACCGCCGCTCACTTCTGGAGGGCGGCGAGGTCCGAGATCGCGGCGCGCATCCACTCAGCGTACGACTGATTCGGCTCGAGCAGCTCGCTGAAGGTCAGCACGGGGATGCCGGCCTGCTTCGCCGCATCCTCCACACGACTGGTCTCACTGCCGCCGGTCTGGGCGTTGGCGAGCACGGCGCGCACCTTGTCGTGCTCGATGAGGTCGAGCGCCTCGAGCAGCGTGGCGGGCGCGACGTCGTTGCCCTCCTCGACCGCGGAGGCGAAGCCGTCGGGGGTCACGTCATCGAGTCCGGCGGCCGCGGCCAACAGCCCGGGAAGCGGCTCGGTGATGAACACCGGGGTGCCCTCGAGCTTCTCGTGCAGAGCGTCGAGCTCGGTCTCGATGCCGTCCAGCTCGTCGGCGAGCTTCTTCGCGTTGGCGGCGAATTCGGTCTTGCCCGCCGGGTCGAGCTCGGTCAGGTCGGCCGTGATCTGCTCGGCGACGTGCGAGATGGTGTGCGAATCGAACCAGACGTGCTCGTTGAAGCCTTCGATGTGGCTGTGACCGTGCTCATCGGCGTGGTCGTGGTCGTTGGCATCCTCGCTGTGCTCGTGCTCGTCGCTGTGGTCTTCGGCGTGCTCGTGCTCGTCGCTGTGCTCATCGTCCGCGACGGTCGCGCCGGGGTAGTCGTGCGAGAACTCGGCGGCGGTGATGACCGTGGCATCCGAGCCGTCGCGCAACTCTTCCATGAACGAGTCGTAGCCGCCGCCGTTCTCGATGACGAGGTCGGCCTTCTGCACGGCGAGGCGGTCGCGGGCGGTCGCCTCGTAGGAGTGCGGGTCCTTGGAGACCGAATCGATCAGACTGGTCACCGTGACGCGGTCTCCGCCGATCTCGGCGGCCAGCGATCCGTAGACGTTGGTCGATGCGACCACCTGCACAGCGCCTTCGCCGGCACCCTGCGCGGGGGCGGATGTCGAGCATCCCGAGAGGACGATGACGGATGCTGCGGCGAGCGCGAGGGCGGCGAGGCGTTTGTGCATGCGTTAGACACTAATGCAAATGAGAACCATTCTCAACAAGGGCACGATGAGCCGTTGCTATGCTCGCCGTAAGGACACTGATCCTTGAACTCGTGGGGGCAGACATGGCCGTTTTCACCATCATCATCCCGATTCTGTACATCCTCGCCGGCGCGGGCGTTCTGTACGCGATCATCCGGTTCGCTATCGTGCACGCACTCCGTCAGGCCCGCAATGAGGCGCGGATCGAGCGCCGCGTGCCAAAGGCCGCCACCTGGCTCGACGCTGACGAACGTCGCCTGCTGGAGATGTCGAACACGTCGCACGACTGACGGCCCGTCAGCGTCATCGATCTGCCGTACCCGGTTGCCTTCGTCGTCCAGCGGTCCGCCTCTTTCGCCTGTGCGGTGCAGGGGATCAACATCCACCGCACAATGAGGTTTTGACGGATACAATCGTCATATCCGACGAAATTGACGACTACAACCGTCAAACGAGGAGCAACGATGACCGACAACCAGAATCTCGTGGACTTCGGACAGAACATCAGAGCATGGCGCACGCTTTCCCGCCTGTCAGCCACCGTCGTCGCCGAGCGAGCCGGCATCACCCGGGACACGCTGCGCTCATTGGAGGGAGGGGCGGGTTCGGTCAAGCTCGAGAACGTCTTCGCCGTCCTTGAAGCGCTTGGTCTCGACAGCAAGCTACGCGACGCCCTTGACCCCACATCTGACGAGCGTGGCCGCGCGCTCCTCCGCCGCCGCACCGAAAGAGGCAGCCGATGAGGCTGGAGATCTCCGTCGTCCTCCCTTCGGGGGAAGAGACGCACGCCGGGACCGTGGACGACACCGGTGGGGTCGTCGCTTTCGAATACTCCAGCGACTACCTCTCCCATCCGGATGCCTACCCTTTGGCTCCTTCCCTGCGGCTGGGCCGGGGTGAGTTCATCCCCGCCGGCACACGTCCTATGATCGCGGGCCTTGCCGACGCGCAACCGGACGCATGGGGACGCCGACTCATGCAGTTCATCGAACGTCGCGCCACCGGCCGCTACCAGCACCTCCCTGAGCTCGATGTCCTCAGGCGCGTCGGTGATGCAGAGCGCCTCGGTGCGCTGCGAGTGTCCATGGACGGCGAGTACCAATCGCCTCCCGACGACATGACCGCCCGACTGGCCGACCTCCCGGCCCTCATCGAGGCGGCAAAAGCCTTCGAGCGCGGGGAGGATGTCCCCGCCGACAAGCTCACCCTTCTCCAGGCCGGGACATCCATGGGTGGCGCTCGCCCCAAGGCGACCGTCCTCAACTCCAATGGTCACCTCGCGATTGTAAAGCTCCCTGCGCGCGACGACTTCGGTGATGCGATGGCATGGGAGGCTACCTGCCTCGAGCTTGCGCGACGCTCCGGAGTGAAGGTCCCCCGCTTCGAGCACCACCGATTCGAGTACAACTCCATTTTGGTCGTGGAGCGCTTCGACCGCGACGCGCGCCGACGCCAGGGGTACCTCAGCGCGGATGGCATGTTGAACAAGTCTCAGGGCGACTATGTCGACTACGTCCGCCTGGTCGGCACCCTGCAGAGGAACTCCGCGGGCGCGGACGCCGACTCAGCGGAATTGTTCCGGCGGATCGCTCTCACGCTTCTCGTGAACAACGTGGACGATCACATGCGCAACCACGGCTTCCTCCGCGAACGCAACGGATGGCGTCTGGCACCCGCTTTCGATATCAACCCGTTCTACAAGCTCGGCACGCTGGAGTCCACGCCCGTAAGCACCGATGATGACCCCAGCGCCCGAGACATCCGCGTGCTCCTGAAGAACCACGACGCATTCAGGCTGACGGAGCCCGCCGCATCCGACATCATCACGGCCGTGGAAGCGGCAACAGCCGACTGGCGGGACGTCGCCATGGGCTTCGGAGTCGCTCCAGAAGCACTCGGCACGATGTCCGACGCATTCGACGGCCCCAACCGTGAGCGCGCACGCGCGTTGCCCCGAAGCAGCACAGGCAGCCCCTCCCTCAGCGCCCGCATTGGACGTCAGCCACGTGACGCATACGGCCGATTCGGTCGCAAGGACGCGTCAGCGCCAGAGACCTCATTATCCAGTCCAGATTGACGGATACAATCGTCAACGTTCGCTATTTTGGCGACTATAGCCGTCAATATATCGAAGAGTACCTATCAAAGAAGAAGCATGCTCAGCAACGCCTCGTATCAGTCCACGAGCAGCGCGGGCTCCTCCAGGATCGAGGCCACGTCGGCGACGAACCGGCTCATGCCGTCGCCGTCGACCACGCGGTGATCGAACGACCCCGCGACCGTGGTGACCCAGCGCGGACGCACCTCGCCGTCGACGACCCACGGCTTCTGCGCGATCGTGCCCATGGCGATGATCCCGGCCTCGCCGGGATTGATGATCGGGGTGCCGGCGTCCATCCCGAACACGCCGATGTTGGTGATCGTGATCGTGCCGCCCTGCTGGTCGGCGGGGCTCGTCTTGCCCTCACGGGCGGTGAGCGTCAGGCGGTTCAGAGCTCGGGCGAGGTCCTTCATGCCGAGATCCTGCGCGTCCTTGATGTTCGGCACCAGCAGTCCGCGCGGGGTCGCCGCAGCGATGCCGAGGTTCACGTAGTGGCGCACCGCGATCTCGGCGCCGTCGTCGGTGTCCACCCAGGCGGCGTTGACCATCGGGGTGCGGCGGGCGGCCCAGATGACGGCGCGCGCCATGATCAGCAGCGGCGAGACGCGGATGTCGGCGAAGTCGGGCGAGGCCTTCAGTCGCTTGACGAGCTCCATCGTGCGGGTGGCGTCGACCTCCTTCCACACCGTCACGTGCGGGGCGGAGTAGGCGCTGCGCACCATCGCCGAACTGGTCGCCTTGCGCACGCCCTTGACCGGGATCGACTCGGTTCGCTCGGGATCGGAGGCCGGCTGACTGCCGCGGGACAGTCCGATCGGAGCGGATGCCGGCCCCTCGTCTCGCTGCGCCCGCTCAGGAACCGGAAGAGTCTCGTCGCGCACGGCGCCCCACTCCGGCGTCTCGATGTTGCGGAACACGCTGGCCTGCTCGGCGTGCCCGACGACATCCTCGCGGGTCACCTCGCCGTCCGCACCCGTCGCCGTGACCTCTGTCAGCTCCACGCCCAGGTCGCGGGCGAGTTTGCGGATCGGAGGCTTCGCGATCACTCCCACGGACGAACGCACCTGGCGCTCGGCCGGGCGCTTGCGCCGCGAAGTGGCCCCGCCGCCGGTGCCGTAGCCGACCAGCAC
>JBARWR010000438.1:0-2087 GCA_049646915.1 Microbacterium sp.
GTTCCAGAGGAATCGGGGGCGGTTTGCGCCACATAGACGGGTGCTTCTCGGCTGTCAGGCCGCGGATGCCAGGTCGAAGCGTGCGTCGACGCGAATCGCGTCGTCCACGACGTCCACCCGCACCGCGCCGCCGTCGGCCAGCCCGCCGGAGACGAGCAGGTCGGCGATGCGGTCGTCGACCTCGCGCTGGATCAGCCGGCGCAGCGGACGTGCACCGTACTCGGGCTCGTAGCCGTGCTCGCCGAGCCAGGCGACCGCGGCATCCGTCACCTCGAAGCCGATCTCTCGGCCGGCCAGCCGCTTGGTCGTCGCCTGCAGCATGAGCCGGACGATCTCGCCGAGCTCCTCACGCGACAGCTTCTGGAAGATGACGATCTCGTCGATCCGGTTCAGGAACTCCGGTCGCATGGCCTCGCGCAGCTTGCCCATCACGCGGGCCCGCAGGTCCTCCTGCGAGGCGAATCCGGATGCCGAGGCATCCTGCGAGGCCACGAACCCGAGCGCGCCCGACCGCGACGCGAGGAACTCCGAGCCGATGTTCGAGGTCATCACGATGACCGTGTTGCGGAAGTCGACCGTGCGCCCCTGACCGTCGGTCAGCCGCCCGTCATCGAGCACCTGCAGCAGCAGGTTGAACACGTCGGGGTGGGCCTTCTCGATCTCGTCGAACAGCACGATCGAGTACGGGTTGCGTCGCACGCGCTCGGTGAGCTGCCCGGCCTCGTCGTAGCCGACGTATCCAGGAGGGGCACCGACCAGGCGCGACACGGTGTGCCGCTCGCCGAACTCGCTCATGTCGAAGCGGATGACCGCTGTCTCGTCGTCGAACAGGCGGTCGGCCAGCGCCTTGGCCAGCTCGGTCTTGCCGACGCCGGTGGGCCCGAGGAACAGGAACGACCCGACCGGACGGTTCGCGTCGCCCATGCCGGTGCGGCTGCGCCGCACGGAGCGCGCGACGGCCGCCACGGCGTCGTTCTGGCCGATCACCCGGGAGTGCAGGTCGGCCTCGAGGTCACCCAGCCGCTCCCGCTCCGTCTCGGTGAGACGGCTGACCGGAATGCCGGTGGCACGCGAGATCACTGCGGCGATCTGCGGCTCGTCGACCACGGCCTCCACAGCCGTCGGCGACGGCACATCCACCTCATCGATCCTGGCCTGCACCCGGGCGATCTCGTCGCGAAGCCGCGAAGCCTCCTCATAGTGCTCGGCGTCGACTGCAGCATCCTTCTGCATCTCCAGGTCGACGAGTTCGTCGGCCAGCGCCTCGATGTCGGTGACCAGGCCCAGGCGCAGGCGCAGCCGCGCACCGGCCTGATCGATCAGGTCGATCGCCTTGTCCGGCAGCACCCGGTCAGGCAGGTACCGGGCACTCAGCTCCACCGCGCTGCGGATCGCCTCGTCGGTGTACGACACCGCGTGGTGCTCCTCGTAGGCCGGCTTCAGTCCATCGAGGATGCGCACGGCATCCTCGATCGCCGGCTCCGCGACCTTGACGGGCTGGAAGCGGCGCTCCAGCGCCGGGTCCTTCTCGATGCGGCGGTACTCGCTGAGCGTCGTCGCACCGACCAGGTGCAGTTCGCCGCGCGACAGGCGGGGCTTCAGGATGTTTCCCGCGTCCATGCCGCCGCTCTCACCCGAGCCGCCTGCGCCGACGACCGTGTGGACCTCATCGATGAACACGATGACCTCGCCCTTGTGGGCGGCGATCTCGTCCATGGTCTTGGTCAGCCGCTCCTCGAAGTCGCCCCGGTATCGGGCGCCCGAGAGCATCGCCGGCAGGTCGAGTGCGACCACCCGACGATCCTTCAGCTGGGCGGGGACGGCGTCATCGACGATGGCACGCGCCAGACCCTCGACGATCGCGGTCTTGCCGACGCCGGCCTCACCGATCAGCACCGGGTTGTTCTTGGTGCGACGGCTGAGGATCTCGATGGTCTGCTCGATCTCGTCGGCCCGGCCGATCACCGGGTCGAGCTCGCCCGCACGGGCGCGCGCGGTGAGGTCGAGCCCGTACTGGTCGAGCATCGGAGTCTCGGATGCGGGGTCCGCGGCCTCGCGCTGGGCGGCGTCGCCGGCAGGAACCGGCT
>JBARWR010000439.1:0-1558 GCA_049646915.1 Microbacterium sp.
TGTCGAAGGTCACCCGCTTCTCGGGGGGCTCGCCGCCGGGGGCCTCGGGGACGGCGGCCTGCTCCTCCACCGTCTGCTCCGGCACGATCACCGGCGCAGCGGTGAAGGCCCGCGCCTCGATCGCCCGCATCGGCTGCTCGCTCTCGCTCACCTCCGGCGAGGACCCCGCCCGGCGTCTGCGCGTCTTCGGCGGGGCCGAGACGTACGCCGCCCGGAACTGAGTGAGCGTCTCGGCATCCGACTTGAGGATGCCGTGCCCGCCGCCGCCCGGCAGTGTGAACGCGTCCGGCACGCCGATCACCGCGCGCGAGTCCGCACCGGAGAAGGTCTTGAGACCGATCCGGTAGGACAGGTGGGACTCCAGCCCGCGCAGCTTGCCCTCCTCCAGTCGCTGGGTCGACAGCAGCAGGTGCACCTGAAGCGAACGACCCAGTCGTCCGATGGCGACGAACAGCTCGGTGAAATCGGGCTTGGCCGCCAGCAGCTCCGAGAACTCGTCAGCGACGATGAGCAGTGCCGGCAGCGGCTTGAGGTCGGTGCGGCCGCCCTTGCGCGCAGCCTCGTAGTCGGTGACGTTGGCGAAGTTGCCCGCGTCGCGCAGCAGCTCCTGGCGACGGGTCATCTCGCCCTGGATCGCATCCTGCATGCGATCGACGAGGGTCAGGTCGTCGCCGAGGTTCGTGATCACGGCCGACACGTGCGGCATGTCGGCCATGCCGGCGAAGGTCGCACCACCCTTGAAGTCGATCAGCACGAAGTTCAGCGCTTCCGACGAGTGCGACATCGCCAGTGCGAGCACGAGCGTGCGCAGCACCTCCGACTTTCCCGAGCCGGTCGCACCGATCAGCATGCCGTGCGGGCCCATGCCCTGCTGAGCGGACTCCTTGATGTCCAGGATCATCGGCTGCCCGGTCGCCGTCAGGCCGATCGGGACGCGCAGTCGGTCCCTCGCCGATCGCGGTTTCCATGCCACGTCCACGTCGAAGTCGCGCACATCGGGCAGGCCCAGCAGATCGGTGAGCTCGGCCGAGATCGCGCGCGCGCCCGCGCCCGATCCGGCGTCCTCGTCCTGGGCGGTCTCGGCCAGACCGGTCAAGCGTCTGGCGACCGCCTCAGCAGAGGCGATGCCGAGGAAATCCGGTGCAGCGGGGATGGGGCTGTAGCCGCGCCGCGCGACGGTGAGCTGCTCGCCCTCCTCTCCCTCGATGATCAGGCGGATGGTCAGCGGATCGGTCAGCTCGGACCATTCGCGGGCGACGTCGATGACGGTGACGCCGTCGACACCGCCTTCCTCGGCGAGCGGATGCCCGTGGGGCAGCGCCGCGCCGTCGGTGATCACCACGAGATGCGGAAGGGTGCCTGCCCGACCGCTGGCCACGCCGCGCGAGCGGAGGTCGGTGACCAGCGGCTCGATCTCCTCCCAGGACGATCCGATCCGGCGCGCACCGCCGACGGCATCCGTCGCGCTGTCGGACTGGGCGTGCGGAAGCCACTTCGCCCACTCCCAGTACGGCAGATCGGCGTGGGAGGCGATGACAGCGATCTGCATGTCCTCGGG
>JBARWR010000440.1:0-4413 GCA_049646915.1 Microbacterium sp.
CCGCGGTGCCGCCGAGCAGCACGCCGATGAGCAGTGACACGAGCACGGCGGCCACACCGAGCACGAGGTCGACCCGCAGCGCGTGCGCGGTCTGGCCGAACACATCCTGCCCCAGCAGCGTCGTACCGAACGGATGCTCCCAACTGGGCGGTGCAAGCAGGTCGGTGCCCATGCCCCTCGGGTCGGGCCACAACAGCGGCGCAGCCAGGGCGAGGGCCACGAGCAGCCAGATCACGAGGCCCGCCGGGGAGATGAGTGCGCGCACCAGTGCTTTCACAGTGTCCACCTCGGGTCGAGGGCGGCGACGATGACGTCGGCGATCATGTTCGCAAAGACCACGCACATGCCGAGCACGAGGGTGAGCCCCTGCACCACGGGGAAGTCCCGATCGCTCACGGCCTGGAAGAGCATGGAGCCGAGCCCGTTGATGCCGAAGCTCATCTCGACCATGACGAGACCGAAGACAATGTAGCCGGCCTGCAGCCCGAGCAGTGTCACCATGGGCGGCAGCGCGTTGCGCACCACATGCCGGCGCACGATGCGGGGGCGGCTCAGTCCCGCTGCTCGAGCGGTGACCACGTGATCGGACTGCATGACGCGCGCCGACGACTCGGCAAGGCTGCGGGCGAGCACCGGCGCGATGGCCGCCGCGACGACCGCCGTGGGCAGCACCAGGTGGTAGAGGCGATCCCACGGCCCGTCACCGATGCCGCCGACTGGAAACCACCCCAGCTGCAGGGCGAACAGCAGCACGAGCACGAGCGAGAGCCAGTAGGTGGGCAGGTTCATGGATGCGAGACTGAGCTGGTCGATGAGGGTGCGCGCCCAGCGGCGACCGCTGCCGGCCCACACGCCCACGATGAGGGCGAACACCATCGACACCGCAAGTCCGGCGCCGGCGAGCCACGCGGTCTGCGGTGCTCGCTCGGCGATGAGGAAGGCGACCGGGGCCCCCACCCGGCTGGAGACCCCGAGGTCGCCTTGGACCACCCGTCCGAGCGCAGTGGTGAACTGCGCCCAGAGCGGGTCATCGAGGTGGTACTGGGCGCGGATGGCCTCGACCACCTCCTCGCTCGCTCGTGGTCCTGCTATCGCCTGAGCCGGGTCACCGGGGGTGATGTCCTGGAGCAGGACGGTCAGGAACAGCAGGACCACGAGCAGTGGCACCGCGCCGACGATCCGCTTGAGCAGAACTCGTGCGATGTGCATGGGTCAGTCCGCCCAGAGCTCGTCGAGGTAGTAGCGGCTGTAGGGCCGCACCTCGAGTCCGTGCACGCGGTCGTTGACCGGCACGACGAGCGCGACCGACACGAGCGGTGCACTCGGCACCACTTCGGCAGCCCAGTCCTCGAGCGTGCGCACGGCAGCCTCCTTGGCCGCGGTGTCGACGGCGACCGCGAACTCGCTGAAGCTCGCGAGCACCTGATCGACGGGAGCGCCCGAGGCAAAGAAGTTGCTCACATACATGTAGAAGAAGATGTCCCCTGCCGTCGGCGAGACGTCGCTGTAGGTGCCCACGCCGATGTCGTAGGTGCCTTCGGTCACGCGCTGCAGCAGCACCTGGAGTTCGAGCTCCTCGACCTCGACCGAGATGCCGACCGCTTCGAGGTCGGCGCGAATGAGCTCCATCATCGGCGAGTCGCCGCTCGTGGCCTCGGTGATGAGGTGCAGCGTCGAACCGTCGTACGACGACTTCGCGAGCGCGGCCTTCGCGGCCTCGGGGTCGTAGTCCCAGGTGTCGCAATCGCAGCCGACCGCACCGATCGTGCCGGGGGGCATGAGACCGTCCACGGGAGTCGCCATGCCCTGGTAGGCGATGTCGGCGATCTGCTGACGGTTGATGGCGTGGCTCACGGCCGTGCGGAACGCCTGGTCCTGACCGAGCGTCGCCGCCCAGTTGAAGATCAGATTGAGGTTCTTCGATGCCGGGTTGACGACGATGCGCCGGTCCTCGGCGACCTGGTCGGCGAGGGTCGGGTCGAGCGACTCGATGATGTCGGCGTCACCGGCCTGGAACTGCGCGAGCTGCTGGCTCGGGTCGGTGACGATGCGGTAGGTGACCTGGTCGAGGTGCGCCGCATCCGGGCTGTGGTAGGCCTCGTTGCGCACGAGCACCGTCTCGAGGCCCGGAGAGAACTTCTCGATGACGTAGGGTCCCGCACCGATCGGGTCCTGGTAGAACTCCTCCCTGGTGAGCCCCGCGTAATCGGCGGGAACCACAGGCGCGATACCGCTGGCCATGAAGTCGATGAGGTAGGTGCTCGGTCGGGTCAGCAGGAGCTTGACGGTCGTGTCGTCGATGGCTTCGGCGCCGGCGATGTCGCCGAACAGCGAACCCAGTCGCGGTCCCGATACCCACTCGACGGCCGAGAACGCCACGTCTTCTGCGGTGAGCGGTGTGCCGTCGCTGAAGGTGAGGTCCTCGCGGAGGGTGAAGGTGAGCGAGGGCTCGTCGGCGTCCATCGTCCAGGACTCGGCGAGCGCAGGCTCGATGGTCTCACCATCGGTGCTGACCCGCACGAGGCCTTCGAGCACATTCGGGATGGTGACATACGTGGCGATCACCCGGGCCGAGTCGGGGTCCCAGCCGTCGATGTCATGGGTGCGCAAGATGGTGATCTCCCCACCTTGCGTCGGCGAATCCGAAGCCGGATCCGTCGTTGTCGCACCGGTCCCCCCGCACGCGGCGAGGGCGAGAACCAGTGGCGCGACCAGCAGCATTGCATACCCGCGTGGAATCTTCATGTCGAGCACAGTATCGCCCCTTGTCACCTGTTGTCAATCAATTGTTTGATTAGGCATCAAGGCAACATGCGTGAAATCACGCCGATCGGCGGACGTTGCGCGCGTGTGCACGCCGACGTTTACAGCGCTCGGGCGCGACGCCCGGCCGGGGCGCGACCAACAAGAATCCCCGGTCAGCGCTCCTTGCGCGGAGCCGACTCAGCGCAACGGGCGCAGCTCGAGCGAGGCCGGGTCGGCATCCGCCGACACGAGAGCGAACGACGCGAAGCCCGCCGAAGTCAGTTGCTCCAGCAATGGCTTGAGGTTGCGCGGACGGCGCTCCAGCCGAACACGACGGCCGCCACCGATGAGTGCGTGCTGCAGCTCGACCAGCCGGGCAGGGTCGACGTCGGCGTCGTGGACAAGCACCACCGCATCCGCCGCCGCGTCTTCGCCGAGGTCGACCAGGTCGACGAGGCGCTCGAACCCGAGCGAGAAGCCCGCCGCCGGCACGTCGGTGCCCAGAAACCGGCCGATCATGCCGTCGTAGCGGCCGCCACCCCCCAGGGAGTAGCCCAGCGACGGATGCGCAACCTCGAAAATCGCCCCCGTGTAGTAGCCCATGCCGCGCACCAGCCACGGGTCGAAGCGCACAAGCGAGTCGTCGCCGCGCACCCGCTGCACGGCGACGCCGATCTCGGCGAGCTGCGCCACCACCGCAGCATCCACGCCATCGGGGAGGGAGGCCGCGATGGTGCGCTCATCGAACCGCGTAGTCTCGGGGGCTGGTCTGCCGAAAAAGTCCGCGAGCGCATCGACGGCGCGGCCGGGCATGCCGCGCTCCCGCAGCTCGGCGAGCACACCCTGCGCACCGATCTTGTCGAGCTTGTCGACGGTGATGAGTGCGGCCTCGTGCGTCTCGCGTGCGAATCCGAACGCCTCGAGCATCCCCGTGAGCAGTCGACGGTCGTTGATGCGGATACTGCACCCGGCGAGCCCCAGCGCGTCGAGAGTCGCTGCGGTCGCCGTGAGCAACTCGACCTCGGCGAGCGGCCCAGGTTCGCCGATGATGTCGAGATCGCACTGCACGAACTGCCGGTAGCGCCCCTTCTGCGGACGCTCGGCGCGCCACACCGGTGCGACCTGAATGGCGCGGAACACGTTCGGCAGGGCCGCCCGGTGGCTCGCGTAGAACCGCGCGAGTGGCACTGTGAGGTCGAAACGCAGGCCCAGGTCGGCCAGTTCGAGCGGTTCGGCGGCGCTGCGCAGATCGTCGACCGTGAGCCCGCGACGCATCACCGCATACGCGAGCTTCTCGTTGTCGCCGCCGAGCCCTGCGTGCAGGCGCGACGCGTCCTCCATGACGGGCGTCTCGATCTCATCGAATCCGTGCGCACGATACACCCCTCGGATCACCGAGAGCACGCGCTCGCGGCGCGCCTTCTCTGCCGGGAGGAAGTCGCGCATGCCGCGCGGCGGATTCACGGGAGTGGCCATGCCCCCGATTCTCTCAGGTGGTGGCGGCCGGTGATGCGCCCACTGGACGGGATACACTCGATCAGGCCCGTGACGACGCGAGTCCGGGAGCGCACGACACGGCCCACGAGGCCCTCAGAGCGCGGGCCTGCGGTTCGGGTAAACCGTGGCCCGCTCGCGGGTGCCGCATCGACCGGGAGACCGGTCGTGGTG
>JBARWR010000441.1:0-11516 GCA_049646915.1 Microbacterium sp.
CCTTCGCCGCCGTCGACGACGTGATGGCTCGACGTGCGGCGCGCTGGCGGCGGCGGACGGGCGACCGCATCCTGGAGTTCTCGTCCCGCGCAGAGGGCAAGGACGCCGCCATCGCCGCGCTTCGGGAACGCACCGGTGCGACCGCGATCCTCTTCGCCGGAGACGACGTCACCGACGAGGATGCGATGCGCGTGCTGACCGACGACGATCTCGGAGTGCGCGTCGGGGCAGGAGAGACGGCGGCGACCCTGCGTGTGGACACTCCACAGCAGGTGGGACGGCTCCTTGGCGTCATTGCGACCGAACGCGGCTCGGCTCGGGAATAGACTTCCGTCATGTCCTCCCGCGAAGCTCATTCCGGTGCGCCCGGCGCACATTCAGAAATCGACATCAAGCCGCGCAGCCGCGTCGTCACCGACGGCATCGAGGCGACCACCTCACGCGGAATGCTCCGTGCCGTCGGCATGGGCGACGCGGACTGGGACAAGCCCCAGATCGGCATCGCGTCGAGCTGGAACGAGATCACCCCGTGCAACCTGAGCCTGGACCGGCTCGCACAGGGCGCCAAGGAGGGCGTGCACTCCGGCGGCGGCTACCCGCTGCAGTTCGGCACCATCTCGGTCTCGGACGGCATCTCCATGGGCCACGAGGGCATGCATTTCTCGCTGGTCTCCCGCGAGGTCATCGCCGATTCGGTCGAGACCGTCATGATGGCCGAGCGCCTCGACGGCAGCGTGCTTCTGGCCGGCTGCGACAAGTCGATCCCCGGCATGCTGATGGCCAGTGCCCGACTGGGCCTGTCCAGCGTCTTCCTGTACGCGGGTTCCATCGCACCGGGCTGGGTCAAGCTCTCGGACGGCACCGAGAAGGAGATCACGATCATCGACTCCTTCGAGGGCGTCGGAGCGTGTCGCGCCGGTCGCATGAGCGAAGAGGATCTCAAGCGCATCGAGTGCGCGTTCGCCCCGGGCGAGGGCGCCTGCGGCGGCATGTACACCGCCAACACCATGGCATCCGTCGCCGAGGCTCTCGGCCTCAGCCTTCCCGGGTCGGCAGCACCGCCGTCCGCCGACCGCCGTCGCGACTACTTCGCGCATCGCTCGGGCGAGGCCGTCGTGAACCTGCTGCGCCAGGGCATCACGACCAAGGACATCCTGACGAAGGAGGCCTTCGAGAACGCGATCGCTCTGGCGATGGCGCTCGGCGGCTCCACCAACGTCGTCCTGCACCTGCTCGCGATCGCGAACGAGGCCGGCGTCGACCTGACCCTGCACGACTTCAACCGCATCGGCGACAAGACGCCGCACATCGCGGACATGAAGCCCTTCGGCAACTACGTGATGAACGACGTCGACCGCCACGGCGGCATCCCCGTCATCATGAAGGCGATGCTCGACGAGGGCCTGCTGCACGGCGATGCCCTGACCGTCACGGGCAAGACCCTCGCCGAGAACATGCGCGAGCTGGACCCCGACCCGATCGACGGCGAGGTCATCCACACGTTCGACAACCCGATCCACGCCTCCGGTGGCATCACGATCCTGCACGGCTCGATGGCCCCCGAGGGTGCGGTCGTGAAGTCGGCCGGATTCGACGCGGACGTCTTCGAGGGGCCTGCGCGCGTGTTCGAGCGCGAGCGCGCTGCGATGGACGCGTTGGCCGACGGCGAGATCCAGGCCGGCGACGTCGTCGTCATCCGCTACGAGGGACCCAAGGGCGGTCCCGGCATGCGCGAGATGCTGGCGATCACCGGCGCCATCAAGGGCGCGGGGCTCGGAAAAGATGTACTACTCTTGACAGACGGACGATTCTCAGGCGGCACAACCGGCCTGTGCATCGGCCACATAGCACCCGAAGCGGTGGACGCAGGTCCCATCGCCTTCGTGCGCGATGGTGATCTGATACGGGTCGATATCGCGGCTCGCTCTCTCGAGCTACTCGTCGAGGAGTCCGAGCTGAGCTCCCGCCGTGAGGGCTGGGAGCCACTTCCTCCGCGCTATACCCGTGGTGTCCTCGCCAAGTACTCCCGTCTGGTGCGCTCTGCAGCCCAGGGCGCCGTGACCGGTTGAGTGCTCCCTCCGCCGCTCAGGCGTGAACCGACTCCGACAGATCACTTAGGAATGACATGACTCCTCCTGATTCCGCTCCCGCCGTGCCTCGGCCGCCGGCGCGCGCAGCATCCGCCCCCGAGATCACCGGTGCCGAGGCCGTCGTCCGCTCGCTCGAACTGCTCGGAGTGACTGACGTCTTCGGTCTTCCCGGCGGTGCGATCCTGCCGGTCTACGACCCGCTGATGGATGCCTCGGAGCTGCGCCACATCCTGGTGCGTCACGAGCAGGGCGCTGGCCACGCCGCCGAGGGGTACGCCTCGGCATCCGGCAAGGTCGGCGTCTGCATCGCGACCTCCGGGCCCGGAGCGACCAACCTTGTCACGGCGATCGCCGATGCGTACATGGACTCCGTGCCGATCGTCGCGATCACCGGCCAGGTGTTCTCGACGCTGATGGGCACGGATGCCTTCCAGGAGGCCGACATCGTGGGCATCACGATGCCGATCACCAAGCACTCCTTCCTCGTCAAGCGCGCGCAGGACATCCCGGGCGCGATCGCCGCGGCGTTCGAGATCGCCTCGACCGGTCGTCCCGGCCCCGTGCTCGTGGACATCACGAAGGATGCCCAGCAGGCCGTTGCACCGTTCAACTGGCCTCCGAAGGTGGACCTGCCCGGCTACCGTCCGGTCACCAAGGCGCACGGCAAGCAGATCCAGTCCGCGGCGGCGATGCTCGCCGAGGCCAAGAAGCCCGTCTTCTACGTCGGCGGCGGAGTGATCCGCGGTCGCGCCTCGGCCGAGCTGCTGACCCTGGCGGAGTCCACCGGCGCGCCGGTGGTCACCACGCTGATGGCGCGCGGCGCGTTCCCGGACTCGCACCCTCAGCACCTCGGGATGCCCGGAATGCACGGGACGGTTCCCGCCGTGCTGGCGCTACAGGAGGCCGATCTCATCGTCTCGCTGGGTGCCCGCTTCGACGACCGGGTCACGGGCCGGGTCGCGCTCTTCGCTCCCAAGGCGAAGATCGTCCACGTCGACATCGACCCCGCCGAGATCTCCAAGATCCGCACCGCGGATGTGCCGATCGTCGGGGATGTGCGCGACGTGCTGGTCGACCTCGACACCGCCTATCGCGGGGCGATCGGGGGAGCGAAGCCCGACACCGAGGAGTGGTGGTCGTATCTGGACGGTCTGAAGTCCGAGTTCCCGCTGGGGTTCACCCAGCCCAGTGACGGACTGCTCTCTCCGCAGCACGTCATCCAGCGCATCGGCGAACTCACCGGACCCGAGGCCGTGTACGCGGCCGGGGTCGGTCAGCACCAGATGTGGGCGGCGCAGTTCATCAAGTACGAGCGTCCGAACTCCTGGCTCAACTCCGGGGGAGCGGGAACGATGGGCTACTCCGTTCCCGCCGCGATGGGCGCGAAGGTCGCCGAGCCGGACCGGGTCGTCTGGTCGATCGACGGCGACGGCTGCTTCCAGATGACGAACCAGGAGCTCGCGACCTGCGTCATCAACAACATCCCGATCAAGGTCGCGATCATCAACAACTCGTCGCTCGGGATGGTGCGTCAGTGGCAGACCCTGTTCTACAACGGTCGCCATTCGAACACCGACCTGAACACTGGCCATGGCACCGTCCGCATCCCTGATTTCGTCAAGCTCGCCGAGGCCTACGGCTGCCTCGCGATCCGCGTCGAGAGCGAGGACGAGGTGGATGCGGCGATCAAGCTCGCGCTGGAGACCAACGATCGCCCCGTGGTGATCGACTTCGTCGTCAGCGCGGATGCCATGGTGTGGCCGATGGTCCCGCAGGGCGTCAGCAACAGCTATGTCCAGTACGCGCGTGACCACGCGCCCGCCTTCGATCAGGAGATCTGAGCCATGGCATCGCACGTTCTGAGCCTGCTGGTGGAGGACACCCCCGGCCTGCTGACCCGAGTCGCCGGGCTGTTCGCCCGTCGCGGCTTCAACATCGAATCGCTCGCCGTGGGTGTGACGGAGGTGCCGGGCATCTCGCGCATCACCGTCGTGGTCGACGTCGACGAACTGCCGCTCGAGCAGGTCACCAAGCAGCTGAACAAGCTCGTCAACGTGATCAAGATCGTCGAGCTGGAGTTCTCGTCATCCGTGCAGCGTGAGCACATGCTCATCAAGGTGCGCACCGACAACAACACCCGCTCGAACGTGCTCGAGGTCGTCAACCTGTTCCGCGGGTCGGTCGTGGACTACGCTCCGGATGCGCTGGTGGTCGAGGTCACCGGCGATCAGGGCAAGGTCCAGGCGCTGCTGCGGGCTCTCGAGCCCTTCGGCATCAAGGAGCTGGCTCAGTCCGGCCTGCTCGCCATCGGCCGCGGCGGCAAGAGCATCACCGAGCGCGTCCTGCGCGGCTGACACCTGACACAACTGAACTTCTGGGTCCCTGAGCCTGTCGAAGGGCCCGCCGAACCACAACCAAGGAGAAATACACGTGAGCACCGAGATCTTCTACGACGACGACGCTGACCTCTCGATCATCCAGGGCAAGAAGGTCGCCATCGTCGGCTACGGCTCGCAGGGGCACGCCCATGCGATGAACCTGCGCGACTCCGGCGTCGAGGTCGCCATCGCCCTCAAGGAGGGCTCCAAGTCGATCGCCAAGGCCGAAGAAGCCGGCTTCCCTGTGAAGAGCGTCGCCGACGCCACCGAGTGGGCCGACGTCATCATGATCCTCGCGCCCGACCAGCATCAGCGCACGATCTACAACGAGTCGATCAAGGACCGCCTGACCGCGGGCAAGGCTCTGGCCTTCGCGCACGGGTTCAACATCCGCTTCGGCTACATCGACGCACCGGAGGGCGTGGATGTCATCCTGATCGCGCCGAAGGCACCCGGTCACACCGTGCGCCGTGAGTTCGTCGCAGGCCGTGGCATCCCGGACATCATCGCCGTCGAGCGCGACGCATCCGGTGGCGCCTGGGCTCTCGCCCTGTCGTACGCCAAGGCCATCGGCGGCACCCGTGCCGGCGTCATCAAGACGACCTTCACCGAGGAGACCGAGACCGATCTGTTCGGCGAGCAGGCCGTGCTCTGCGGTGGCGTCAGCCACCTCGTGCAGGCCGGCTTCGAGACCCTGACCGAGGCGGGCTACCAGCCGCAGATCGCCTACTTCGAGGTGCTGCACGAGCTCAAGCTCATCGTCGACCTGATGTGGGAGGGCGGCATCGCCAAGCAGCGCTGGTCGATCTCCGACACCGCCGAGTTCGGCGACTACGTCTCGGGCCCGCGCATCATCGACGCCGGAGTCAAGGAGCGGATGCAGGGTGTGCTCGCCGACATCCAGTCGGGTGCCTTCGCGAAGCGCTTCATCGACGACCAGGACAACGGCGCCGAGGAGTTCCTCGCCCTTCGCGAGAAGGAGCAGGGTCACCCGATCGAGGTCACCGGCAAGGAGCTGCGTTCGCTGTTCGCCTGGAAGCAGGCCGACGAGGACTACATCGAGGGCAGCGCAGCGCGCTGAATCCTGCGGTCTGGAACGGGGCGCCCTGCACAGGGTGCCCCGTTCTTGTGTCTCTAGACATCGGATGTCTGTGCCAGGATTGACCCATGCGACAGGAATGGTTCGATGAGGCCCGCTTCGGAATGTTCGTGCACTTCGGCATCTACAGCGTGGCGGCGCGCCACGAGTGGGTGCAGAGCTACGAGCGCCTCACTGATGAGGACTACCGCCAGTACTTCGAGAACTTCGATCCGGACCGGTTCGATGCGCGGGCGATCGCGCGCGCCGCGAAGGACGCCGGAATGGGCTACGTCGTGCTCACCACGAAGCACCACGACGGGTTCTGCCTGTTCGACTCCGCCCTGACGGACTTCTCGTCCCGGACCACGTGCGACCGCGACCTCGTGCGCGAGTTCGTGGACGCTGTGCGCGCCGAGGGACTCGGCGTCGGCCTCTATCACTCGCTGATCGACTGGCACCATCCGGACTTCACCGTGGACTGGAACCATCCGCGCCGCGACGATGAGAACGCTGCGGAGCTCAACTCCGGACGCGACATGGCGCGCTACCGGGAGTACCTGCACGGCCAGATGCGGGAACTGCTCACCGGATACGGGAAGATCGACTACCTGTTCTTCGACTTCACGTATCCGCAGTCGCGTGACGGCTGGGAGGGCAAGGGACCCGATGCCTGGGACGCGCCGAGCCTGCTCGCGATGTGTCGCGAGCTGCAGCCGGACATGCTGGTCAACGACCGCCTGGGCATCCCCGCCGACTTCGTCACGCCGGAGCAGTATCAGCCCACCTCGCCGTTGCTGGATGGCCAGTCAGTGCCGCAGGTCTGGGAGGCGTGCCAGACGATGAACGGCTCGTGGGGCTACCACCGGGACAACACCGACCAGAAATCGTCCACGCTGCTCGTGCAGATGCTGGCCGACTCGGTCTCGATGGACGGCAACATGCTGCTCAACGTCGGACCGGACGGACGCGGGGCGATCGCGCCGCGCGACGCGCGCACGCTCGACGAGATCGGTGCGTGGACGCTGCTGCACCGCGACGCGATCGTCGGGGCGGGTCACGCCGAGTTCACCCCGCCGCGCGAAGGCGTGTACACGCGTCGTGGTCGCAGGCTCTACCTGCACCTGTTCAGCTGGCCGCTGGGGTTCGTGCATCTTCCCGGCCTGGGCGGGAAGGTGTCGTTCGCCCGACTGCTCGACGACGGCTCCTGGCTGAAGACGTCCGTCCCGGATCCGGGTCAGCAGGAGTCGCACATGACGCCGCCCGTCGAGGCCGACGGCACCCTGACCGTGCACCTGCCGGTGCGCCGGCCGGACGTTCTCGTGCCCGTCATCGAGCTGACGCTCACGGGGGAGTGACGCGCGGACGCGCGCCGCTCACGCTTCGGCGAACTCGAGCTGGTACATGGCCTGTCGTGCGGCGCCGTGCAGGATCGCGTCGGCGCCGGTGCGTGCCGCCTCGATGCGCAGCGTCTGCGTGACGAGCGGGTGGCAGGCCTCGTACACCCGGCTGCGGACGGCGGCCAGGAACGGCTCGGATGCGCTCAGGCTGCCGGTGAGGAACACCGCGTGCGGGTTGAAGAAGTTCACCACGCCCGACAGGGCCTGGCCGAGATGCGTGCCCGCTGTGCGCACCAGTGTGGTGGCATCCGGATGGGCGTCTCGGGCCAGGGACAGCACGTCCTCCGCGGTCTGCACCTCGTCGTGCCCGCGCTCGCGCATCTGACGGACCAGGCTCGCGCCGCTGGCCACCGTCTCCAGGCACCCGGTGTTGCCGCAGGAGCACGGGATGTCACCGCTGCCGTCGATCCGAGTGTGCGTGATGTCCCCGGCGGCGAAGGTGGCGCCGTGATGCACGCGTCCGTCGACGATGATCCCGCTGCCGATCGCCGTGCCGGCTTTGACCGTGATGCTGTGCTGCTGCGCGCCGAACTGCACGGAGTGCTCGCCGAGGGCGGCGAGATTGGCATCGTTGTCGACCACGACGGGCACGCCGTGGCGGGCGCGCAGGTGCTCGCCGACGCGGAATCCCGGCCATCCCGGCATGCGCGACGGCTGGTCGACGGCACCCGTCGCAACGTCCACCGGACCGGGGAGACCGAGGCCGATCGCCCGGACGGAGGAGTTCTCTCCGTAGCGGTCGAACACCTCGCTGATCCGGGCGAGCGTGGTCTGCGGTCCTTCGGTGAGATCGATGTCGATCGTGTCGACGCGATCCAGTGCGCCGCCGAGAGTGTGGCGTCCGATCCTGGCGTGTCCACCGCCCAGATCGGCGGTGAGGATCGTTCCGGCTTCGGCGAGCTGCAGCATCCGCGGCCTTCTGCCTCCACGTGAGGTGCCCGATCCGGCCTCGCGCAGGATGCCGGCATCCACCAGGCTCTGCACGCGGGTGCCCATGGTCGACGGTGCGACGCCGAGCAGTGCGGCGAGCGCGCTTCTCGAGCGCGCCTCGCCACGCGCCACGAGTTCGATGATGCGGCGGTTGCTCGCGTCGTCAGAGTTCGGCATCGTGCCCCCGGTCTGGTGAGTCGTCCTGCCCACGAACCGGAGAACATCGGATGTTCAGGTTGCATCGGCCTTCGAAGTATGACAGCGTACCTTCGTTCAAAACGATACCAGGTTAGTTCGACACCCGAAATAACTAACCGTCCTGCGAGGAGACAATCAATGAAGATGAAGCGTGTGGGGGCTGTGATCGCGGTCGCCGGCGTCGCCGTGACGATGGCGGGATGCTCGAACGGGCCCAGTTCAGGAGGATCCACCGACGGAGACACGATCACCGTCGACATGTGGGCCGGCAGTGAAGACGACACGGCCGCCCTCGAGGCGCAGATCGCCGTCGCGCAGAAGCAGAACCCCGATCTGAAGATCGAACTGCGCACGGCGCCCTGGGGCGACTTCTTCACCAAGCTCACCACCAACATGGCATCCGGCAATATGGCGTGCGTCACCGGAATGAACTCCGGCATGCTCGCGAGTTACACGTCGGGCTTCGTCAAGCTCACCGACGCCGACCTCGCCACCGCCGGGCTCGCCGCATCCGACTTCGCCGACGGCAGCCTCGAGATCCTCTCGAACAAGGGCGACATGTACGGTCTGCCCTTCGACGTATCGACCATGCTGACCTACTACAACGAGGACCAGCTCACCGCCGCCGGCGCGCAGATCCCCGAGATCGACTGGACCTTCGACGACTTCGAGGCCACAGCGAAGAAGGCGACGACGGGTGGCAAGCACGGCTTCGGCATCGGCATGGGCGACTTCCAGTGGCAGGCGCTGCCGATCGCCAAGAGCGGTGTGCAGCCGGTCTCCGAGGACGGCACTCTTCAGCTGACCGACCCGGCGTTCCTGAAGGCGGCCGAGTGGTACGCAGGTCTGGTCACCGACCAGAAGGTCGCGGCGCCCGTGGCATCGGCCTCCGACGGCGGCTGGGGAGAGAACCAGTTCACCAGCGAGAACGCGGCGATGGCGGTCGACGGCACCTGGAACGCCGTCGGCTACCTGCAGAACGACGCGGGCTTCAAGGCCGGCCTGGCCCCGCTGCCCACAGGAGACAACGGCAACCTCAGCCTGATCCTGGGCTCTGGCTACGGCATCGCCGAGAGCTGCGAGAACAAGGAGGCGGCTCTCAAGGTGCTCGGCTCGCTGCTGAGCAAGGACTCGCAGGACTACATCGCCTCCTCCGGCCGCAGCTACCCCGCGCGCGCCGAGAGCCAGCCGCTGTACTTCGAGTCGATCGACGAGGCCTACCGCGACCAGGTGAAGGCCGTGTTCGAGGCAGCCTTCCAGGACGTCCAGGGACAGTACGTCTCGGACAACTGGGCCAAGGTCGGCACGTTCGTCCAGCCGTCGCTGGTGAGCGTCTACAACGGACAGGATTCCATGGGCGGCGTGCTCGAGTCCGCCCAGCAGCAGTTCGGCAAGTGACGTCGAACCCGAGAGAGACACAGAGATGACCACGACATACGCGCCCACACGGCGCCCGCGGTCGCTCGCCAAGGTCGAGGCGCGCCAGGCGCTGGGCTTCGCAAGCCCGGCCCTGGTGGGCCTCGCCCTCTTCACGATCGTTCCGGTCGGCTTGTCCATCGTGATGAGCTTCTTCGACTGGCCGACCTTCGGCGAGCGCACCTTCAACGGGGGAGCCAACTACCTCCGCCTGTTCGCCGACCCCAACTTCCTGCCCGCGCTGCGCAACTCGCTGGTCTTCACGGTGCTGTACGTGCCGCTGAGCGTGATCTTCTCGCTGATCCTCGCGATCGGACTGGGCCCGCGCATCCGCGGTCGCGGTGCGCTGCGCGTGCTGTTCTTCATCCCGGTCGTGACGCCGATGGTCGCCAACGTGCTGGTGTGGAAGATGCTCCTGCAGCCGCAGGGTCTGTTCAACGGCCTCGCACAGACCTGGTTCGGCGCGGAGCTGCCGAACTTCCTCGCCGACAAGAACTGGGCGATGATCATGGTCGTCGTCATGAGCGTCTGGCAGGGCATCGGCTACAACATGCTGATCTTCTCCGCAGCGCTCGAGCAGCTGCCCGAGTCCGTCATGGAGGCTGCGCGCATCGACGGTGCGGCGGGTCTGCGGATGACCTGGAGCATCATGATCCCGATGATCTCCCCGGCGATCTTCTTCGCCACGATCATGACCATGATCACCTCGCTGCAGGTGTTCGTCCAGCCGCAGATGCTGACCGGCGGCGGTCCGGGCAACAGCACCCTGCCCCTGGTGATGTGGATCTACAACCAGGGCTTCAAGTTCCAGGATCTCGGGCTCGCCGCTGCAGGCGCCTGGATCCTGTTCGCCCTCATCATCACGATCACCGCCATCCAGTTCACGGCGCAGAAGAAG
The DNA here is from genome assembly GCA_049646915.1 of Microbacterium sp. Taxonomy (GTDB): domain Bacteria; phylum Actinomycetota; class Actinomycetes; order Actinomycetales; family Microbacteriaceae; genus Microbacterium. The sequence continues at coordinate 10,389 of JBARWR010000441.1, forward strand.
TGGGTGCACTATGAGCACTGACATCGCGGTCCCCACCACACGGGCGGTCGTCAACCGCGACGGCGACGATCACATCGAACCGGAACGGCTCTCGGGGCGGGCGCCGATGACCCCCGCGGCGCGAGTGCGGCTGATCTTCGCCCACATCGCGGTGTACATCGCGGCAGCGCTGTTCATGCTGCCGCTGGTGTACGCGTTCTTCTCGGCGCTCAAGCCGAACGGCGAGATGTTCGCCATGCCGCCGAGCCTGTTCGGCTCGGAGCTGCGCTGGTCGAACTTCGTCGAGGTCTTCGAGTACGGCCCGTTCTGGACCTACATCGGCAACTCGCTGTTCACCTCGATCGCGGGCACGGTGGTGGTGCTGTTCGTCTCCACCACGGCCGGGTATGCCTTCGGTCGCCTGCGCTGGAAGGGACGCGACGCCGTCTTCGTGCTGTTCCTGGCGACGCTGATGGTGCCGGCCGAGGTGCTCGTCATCCCCATGTTCCAGGTGATGCAGTGGTTCGGCTGGGTTGACACCTACCAGGCGCTGATCTTCCCGTTCGCCTTCGGCGCATTCGGAACGTTCCTCATGCGGCAGTTCTTCCGCGGCATCCCGTACGAGCTGGAGGAGGCCTCCCGAGTGGACGGTGCCGGTCCCGTGCGCACCTTCGTGCAGATCATCCTGCCGCTGTCGAAGTCCTCCATCGCCGTGCTGTCGGTGTTCACCTTCCTCTCCTTCTGGAACAGCTATCTGTGGCCGCTGATCGTGACGGTGGACTACAACTCCCTGGGCACGCTGCCCGTGGGGCTGGCGAGCTTCTCCGGCCTGACCGGCACACGATGGGATCTGCAGATGGCGGCATCCATCATCTCGATGATCCCAACCACCATTCTCGTGATCGCTCTGCAGAAGCACCTGGTCAAGGGCATCGCCATGGCCGGCCTCGGGGGGCGTTGAGCGGTTCGATGAGCAAGGATCACAGCACAGCCATGCCCTCAGGACAGCACACGGCCGTCTCGGGCCTGGTGGCCGGAATCGACATCGGCGGGACCAAGATCGCGGCGCTGCTCGTGGACGAAGGCGGCCGCATCGTCGCCCGCGGCCAGGTGGAAGCACCGGCTCGTGACGGCGGCGCGGCCATGGCC
>JBARWR010000442.1:0-2479 GCA_049646915.1 Microbacterium sp.
CGGTGGCACGCCGACCCTGCTGCCGGCGGGTGACCTCGCGCGGATGCTGCGCGCGGCATCCGACGCCTTCGGCATCCGTGACGGCGCCGAGGTGACCGTCGAGGCGAACCCCGACACCGTCACGCCCGAGGTCGTGCAGACGCTGCTGGAGGCCGGCGTGAACCGGCTCTCGATCGGCATGCAGTCGGCGGTGCCCCATGTGCTCGCGGCGCTGGACCGCACGCACCGCCCCGAGAACGTCGACACGGCCGTCGCCGCCGCGCGAGGCGCGGGCCTCGACGTGAGCGTCGATCTCATCTACGGGGCACCCGGGGAGTCGCTGGCGGACTGGGAGAAGTCCCTGGACGCGGCTCTCGCTCTGGAGCCCGACCACATCTCCGCCTACGCCCTGATCATCGAGGACGGCACCAAGCTCGCACGGCAGATCCGCCGAGGCGAGGTGCCGGCTCCGGATGACGATCTGCAGGCCGACATGTACGAGATGGCCGACCAGCGGCTCGCCGCGGCCGGGTTCGACTGGTACGAGGTCAGCAACTGGGCGCGCCGGTCATCCGACACGCAGGTGGACCACCGCTCGCTGCACAACATGGCGTACTGGCGCGGTTCGGACTGGTGGGGATTCGGGCCCGGTGCGCACAGCCACGTCGCGGGCCTGCGCTGGTGGAACGTCAAGCATCCTGCCGCGTACGCGCAGCGGCTCAGCACAGGAGACTCGCCCGCTGCGGGCCGGGAGCAGCCCGATGCACGCGCACGCACCCTGGAGCGCGTGCTGCTGCAGAGTCGGCTGGCCGAGGGGCTTCCGATAGCGGACATCGCCGAGACGCACCGTGTGCGCGTCGCCGAGCTGATCTCCGACGGGCTCATCGACGCGGCGTCCGCGTTGCGCGACAGCCGCGTGCGTCTGACCCTGCGGGGGCGGCTGCTGGCGGATGCCGTCGTACGGGCGCTCACCGAGTAAGAAGTCCGTCTGTGGGGCGCAAGTGCGCACTTGATGGGCGCTGAAGCCGACGTTCACGCCCCACAGACGGTCTTGGAATGGGCGGGGTAGGATTGGCACTCGGAAGGTCGGAGTGCCAGCGGGGAGGGATCATGGTCACAGAACGAGGACTCGAGGTTCTCCGCGCGATCGTGCAGGACTACGTCGCCACGCATGAGCCCGTGGCGAGCAAGTCGATCGTCGAGCGGCACGCCTTCGGCGTCTCGGCCGCGACGATCCGCAACGACATGGCCCTGCTCGAGGACGAGGACCTCATCGAGGCGCCGCACACCTCCTCCGGACGGGTTCCCACCGACAAGGGCTACCGCGTCTTCGTCAACCACCTCGCACAGGTGCGTCCGCTCTCCACCGGTCAGCGCAGCGCCATCGAGTCGTTCCTCACCGCTCCCGCCGATCTCGACGACCTCATGGCGCGCACGGTGCGCGTGCTGACCCAGCTCACCGGCCAGGTGGCCCTCGCACAGTATCCGTCGTTCGCGCGCGCCAGCATCACGCACATCGAGCTCGTCGCTCTCGCGCCGAACCGGATGCTGGTCGTACTGGTGACCGATGCCGGCGGCGTCTCGCAGCGCATCGCACCCCTGCCGATCGACATCGACGACGCGGACGTCGCGGTGCTGCGTGCGCAGCTCGCGTCTCTCATCACCGGTCGGGCCGTCGGCGATGCGACCGAGCGCATGAACGCCCTCACCCGCCCGGATCACGTCGCGACAAGTCCGCGTCTGCAGCCCGCGCTCCTCACGCTGGCCGGAGTGATCTCGGAGGAGCTCGCAGAGTTCCGTCAGGAGCGGCTGGTGATGGCGGGCGCGGCGACGCTCGCACGCCGGGAGCAGGACTTCCGCGGCAGCATCCATCCTCTGCTCGAGGCGATCGAAGAGCAGGTGACACTGCTGCGGCTGATGAGTGAGATGGTGACCGACGAGCATGGACTCGCGACCAGCATCGGAACGGAGAACGCCTCCTTCGGCCTGGGCGAGGCGTCCTTCGTCGCCAGCAACTACGCCGCTCCCAGCGGAACCGCTCGCGTCGGAGTGATGGGTCCGACGCGCATGGACTACCCGAGCAACCTCGCGGCGGCCCGCGCCGTGGCGCGCTACCTGTCGCGCATTCTCGAGGAAGACGGATCCGGGCGCTGATGCGCTCGGTCGAACACATTCACGCACACGCAGAAAGGTGATCGTGGCGGATCATTACGAAGTACTCGGGGTCTCCCGTGACGCATCGCAGGACGAGATCAAGAAGGCCTACCGCAAGCTCGCGCGGCAGCTGCACCCCGACGTGAACCCGGGTGAGGACGCGTCCGAGCGGTTCAAGCTCGTCACGCATGCCTACGACGTGCTCGGAGACGAGGATTCCCGTCGCCGCTACGACATGGGCGGCGACGACAACGGCGGCTTCGGTGGCGGAGGGTTCGGCGGCTTCGGCGACATCTTCGAGACGTTCTTCGGTGCGGCGGGCGGCGGCGGTCGCTCGGCCCGCCCG
>JBARWR010000443.1:0-3926 GCA_049646915.1 Microbacterium sp.
GGCCGGTATCCTGATCGACAGCGGCGGCAGCCCCACCGGCGCCTATGTCGCGGCGGCGCTGTTCGCCGTCGTGGGCCTGATCGTCGCGGTCGTGTTCGTGCGCGCCTTCCCCGATCTGCGGGATCGCGACCCGAGCCCGTACCCGGACACCGAGCCGATCCAGACCGCCCGCCTCTGACGTCGGCGACCGGAATAGGCTGGGCGCGTGAGCACCTTCGACCCCGCAGCACACCTTCCCGACGACCTGCTGGAGCGCATCCGCGAGCGCGCCGTCGTGCACGATCGCGAGAACACGTTCCCGCAGCAGGATCTCGACGAGCTGCGGGATGCCGGATATCTGTCGATCCTCGTGCCCGCCGAGCTCGGCGGCGCAGGCTTGGGCCTCGAGCAGGCGGCGCTGCTGCAGCAGCGGCTGGCGACGGCATCCCCCGCCACGGCTCTCGCGATCAACATGCATCTGGTGTGGACGGGCGTCGCGAAGGTGTTCAGCGACCGCGGCGTGCCCGGCATGGAGTTCGTGCAGCACGGAGCGGCAGCAGGCGAGGTGTTCGCGTTCGGGATCAGCGAGGGCGGCAACGACCTGGTGCTGTTCGGCAGCGACACGGATGCCGTCCCGCATTCGGACGGCGGATACTCCTTCACCGGCACGAAGATCTTCACCTCGCTCGCCCCGGTCTGGACCAAGCTCGGCCTGCACGGCCTCGACATGACCAGCCCGGATGCCCCGAAGCTGGTCTTCGCGTTCATCGACCGGACGGATGCCGTGGTCACCAGCGACGACTGGGACACTCTGGGGATGCGCGGCACGCAGAGCCGCACGACGCGGCTGAATGCCGCAGTCGCGGCGCCTGAGCACGTCGTGCGCCGCATCGACCCCGGCCCGAACCCCGACCCGATCGTGTTCGGCATCTTCAGCGTGTTCGAGCTGCTGCTGGCATCCGTCTATACCGGAATCGCCCGGCGCGGTCTGGAGCTCGCGGTCGCCGCCGCGCAGAACCGACGCTCGAAGAAGACCGGCACGACGTACAGTCAGGATCCCGACATCCGCTGGCGCATCGCCGATATGGGGCTCGCGTACGACGCGCTGCCGCCGCAGATCGCCGCGCTCGCCCGCGACGTGGATGCTCTGGCCGATCACGGTGCGCGCTGGTTCACCCTGCTGTCGGGTGTGAAGCACCGCGCCGTGGTGATGGCCAAGCAGGTCATCGACGAGGCGATGCTGGTGAGCGGCGGCGGGTCGTTCTTCACCTCGAACGAGCTGTCGCGGCTGTACCGCGACGTGCTGGCGGGGATGTTCCACCCCTCAGACCCGGAATCGGCGCATTCCACCGCGGCGAGCGCGTGGCTCGGTCCCCTCTCCGGTCGTTGAGCGAGCAAAGCGAGACGAAACGCGGGCTACTTCCGGTCGAAGTCGAACGCCTTCAGCAGCTCGTCCACGGCCTGCTCACGCTCGTCGCCACCCTGCTCGAACATGTCGGTGACATGCGTGCGCAGGTGATTCTCCAGCAGCAGCCGGTTCAGGGACTCCAGTGAGCGCTGCACGGCACGCGATTGCGTGATGATGTCCATGCAGTACTCCTCGTTCTCGATCATCCGCGCGATGCCGCGCAGCTGACCCTCGAGGATGCTGGTGCGGTGCAGGGCGCGCTTCTTGATGTCGTCGATCACGCCTTCGAGCGTAGCCGCCGTGGTCGACAACGGCCCGTGAAAGGATGACGACATGTCGCGAACACCGATGGCGCTGCTCTCTCCCGCTGATCAGGAGAGGCTGCGCGGGCTGCGGCGGATGAAAGCCGTCGCGTTGGGCGCGCTGATCTTCATGGCCGTGGTCTTCGTGATCGCCTTCTGGTTCGAGCACCGTCTGCCGTGGCTGTCGTATGTGCGCGCCGCGGCCGAGGGCGGCATGGTGGGTGCGCTGGCCGACTGGTTCGCGGTCACGGCACTGTTCCGGCATCCGCTCGGCCTGCCCATCCCGCACACGGCGATCATCCCGAACCGCAAGGACGAGATCGGACGCACTCTCGGCGACTTCGTCGAGACGAACTTCCTCGCAGGCCCCGTCGTGCGCGACAAGCTCTCGCGCACCGCGCTCTCGCAGCGCCTCGGCGAGTGGATGCGGCAGCCCGCCCACGCAGAGCGCATCACCGCTGAAGCCTCCACCGCCGCATCCGCCGTACTGCGCGCCCTGAGCGACGACGACGTGCAGAGTCTGATCGCCGACCTCGCCCGCGAGCATCTGATCGCACCGGACTGGGCGCCCTCTGCCGGCGGCTGGCTGGAGCGGATCATCGAGGCGGACGCGCACCGCGGTGCGGTCGATCTGGCCGTGGACAGCATCGCCGGCTGGCTGGATGCCAACGCGCACACCTTCAGCGGTCTGGTGTCCAGGCGTTTGCCGTCCTGGGTGCCCCGTCTGGCGCACCGCTTCGTCGACGAGACCGTCTATCACGAGGCCGTGCGCTTCGTGCAGGCCGTGCAGGCCGACCCGCAGCATCCCGCCCGCCGCGCGCTGGACGGCTACCTGGCCCGGCTCGCCGACCGCCTGCAGAACGACCCTGCCATGCGCGACAGGTTCGAGGGCGCCAAGGCCGCGGTGTTCGACAGCCCACGGGTGATCTCGCTGGCCGCCGAGGTCTGGGAGACCGCGAAGAACGGCCTGCTCTCAGCCCTCGCCGATCCCGGCAGCGGCCTGCGACGTCGCGCCGCATCCGCCGTCGCCGAGATCGGGAACCGTCTCGCGACCGAACCCGCCCTGCAGGCACGCGTGGACGGCTGGGTGACGGATGCCGCAGTCTTCCTCGTCGACCGGTACCGGCACGACATCGCGTCGATCATCACCGACACCGTCGAGAAGTGGGATGCCGCCGAGACCACGGAGAAGATCGAGCTCATGGTGGGCCGCGACCTGCAGTACATCCGGCTCAACGGCACCGTCGTCGGCGCGCTGGCCGGGCTGGCGATATTCGCCGTCGCGCATGCGGTGATCCCGTTGTCCCTCGGGTGACAGGCCGGCTCAGCCAGCCAGCGCCTCCGCGATCGGCGTCGCCCCGTCGTTGAATCGGATCGTCTGTCGGATGGTGGCGGGCTCCACCAGCGTCTGCGCGATGACAAGCGCGACGTTCGCCCGGGACACCTCACCCGATTCGGCAGCGTACGCATCGATGCGTCCGGTGCCCTCGCCGAGGGTGAGCGCGCTCGGGCCGAGCACCGTCCATTCCAGCGACGTGGCACGCAGGTACTCGTCGGCGGCGGCCTTCGCCTCGGCATAGGCGTGGAACGGGTTCGAGGCGGGGACGCCGTGCAGGGGAGACGAGTTGAAGTACGAGACCATCACGTACCTGGCGACGCCGGCGTCCTTCGCCGCATCCATCGACCGCACAGCGGCTTCGAAGTCCACGGCCCGTGTGCGCGCCTCGGATCCGCCGCCTGCACCGGCCGACCAGACCACGGCATCGTGACCGGTGATGTGCACAGCGATATCCTCGCGGCCGGCCTGCTCGATATCGAACACCAGCGGGACGGCGCCGGTGGCGCGCACGTCCTCCGCATGATCGGGGTTGCGGATCACCGCCGTCACCTCATCGCCGCGAGCGACGAGAACAGGAGCGAGCAGCAGTGCGACCTTGCCGTGGCCGCCGACGATCAGAATCCGTGCCATGTCTCCACGCTACCCGCGTCAGCACCCTCCGGCACCCGCCCGTCTCTCTGTGCGAAACGCGCCGTTCCGGGGCGCTTTCGCATGCGTACGACACAAATGGACGGGCTGTCAGCGGGCGGCGAGGCCTGCCAGCAGCTCGAGCACGCACAGCGCTGCGAGGCGCACTGTGCGGCCGTCCTCGGCATCCGCCGTCGCGTCGACCTCGGCGAGATCGGCGCTGACGATCCGCGCATCTGCGGCGAGCGCGCGTACGAGCGACCGCATCTCC
>JBARWR010000444.1:0-2926 GCA_049646915.1 Microbacterium sp.
CGTCCACGCAGGGAGACTGGTCGTCGAGATGCCGGCCTCCGGCGCCGACAAGTGCGACGGCGAGGTCGCGCACCTCTCGCTCGGACGCACTCCATCCGGTGACCTGCTCGGACCCCGCGCCACGATCGACGAACAGCCCGTGCGTGCCGTTGACGAAGATGTCGGTGACGCGCTCGTCGCGCACATGCTCGGCGAGCGCGCCGAACGCCGGATCGACGATCAGCGGCTCGGACGCGTCGCGTGCGCGGCCGGCAGCGGAGCGAGGACGAAGGACGAACGGATCGGGCATGCCACGACGGTAGGTCCTCGCGCAGACGCCGAAGAGCGCAGATCCCGGTGCCTGTGGACAAGCCGACTCGATCCGCTGCTGTGCAGGAGGAACGCAGCGAACTGCCTGATCTGAGGCCTGCCCCGCCCTGGAACGCGAAAGGCGGCACCTCACGGGGGGAATGAGATGCCGCCCACGCACGCGCCCGTCTTCGGGGGTATCGGGCGCGCTGAAGCCGGAATAAGATTCGGCTTGAGGTCAGTGTATTCACGCGGGATCGTCGACGCAAACGAGGCCCGCTACCGACTTTCGACAGTATGCCCGCCCGTGACGTCAGACTAGATTCGGCGTGTCACGGACGTGCCCCGACATGTCCACCAGCCCGCGCAAAGGAGCGAAGTGCCATGAGCAGCCAGATCGACCACCTCCTCGACGAGTCGCGGAAGTTCCCGCCATCCGAGGAATTCGTCGCCCACACCATCGATGACCCGGCGCTGTACGAGCGCGCCGCAGCCGATCGCGAGGCGTTCTGGGGCGAGCAGGCTCGCGACCTGCTCACCTGGAACAAGCCGTTCACTCAGGTGCTCGACTGGACGAACCCGCCGTTCGCGAAGTGGTTCGACGACGGCGAGCTCAACGTCGCCTACAACTGCCTCGACCGTCACGTCGAAGCCGGCAACGGCGACCGCGTCGCCATCCACTGGGAGGGCGAGCCCGGCGATTCGCGGAGCATCACCTACGCGGAGCTGACCGACGAGGTCAAGCGCACCGCGAACGTTCTCGCGGACCTCGGCATCGGGCACGGCGACCGCGTCGCGATCTACCTGCCGATGATCCCCGAGGCCGTCATCTCCATGCTGGCCGTCGCCCGCCTGGGCGCCATCCACTCCGTCGTCTTCGGCGGCTTCAGCGCCGACAGCCTGCGCTCGCGCATCGACGACGCCGGCGCGAAGCTCGTGATCACGGCTGACGGCGGCTGGCGCAAGGGAAAGGCCTCAGCGCTCAAGCCCGCCGTCGATCAGTCGCTCAGCGACCGGCACGGAGAGGGCGCGCAGCAGAGCGTCGAGCACGTGCTCGTCGTCAAGCGCTGCGGTAACGAGGTCGACTGGACCGAGGGCCGCGACATCTGGTGGCACGACGTGGTCCCGGCCGCATCCGCCGAACACGAGCCGCAGGCGTTCCCGGCCGAGAACCCGCTGTTCATCCTCTACACGTCCGGTACGACGGGAAAGCCCAAGGGCATTCTGCACACCACCGGCGGCTACCTCACCCAGGTCGCATACAGCCACAAGTACGTCTTCGACCTGCATCCCGAGAGCGACGTGTTCTGGTGCACGGCCGACATCGGCTGGGTCACCGGTCACTCCTACGTCACTTACGGACCGCTGGCGAACGGCGCCACCCAGCTGATGTACGAGGGCACTCCGGATGCTCCGCACCCGGGCCGCTGGTGGGAGCTGATCGAGAAGTACGGCGTGACGATCTTCTACACCGCACCCACGGCGATCCGCTCGTTCATGAAGACCGGACGCCAGATCCCGCAGAAGTTCGACCTGTCCAGCATCCGCCTGCTGGGTTCGGTGGGCGAGCCCATCAACCCCGAGGCGTGGATGTGGTACCGCGAGGTGATCGGTGCGAACCGGACGCCCATCGTCGACACCTGGTGGCAGACCGAGACCGGAGCCGCGATGGTCTCCCCGCTGCCCGGCATCACGGCGGCCAAGCCCGGTTCCGCGCAGGTGCCGCTGCCCGGCATCACGATCGACGTCGTCGACGACGACGGCGATGAGGTCGGCAACGGCAACGGCGGTCTGCTCGTGATCACCGAGCCCTGGCCGTCGATGCTGCGCGGCATCTGGGGCGACCCGGAGCGCTTCAAGGAGACCTACTGGGAGAAGTTCCAGGACAAGGGCTACTACTTCGCCGGTGACGGCGCTCGCCTGGACGAAGACGGAGACCTGTGGCTGCTCGGCCGCGTCGACGACGTGATGAACGTGTCGGGTCACCGCCTGTCGACCACCGAGATCGAGTCCGCCCTCGTGGCTCATGAGGCCACCGCCGAGGCCGCGGTCGTGGGCGCGTCGGACGAGACCACCGGACAGGCTGTGGTCGCCTTCGTCATCATCAAGCAGAGCTACCTCGACGAGAACTCACCCGAGGGACTGACCGCGCTGCTGCGCGCCTGGGTCGGCGAGCAGATCGGCCCGATCGCACGTCCCCGCGACGTGTACATCGTGGGCGAGCTGCCGAAGACCCGTTCGGGCAAGATCATGCGCCGCCTGCTGCGCGATGTCGCCGAGGGCCGCGAGGTCGGCGATACGACGACGCTGGCCGACACTCTGGTGATGAGCACGATCACGAAGCAGGTGAAGTAGCCCCCGCAACTCAGGCTGGATCGAAAATGCACCCCGGACGATGTTCCGGGGTGCATTTTCGATCCACGCCGACGGCGTGCACTGAAGTTCAGGCGAGGATGAAGGTCACCTCGACCTCGACGGGCGTGTCCAGCGGCAGCACGGCGACGCCGACGGCGGCACGGGCATGCTTGCCCGCATCGCCGAAGATCTCACCGAGCACCTCGCTGGCGCCGTTGACGACGCCGGGCTGGCCGGTGAAGGCGGGATCGGATGCCACGAAGCCGCCCACCCGCAGCACGCC
>JBARWR010000445.1:0-4059 GCA_049646915.1 Microbacterium sp.
GCTGCGGCCGAGCCGCCGCCCGAGCCGCCCGGGATGCGATCGAGGTCCCACGGGTTGCGGGTGGGGCCGTACGCGGAATGCTCGGTGGAGGATCCCATCGCGAACTCGTCCATGTTGGTCTTGCCCAGCGGGATGAGTCCGGCGGCGCGCGAGCGCGCGACCACCGTGGCGTCGTAGGGCGACATGTAGCCCTCGAGGATCTTCGAGCCGCTCGTGGAGGGCTGATCCGTGGTGACGAGCACATCCTTGATCGCGAGCGGCACGCCCGCGATCGGGCCGAGCTGCTCGCCGGCAGCGCGACGCGCGTCGATGTCGGCGGCTGCGGCGAGGGCGTGCTCGTTGATGTGCAGGAAGGCGTGCACGTCACCATCCACCGCGGCGATGCGGTCGAGGTGCGCCTGTGTTGCCTCGACGCTGGAGATCTCTCCCGCGCTCAGCTTGTCGCCGAGGTCGGCGGCGGAGAGCCGGATGATGTCGCTCACTGCTCCTCCCCCAGGATCGCGGTCACGCGGAAGCGGCCGTCTGCGGCATCCGGTGCGTTCTGCAGCACCTGCTCGTGCGTGAGCGTCTGTCCGACCTCGTCAGGACGGAAGACGTTGGTCAGCGCGATCGGGTGGCTGGTGGCAGGGACATCCGGTGTCGCCACCTCCGACACCTTCGCGATGTTGTCGACGATGGCATCGAGCTGACCGGTCAGCTGAGTCACCTCGTCGTCGGAGAGCTGGATGCGCGCGAGCACGCCGAGATGGCGCACGAGTTCAGGGGTGATTTCAGACACCACCCCAGTCTACGAGAGCCGAGGCACCCGGCACGTAAGCTGAGTCCGTGACGACGTACGTTCCTCCTCGCCCTTGGATCGCCAGCTACGCCGAGGGGGTGCCCGAGGATCTGCCACCGGTGTCCGGCTCGCTGGTCGACATCGTGGCGGCATCCGCGCGGGACTATCCCGACGCGGTGGCGCTGCAGTTCTTCGGACGCGAGACCACCTACCGCGAGCTGCAGGCGGCCATCGACCGGGCAGCGGCGGGTCTGCGCGATCTGGGTGTGAAAGCAGGCGACCCGGTCGCGATCGTGCTGCCGAACTGTCCGCAGCACATCGTCGCGTTCTACGCCGTGCTGCGGCTGGGCGCCGTGGTCGTCGAGCACAACCCGCTCTACACGGCTCGAGAGCTGCGCAAGCAGTTCGAGGACCACGGTGCCGTGCATGCGATCGTGTGGAGCAAGGTCGTCGAGACCGTGCAGGACTTCCCCGACGACCTCGCCGTCACGAGCATCGTCTCCGTCGACGTGACGAAGGCCATGCCGTGGTTGACGCGGCTGGCGCTGAAGCTGCCGATCGCCAAGGCGCGCGCTTCGCGGGAGGCGCTGACCACGAGCGTGCGCGGCGCGATCAGCTGGGACTCGCTCGTCGCATCCGCTCCCCTGCCCGCGTCGGCGCCGAGCCCGCAGACCGACGACCTGGCGATCATCCAGTACACCTCGGGTACGACGGGCACGCCGAAGGGCGCTGCGCTCACACATCGCAATCTGCTCGCGAACGCCGCGCAGGCGCAGGCCTGGGTGCCCTCCATCACGCGCGGAGACGGCTGCGTCGTGTACGCGGTGCTGCCGATGTTCCACGCCTACGGCCTCACACTGTGTCTGACCTTCGCGATGGCGATGGGCGCGCGCCTGGTGCTGTTCCCGAAGTTCGATCCCGATCTGGTGCTCGAGGTGACCAAGAAGCATCCGGCCACGTTCCTGCCGCTGGTGCCGCCGATCGCCGAGCGACTGCTGGCCGCGGCGAAGGCGAAGGGCATCTCGCTGGCGGGCACCGAGGTCGCCATCTCCGGGGCCATGGCACTCTCGCACGACGTGGTCGTTCCCTTCGAGGAGGCATCGGGCGGTTTCCTGGTCGAGGGCTACGGTCTGAGCGAATGCTCGCCGGTTCTGATGGCCAATCCGGTCGCCGACAACCGCGTCGCCGGCACAGTCGGCCTGCCCCTGCCCGGCACGGAGTGCCGAGTGGTGGATCCGGAGAACCCCACCGAGGACGTGCCGGCCGGTTCTGCCGGCGAGCTGGTCGTGCGCGGGCCACAGGTGTTCTCCGGCTACTACGGCAAGCCGGAGGCCACCGAGGCGGTCTTCGCGGACGGCTGGTTCCGCACCGGCGACATCGTGACGATCGACGAGGCCGGGTTCGTGCGCATCGTCGATCGCATCAAGGAGCTCATCATCACCGGCGGCTTCAACGTCGCCCCGACCGAGGTCGAAGTCGCGCTGCGACAGCATCCGGATGTCGTGGATGCCGCCGTCGTCGGCCTGCCCAGCGACCACTCCGGCGAGGAGGTCGTCGCGGCGGTCGTCATCGACGGCGACAGGGATGTCGATGTCGAGGCGATCCGCGAGTTCGCCCGCGGAATCCTGACCCCGTACAAGGTGCCGCGCCGCATCTTCATCGTCGACGAGCTGCCCACGTCGCTGATCGGCAAGGTGCTGCGTCGCCAGGTCAAAGAGAAGCTCGTCGCGCTGACCACCGGGGACTGAGCGGCCCTGCGCACTGCGTCCGCACAGGCGCAGGCACTATCGTGGGCAGGTGACTGCTGACGATACCGCCGCTGCTGAGACTCCCGCCGACGCCCCCTCCGTGACCACCGAGTCCACCGCTGAGGAGACGCCCAAGCCCGGCTTCGAGCAGCTCGGTCTCACCGGTCCGGTTCTCAAGGCCATCCGCGATCTCGGCTATGAGACGCCCTCCCCCATCCAGGCGGCCACCATCCCGCTGCTGCTGGAGGGACGCGACGTGCTCGGCACCGCACAGACCGGCACCGGCAAGACGGCGGCGTTCGCGCTGCCCGTGCTCGAGCACCTGGACCTGTCGCAGAAGACCCCGCAGGCACTCGTGCTCGCTCCTACCCGCGAGCTGGCGCTGCAGGTGTGCGAGGCGTTCGAGTCGTACTCCTCGCGCATGAAGGACGTCCGCGTGCTGCCGGTGTACGGCGGCCAGGGCTACGGCGTGCAGCTGTCGGCACTGCGTCGCGGCGTGCACATCGTCGTCGGCACGCCTGGTCGCATCATGGACCATCAGGCCAAGGGCACGCTCGACCTGTCCGAGCTGAAGTATCTGGTGCTCGACGAGGCCGACGAGATGCTGAAGATGGGCTTCGCGGAGGATGTCGAGCAGATCCTCGCGCAGACACCGAAGGACAAGCAGGTCGCGCTATTCTCCGCGACCATGCCCGCGGCGATCCGTCGCCTGGCGCAGCAGTACCTGAACTCGCCCGAAGAGGTGGCGATCAAGGGCAAGACCACGACCAACCAGAACATCACCCAGCGCTACCTGATCGTCTCGTACGCGCAGAAGGTCGACGCGCTGACCCGCATTCTCGAGGTGGAGAACTTCGACGGGATGATCGTCTTCGTCCGCACGAAGAACGAGACCGAGACGCTCGCCGAGAAGCTCCGCGCACGCGGATACTCCGCCGCTGCCATCAACGGCGACGTCGCACAGGTGCAGCGCGAGCGCAGTGTGAACCATCTGAAGGACGGCAAGCTCGACATCCTCGTCGCGACGGATGTCGCCGCGCGCGGCCTGGACGTCGAGCGCATCAGCCATGTCGTGAACTTCGACATCCCGACCGACACCGAGTCGTACGTGCACCGCATCGGCCGCACCGGTCGTGCCGGCCGCAAGGGCGACGCGATCAGCTTCATCACCCCGCGCGAGCGCTACCTCCTCAAGCACATCGAGAAGGCGACGCGACAGCAGCCGGCGCAGATGCAGCTTCCCACGACCGAGGATGTCAACAGCACGCGCCTGGCCCGCTTCGACGATGCGATCACGAACGCGCTCGAGGAGACGTCGCGCATCGAGGCCTTCCGCGATGTCGTCGCGCACTACGTCCGGCATCACGACGTGCCGGAGGCGGATGTCGCGGCCGCTCTCGCCGTGGTCGCACAGGGCGAGACTCCCCTTCTGCTGGACCCCGAGCGCGACGAGCTGTCGCGGACCGTGCAGCGCGACAGCCGCCCACCGCGTGAGCGCACCGATCGCGGCGGCGAACGGGACCGCGGTCCGCG
>JBARWR010000446.1:0-5925 GCA_049646915.1 Microbacterium sp.
GGCCGCGGCTGCGCGGCCTCAGCGCCGAATCCGTCTTCATCGGACGGAGCCTGCGTCACTCGCTGCGCGACGGCGAGTCGCTGCTGATGGCGATCATGCTGCCGGTCATGCTCATGCTGCTCTTCACCTGGGTGTTCGGCGGCGCCATCGATCCCGGCGGAGCCTACGTCGACTACGTCGTGCCAGGTATCATCCTGACCTGCGCGGGTTTCGGCGCGTCCTCGACAGCCGTCTACGTCGCGAACGATATGCGCACCGGCATCATCGACCGGTTCCGCACGATGCCGCTGCGTCCCGGTGCCGTGCTGACCGGACACGTCGTCGCCAGCCTGCTGCGCAACCTTCTCGCCACCGCCATCGTGATCGGTGTCGGCGTGCTGGTCGGCTTCCGACCGACGGCGAGCTTCGGCGAATGGGTGCTGCTGGGCCTGCTGATCACGCTGTACCTGCTGGCGATCACCTACCTGTTCGCCGCGATCGGCCTGGCCGCCGGTTCCCCTGAGGGCGCGAACGGCTACGGGTTCATCCTGCTGTTCCTGCCGTATCTGTCCAGCGCCTTCGTACCGGTGGCGAGCATGCCGACATGGCTGCAGCCGGTCGCTGCGAACCAGCCGATCACACCGATCGTCGAGACGATCCGGGGTCTGCTGATGGACACGTCCCTCGGCACCGAGCCATGGTGGGCGGTCGCCTGGTGCGTCGGCATCCTCGCCGTCGCCGTGGTGTGGGGCGCGTGGCTGTTCCGGCGGAAGGCCGGCCAGCGCTGAGCCCGCTGGGGCGGCCCGGGCATCCGCTCCGGGTCGCCCCGGCGTTCGTCCTCGGTCTCAGTTGCCGAGTCGCCGCAATGCGGAGGTGACCACGTACTTGGCGGATGCCGCCGCTCGTCCGACCACCTCGGCGGCGTGCGCCGCACCG
Organism: Microbacterium sp.; assembly: GCA_049646915.1. Taxonomy (GTDB): domain Bacteria; phylum Actinomycetota; class Actinomycetes; order Actinomycetales; family Microbacteriaceae; genus Microbacterium. Next base: position 916 of record JBARWR010000446.1, read on the forward strand.
TCGTTCAGCGGAGCACCGAGATAGTCGATGTCGGACGCCTGATCCCCGTAGGCGTCGATCAGGAACGGCACCAGCCAGTCGTCGACGGCCTCGAGCGGAGCCACAGCGATGCTGTAGAAGCGGCGCTGTCCGTCTTCACGGACCGTCACGAGTTCGGACTCGCGCAGCACCTTGAGGTGCTTGGAGACGGTCGGCTGGCTGACCCCCAGCTCGCTCACGATCTCGGTCACACTGGTTCCGGCATCGCCCTCCGTGGAGCGACGCAGCAGCAGCTGGAGGATGTCGCGCCTCGTGCCGTCAGCGATCACGTCGAAGATGTCCGTCATGCCCTCAGGCTAGTCGGCACGGGCACCGAGTACCACGCACGTACGCGGAGTACCATGACGAAAGCTCGGCGAAGGTCGTCGTCGCACGGAGACAAGGAGGATGGATGTCGGGCATGATGTCGGCATCTTCCTCGCGCAGCGGAATGCACCAGGCGGCCCGGCACGTCAAGCACCTCGTGACCTCATCGCCGTCCCGTTTCGCGATCGTCATCTTCGCCGCTCTGATCCTGCTGTTCACGGGCCTGCTGTCGCTGCCGCTCTCCTCCGCCGACGGATCGATCACTCCGCTCAGCGACGCACTGTTCACCGCCGTGTCTACGATCTGCGTCACCGGCCTGACCACGGTCGACATGAGCACGCACTGGTCGGGCTTCGGTCAGGTGATCATCTTCATCGGCGTGAACATCGGCGGACTGGGTGTGCTGACACTGGCCTCTCTGATGGGCCTGGTCATCTCCAAACGCCTGGGGCTGAGCGCGAAACTCATGGCCGCAGGCGACAGCAATCCGCTGCGCGCCCACGGCGGGCCGATCAACGAGAGTCAGACCGTGCGCCTGGGCGAGGTCGGGCAGCTGCTGACCACGGTCGCATCCTCAGCGCTGATCATCGAGGCCACCCTCGCCGTGCTGCTGTACCCCGCACTCGTGATGGCGGAGGTCGATCCGTTCTCCGCACTCTGGGAGGCGCCGTACTTCGCGGCGATGTCGTTCACGAACACGGGCTTCGCCCCGAACGCCGGCGGAGTCGCCGTCTTCGGAGATGACTACCTGGTGCTCACCCTGCTCATGGCGGGCGTCTTCCTCGGCAGCATCGGCTTTCCGGTGATCTACACGCTCGCCAAGCACGTCTGGCATGTGAAGCGCTGGTCGCTGCACTCCAAGCTGACCCTCGTCACGACCGTGCTGCTGTTCTTCGTCGGCGCGGGCGTGTTCCTGCTGCTCGAGTACGGCAACCCGCGCACCTTCGGGTCGATGGACGCGGCCGACACCACGATGCAGGCCTTCTTCCTGTCGGCGATGACGCGCTCCGGCGGTTTCAATGTGATCGACATCGCCGATCTCAACGGCTCGTCGATGCTCGTCGCGTGCATGCTCATGTTCGTCGGCGGCGGCTCGGCATCCACCGCCGGAGGCATCAAGGTGACCACTCTGGCCGTGCTCGCCATCGCCGTCTGGTCCGAGGCCAGGGGTCGCCAGTCCGTGGAGGCGTTCGGTCGCCGCATCCCCTCCGACGTGCAGCGCGTCGGACTCTCCGTCGTCGCCTGGGGCGCGACCATCGTCGCGGTGTCGACCATCGCGATCACGCAGGTGACCAAGCTTCCGGTGGTCGACGTGCTGTTCGACGTCATCTCGGCGTTCGGCACCGTCGGGCTCACCTCCGGCGTGACCGGCGCACTGCCGGATGCCGGTTCGTACATCCTCGCCGCCACCATCTTCATGGGGCGCGTTGGTACAGTGACTCTCGCCGCGGCGGTCGCCGCGACGTCCCGATCGCAGCTCTATTCGCTGCCCGTGGAAAGGCCGATCGTTGGTTGAGATGGTTCGCGGTGACGCGCCGGTGCTCGTGATCGGGCTGGGGCGCTTCGGCGCCGCCTGCGCAGGAGAGCTCGACAGACTCGACCGCGAGGTCATGGCGATCGACGAGGACCTCGGCCTGGTGCAGAAGTGGTCGGAGCGCGTCACTCACACCGTGCAGGCGGATGCCCGCAACATCGATGCGCTGCGCCAGATCGGCGCCCAGGACTTCCAAGTGGCCGTCGTCGCCGTCGGCTCGCTGATCGAGGCATCCGTCCTCATCACCGCGAATCTCGTCGACCTGAAGGTGCCGCAGATCTGGGCGAAGGCGGTCTCGCAGTCGCACGGCAAGATCCTCGCCCGCGTCGGCGCGAACCACGTGATCTACCCCGAGCGCGAGGCCGGCGAGCGCGTCGCGCACCTGGTGAGCGGACGGATGCTGGATTTCATCCGCTTCGACGACGACTTCGTGCTGGCCAAGATGTACCCGCCGAAGTTCATCCGCGGAATCGGGCTGAACGAGTCCGGCGTGCGCACCAAGTACAAGGTGACCGTCGTGGGCGTGAAGAGCCCGGGCAAGCCGTTCCGCTATGCGGAGGCCACCACCGTCGTGACCAACCACGACCTCATCATCGTGTCGGGCACCAACAGCGACATCGAGCGCTTCGCGGGTCTGGATCGCTGAGCGCCGAGCACTCGGTGCGTGTCCCACAAGTGGCGGGTTTGCGGCACCCGCACCCGCCGGAGCTGAGACACGGCGCCGGGCGCGGCTGAGAAGATGCGGGTTCGAGGCACCCGCACCCGCCGGAACTGGGACACGCCTGCGGATGCGGCTCGGGCGTGCGGATGCTGACGAGTGCCGTCGGATGCTGAGAAGTCGTCCTATCCGGCGCGAATGCCGTGCTCTCATGCGCACTCAGGCGCCGGCGGCGAGCTCCTTCGCACGCGCCAGAGCGGCGGCCGTCGCCCGGGCGAACATGTCACCCAGGCGCGCCTCCTGCATGACGGTGACAGCCCGCTCGGTCGTGCCCTTGGGGCTCGTGACGCGCCGGCGCAGCTCGGTGGGGTCCTCACCGGAGGCCTCGAGCAGGGCGGCTGCGCCGATGAAGGTCTGCTCGGCCATGAGGCGGGCATCGGCCTCCGAGAAGCCCATCCCGGCTGCCGCCTTGGTCAGCTCCTCGATGAGCAGGTACACGTAGGCGGGTCCCGAGCTGGACACGGTGGAGAGGGGGTCGATCTGCTCTTCGGGCACCTCGATCACGGCGCCGACGGTCTCGAACAGGGCGCGCACGAGTGCCATGTCCGCGGCGGTGGTCGCCGCTCCCGCGGCCAGGCCGGTCACCGCCCGTCCCACCGTCGCCGGAGTGTTCGGCATCGAGCGGATGACGTGTGCTCCCGTTCCCAGCGCTTCCGCGAACGTGTCCAGCGTGACGCCGGCCGCGAGACTCACGATGATGGCATCCTCGCGCAGCACCGGAGCGATCTCCCCCAGCAGATCGGACACCATCGCGGGCTTCACGCCCACCAGCACGATTCGTGCGGCGGCCGCGGCATCCGTGTTCCCTCCCGGCGCCTCCTCCAGGGCGAGGCTGGTCACCCCGTCGAGGGATGCCAGGGCATCCGCCTTCTCGCGCGAACGATTCGTGGCGATGATGCCGCCGTCGACCGGGACCCCGGAGGCGACGACCCCCTGCAGGATCGCTCCTCCCATCGAACCGGCACCGAGGAAAGCGAGGGAGGGAAGCGCGTCGACCATGCGGCCATCCTACGAGCCGTGCGCGGCCCCGGTCGTGTCCCTCGGCGCTGCGGAGACCGCGAAGTAGACTCGGTGCCATGAGCGCATCCGGTGGCAGCAAGGCGATCGTCGCGGCACTCCTGGCCAATCTGGGCATCGCCCTGGCCAAGTTCGTCGCGTGGGCACTCTCGGGCTCGGCGTCGATGCTCGCCGAGGCGATCCACTCGGTCGCCGACTCCGGAAACCAGCTGCTGCTCATGCTCGGCGGGCGCAAGGCCGCGAAGCGGGCCGACCAGGCGCATCCGTTCGGCTACGGCCGTGAACGGTACGTGTCGGCGTTCGTCGTGTCGATCGTGCTCTTCTCCCTCGGTGGACTGTTCGCTGTTTACGAGGGTGTCGACAAGCTCACGCATCCGCACGCCATCGATCAGGCCTGGTGGTGGCTGCCGCTGGTCGTGCTGGTGATCGCGATCGGCCTGGAATCGTATTCGCTGCGCACTGCCGTTCGCGAGAGCAACGCGGTGCGCGACAAGGGCCAGTCCTGGATCTCCTTCGTGCGCCGCTCGAAGGCACCCGAGCTGCCGGTCGTGCTGCTGGAGGACACCGGCGCGCTCACCGGTCTGACCTTCGCTCTACTCGGCGTGGGACTCACGCTGATCACCGGGAATCCGGTCTTCGATGCGCTGGGCACCCTGATGATCGGTCTGCTGCTGATCGTGATCGCCCTGATCCTGGGCATGGAGACCAAGAGCCTGCTGGTCGGAGAGGGCGCCAACCCGGCCGACCACGATCTCATCGTCGACGCGATCTCGGGCGGCCCCGATGTGGTCAAGCTCATCCACATCAAGACCCTCTACCTCGGGCCGGACGAGCTGATGGTGGCGGCGAAGGTCGCCCTCACCGCCGACAAGACCGTTCGCGACGCCGCCGGCGACATCGACGAGATCGAGCGTCGCATCCGCGCCGTCGTACCGGCTGCCCGCGTGATCTACCTCGAGCCCGATGTGTATCGCCCGTCTCTGGATCCGGAGCCCCCGACGGACGCGTTCGTTCTGAAGTCCTCCGACTGACGCCGTGGCGATCGAGCAGCTGCGGGCGGAGCTCGCGCGTACCGACCTGCCACCCGTGACCGAGCAGAAACTGCGCGCTCTGATGTCCGTCCTCGAGAACGACTCTCAGGCGCGTCTGCAGTCGCTCGCCATGGTCGATCCCGGCCCGCACGCCGTCGTGTCCTTCGGAGACCTCGACACTGCCGATCTCGTCGTCTTCGTGCTGCACGGCATCGACACCGATCTGCTGGTCTTCGCGGCGTGGGCGGATGCCGCGCAGCGACTGTGCGCGGACGTCATCCGTTCCTGCGTCGCCCGCGGCGAGTCGCGCCGGGTCGCGACCGTCGCGTGGTTCGGCTGGGATTCGGGCACGCACGTGTCGGCGC
>JBARWR010000447.1:0-8089 GCA_049646915.1 Microbacterium sp.
GTGCGCAGCCCCACCTCGTCGCGGAACAGATTGGACAGCAGCGTCGAGCGGCCGGTGATGAACTGAGGCAGACTCCCGGGGTGCGCCTTGGAGATGTCGATGCCTGCGTCGGGATCGTCTCCGAAGAGCACGAGCGGCGAAGCTCCGCCCAGATCCGCGGCCTCGGCACGTAGCTGGGTCCGTCGCGCTTCGGCGGCATGGGCGATGTCGACACCCGTCGACGAGTCGCTGAGCTCTCCGAGGTTCATCGCGGCATCCTCTCCCGCGTCCTCGGCGCCCATCGCCTCACGTCGCCACACACCCAAAGCCTAGGCGCGACCCGCGCCGGCGCCGGTATTCCCGGCCGTATTGCGAGGATTGCGGTCACCCGGCACCCGCGATCGGGATGCGATGACGAATCGTCCTGCACAGGCGAGGGGTAAATGCGAGTTGTGCACCGCCACCGGGATCAGCGCCGCCGAGCCGGCGGGACCGAACGATGATGGGGACATGAGTTTTCGATACGACCTCACCCCGACGCCCTTCGGCGACGCGCTCGCCGTGTTCTCGGATGACGGGATCGTGAGCTTCGACCTGTCCGAGGCCGAGGATCCGAGCGTGCCCTGGCTGCTGGAGAGCGTGGGCCGACGGATCCGAAAGGTGCCCGAGTACGTGCCCGGAACCGCCGACGAGCTGGCGCACCTGCTGGCGGACTACTTCGACGGCGCCCCCGTGCGATTCGACGAGCGGATCAGATTCGACTGGAGCCTGATCGACGGCTTCCCGCTTGCCGCGATGCAGGCGGTGTGCGAGATTCCGTGGGGCGAGACCATGAGCTACGGCGAGGTGGCCGTGCGCGCGGGGAGCCCCGGCGCCGCACGCGCGGTGGGAACCGCCTGCCGGCTCACACCGTTCTCCGTGATCGTTCCGGTGCATCGCGTCATCCGATCCGACGGCACACCCGGTCACTACGGTGCGCACCCGCAGCGCAAGCGCTTCCTGCTCGACCTCGAACGCGACGCCGCGTCGAAGTCCTGAACCAGGCGGAGCCCGGCGTGTAGGCCGCCGGGCTCCGCTCCTGTCGTGGAGACCGTCTTCAGCTCGTGCGGTCGTCGGCACGAGCGAGGCGCGGGGATCTAGTGCTCCACGGCCTTCTCCGCCCCGAAGCCGGTGAGTGAGCGCACCTCCATCTCTGCAGCCAGAGCGCGCGACTCCGCCGTCTTGGCGGTCACCCTTCCGATCCAGCCGAGCAGGAATCCGAGCGGGATGGAGATGATGCCCGGGTTGCTCAGCGGGAAGATCGCGATGTCGATCCCCCGGGATCATCGACGTCTCGCTGCCGGAGAACACCGGCGAGATCACGATGAGACCGATCGCCGCGGCCAGGCCTCCGTACATGCTCCAGACCGCTCCGCGAGTGTTGAAACGCTTCCAGAACAGCGAGTACAGGATCGTCGGCAGGTTGGCGGACGCCGCGATCGCGAACGCCAGCGCCACGAGGAACGCGATGTTCTGCCCCTGCGCTCCGATTCCGCCGATGATCGCCAGGATGCCGATCACGACCACGGTGCGCCGTGCGATCTTCACCTCGGAGGCCGCGTCCGATACGCCCTTGCCGTCCTTGCCGCGCTTGATCACGTTCGAGTAGATGTCATGCGCGAAGGAAGCGGCTGCGGTGATGGTGAGCCCGGCGACGACCGCGAGGATCGTCGCGAAGGCGACGGCTGAGATGAAGCCCATCAGCAGGGGTCCGCCCAGTGCCTGCGCCAGCAGCGGAGCCGCCGAGTTCACCCCGCCGGGAGCGTTCGAGATCGTCTCCGGTCCGACGAGCGCGCCGGCTCCATAGCCGAGCACCAGCGTCAGCAGGTAGAAGAGTCCGATGAGCCAGATCGCCCAGACCACCGAGCGACGCGCCTCTTTGGCGGTCGGCACCGTGTAGAAGCGCATCAGCACGTGCGGCAGTCCGGCCGTACCCAGCACCAGCGCCATGCCGAGGGAGAGGAAGTCGAGGGGGTTGGCACCGTACTTCAGCCCGGGCCCGAGGATCTTGTCGCCCGCAGGGGAATTCTGCACGGCGTGCTCCAGCAGAGCACTCAGGTTGAAGCCGTGCAGCGCCATGACCCAGATGGTCATCGCGATCGCCCCGAGGATGAGCAGCACGGCCTTGACGATCTGCACCCAGGTCGTGCCCTTCATCCCGCCGATCAGCACGTAGACGATCATCAGCACGCCGACGACCGCGATCACGATGGACTGGCCCACCTTGCTGTCGATGACCAGAAGCAGAGAGACGAGCGCGCCGGCTCCAGACATCTGCGCGAGCAGGTAGAAGAAGCACACGGCGAGCGTCGTGATCGCCGCGGCGAGGCGCACCGGGCGCTGCTTGAGCCGGAACGCGAGCACGTCGGCCATGGTGAACTTGCCGGTGTTGCGCATGAGTTCGGCCACCAGCAGCAGCGCCACGAGCCAGGCGACGAGGAATCCGATCGAGTACAGGAACCCGTCGTAGCCGTTGATCGCGATCGCACCGCAGATGCCGAGGAACGACGCCGCAGAGAGGTAGTCGCCCGAGATGGCGAACCCGTTCTGGGTCCCGGAGAAGGAGCGGCCGGCTGCGTAGTAGTCCGCGGCGGTCTTGTTGTTCCGGCTCGCGCGGATGACGATGAAGAGCGTCACTGCGACGAATGCGCCGAAGATGGCGATATTCAGGACGGGATCATTCTGCACCGCTTCAGCGGCCGTGGGAACCATGTTCACGAAAGCACCTGTGCCTTCTCGAGTTCGTCACGGATTTCGGTGGCGATCGGATCGAGTTTCCTATTGGCGAATGACACGTACCACATCGTGATCGCGAAAGTCGTCACGAACTGGCCCAGGCCGAAGAGCAGGCCGACGGTGATATCACCCCAGACGCGCTGGCTCATGAACTCCGTGGCGAATGCCGCAAGCAGCACGTAAGCGAAATACCAGAGCAGGAAGAAGATGGCCAGTGGGAAGACGAATGACCGCTGCATCCGCTTCAACCCCTAGAACCTCTCCGATTCCTCCACCGAGATGTGGTCGATCCCTCCGCCGGATTCGTCATCGATCCGATCAGTCATGAGGCCTCCTTGCCGCATGGTCGATGCCGCGTGACGGGCGTCACGCGGATGGTATCGTCGACGCTACGAAACGGGGTCACGTCGCCGTCACCCCCGAAAGTTGGTATCAGCTGAGAATGACCACGCAGATCGCATCCGCGGAGCAGCTCGTCGCCGATGGCGTGCGTGAGCTGGCGCGGCGAACGCGCTTCCCAGTGGCATTCGGCGGCCTCATCGAGGACGGCGAGGTGTCGGTGACGACGATCGTCGGCAACCGCACCCATCACCTCGACGGGCTGCAGGTGCGCCCGGAGCGGGGTCTCGGTGGACGCGCCATGATCGAGCTGCGCCCCCGCATGACCAACGACTACCGCTCATCCCAGCAGATCACGCACGACTACGACGTGTTCGTACTGGGCGAGGGGCTGCGCACGCTGCTGGCGCTGCCCATCATCGTCGACCGCCGGCCGCGCGGCGTGCTGTACGCCGGAGCCTGGGAGCAGTCCCAGGTGGGTGGCGTCACCACAGCTCCCGCGATGTCCGTGGTGCAGCGCATCGCGACGGAGTTGCGTATCCGGGACGAAGTCGAGCGACGTCTGCGCGAGACGGCCCCGGAGCCGGCCCTGGCAACGCCCCAGCGCGAGGATCTGCGGGAGAGCTTCGCAGAGCTGCGCAGCATAGCGTCGTCCCTCGCCGACGAGTCGCTGCGCGAGCGCATCACGGCCGTCGAGCGACGACTGATGGGAGTCGTCGGGCAGGAACCTGTGACGGAGGCGTCGCCGAGCGTGCATCTCTCCCCCCGCGAGCTGGATGTGCTGGCGTGCGCGGCGCTGGGATCCACGAATTCGGAGATCGCCGCCCAGTTGGGCCTGCGAGAGGGCACGATCAAAGCGTATCTGAGTGCGGCGATGTCGAAATTGGATGCCTCCACGCGCCACGCGGCAGTGACGCGCGCACGGCGCCTGGGTATTCTTCCCTGAGTCATCCTCTGCGAATTCTCGAATGTGAATTCACAATGCCACACGGCATTCTTGCTTCACCCATGCTCCTCGCATATTGTTGTCCGCATGGCTAGAAGAATTGTGCATCAGCTGGTTGACGATATCGATGGCACGCTATTGGAAGTCGGAGAAGGAGAGACGGTCCACTTCGCCCTGAACGGCACCGCATACGAGATCGATCTGACGAATTCCCATGCGGACGACCTGCGCGACGCGCTCGCGCCGTATATCGAGGCAGGGCGCCGCGCATCCGCTGGAGCTGCCCGGGCAGCTGCACCGCGTCGCCGCGCGCCGCGCAATTCCGAGGTCGGCGAGATCCGCGAATGGGCGAAGTCGCAGGGTCTGAAGGTGTCAGAGCGCGGTCGTATCTCCGCCGAGGTGATGGACGCGTATCGCGCCGCGCATTGATCTGCGAGCATCAGCCCGTCGGCCCAGTCGATAGGTGTGAACGCGATCCCATCGGGTGACTGGAAGATCGACGAGGGGCCATCGTAGGCCATCAAGGCAGCAGGTGCCGCTCACAGCCCGCTCACACCTTCTCTGCGCACCCGACGGGCTGTGACCCCATCCACGGAGACGAGGATCCGGGTCGACTGCGCGCGACGACGAGCCCGCCGCGCTGGCATCTTCGGACGCTGTGACTGGTTCTCACGACAGTGCCCCCGACAGGATTCGAACCTGCGACCTGCCCTTTAGGAGAGGGCTGCTCTATCCGACTGAGCTACGAAGGCGCGCGACAAGTCTAATGGGGACTTGCGCTCACGCGTCACGCGGCGAGCGCGAGATACGGCTCCCACCGCGGGTCGCCGCGCTCCGCGCCGCGCACGCTCCAGGCCGTTCCCCGTGGCGGGCGCGGCGTCATCCGCAGATCCCAGCCCATCTCACGCGGTGTGCGGTCGCTCTTGACGTTGTTGCATGCCAGGCAGCAGGCGACGAGGTTCTCCCAGCTGTCGACACCACCCCTCGAGCGCGGCAGGATGTGGTCGATCGTCGAAGCGGTACGCCCGCAGTAGCCGCAGCGGTGATCGTCCCGTCGCAGCACTCCGCGTCTGGTGACCGGCTGATGCCGAGACGATGGCACGCGCACATATCTGGTGAGCAGGATCACGACCGGGCGATCGTAGGCGCCTCTCCCCGACCAGACCGGGTCGCCCTCCACATGCTCGATGACGCTGGCCTTGTCGTTCATCACGAGCACCATGGCTCGCTTGAACGAGACCACCGTGAGCGGTTCGTATCCGGCATTCAGTACCAGTGTGCGCATCGTCGTCATCCTCTCGATCCGGCCGGGATGGCTTCCCGGCGCTATCGACTCACACGACGTCGAACGGACAGCAGACGAACGCAGGGACGAAGAAAGGGCACTGTCTAGAGACAGCGCCCTTCATGCTCGACGGTGCCGAGCCGTCCCTGCGGCCGGAGCCGACGAACCAGTCGACCGAGCGCATCCATGGTTCGGATGCTCGGCATCAGGTTCATCGGCTTCTCCCGCCCGTACGACGACGCGTACAGGCTAACCCATGGATCTGAACGGTGTGGGAAGCGCACCCGACCATCGGAGAACGGCGCAGACTCCGGTGATTCAGCCGGCGTTGACTCGCAGCCAGCCGATCGGCTCGACGAGGGATCCGTTGATCTTGACCTCGAAGTGCAGGTGCGCGCCGAAGGAGTGACCGGTGTTGCCGACCTTGCCGATGTACTGGCCGGCGCTGACGACCTGCCCCGCCTGCACACCGCGGGTGCCGTTGGTCATGTGCCCATAGGTGGTCGAGACGCGCTGCCCGCCGACGATCGAGTCGATGACGATGCCGACGCCATAGCCGTAGTAGCTCTCAGACGACACGCGGACCACGCCGGCGGCGGCGGCGAAGATCGGAGTGCCCGCCGGGGCGACCATGTCGGCGCCGTTGTGGCCGCTGCCGAGGGTGCGGCTGACGTAGTAGGAGCCCTGCGGGAGCGGATAGCGCACCTCACCGGATCCGGCGGCGACCAGGCGGAGGTCCGCGTCGCTGATGCGGCCGCCGCTGTTCACCGATGCGAGGCGCGCGGCGGCGGCTGCGCGCTTCTTTGCGGCCTCTTCGGCCTTCTTCTTCGCGATCTCGTCAGGAGTCGTCGCCGAGTAGGTGCTGCGTGCGAGCGGTGCCGCAGTGGCCTCGGAGGCCACGACCAGGGATTGGGCGTCGTCGACGGCCATCTGCTGCAGAGTCGTGGCCGCCTGAGCCGGCTGCTTGGTGGCGGCGAAGGCCGGAAGAGCGACCGCGGCGACCAGGGCGCCGACGGCGGCGAAGATCGCGACCGAGCGCATAGGCTTCACGCTGGCTCGGGGCTTCGTGCTTCGGGTGGTGCTTCGTCGTGCCCGCCGGGGGTCTTCAGGTGTATCGGTCGTGGCGATGTCTGCAGCCAAAAGGGAGTCCTCCTGCGCCTCCGCGCTCATTTCGGGCAAGCGCAGGCTCGTCAGCAATAGTCGATTCTCGGGCACGTATGTCACACGGCACGTTGTGCGAACTGCTCGCGGAGGCGACGAGCCAGGGAGGCGACCTCCGCGATTGTCTCCGACAGGCTTCTCAGTCGGGGACTTCACCGAGGTTACCGGAAGATAACGATTCTGTCACCCTCCGAACCTGGCAATCCGTCGTGCGCGATTAAAAACCTGTCCTGATCAGGAGTTGTCGCCGACGAGGAAGATGTGCGACGCGAGCTCGACCGGCAGCTCGAGTCCTTCCTCGCTGCCCTCCATGCGGATGAGCACGTACCCCTCGTTGTAGCGGTAGTCCCCTCGAGCACCGGGCACGACGCCGGCATCGCGCAGCTGCTCGAGCAGCTCGGGGTCGACCTGAGCCGGCTCCGCGAGACGGCGCACCGTGCCCTCGATCGGAGCGCCGGCGGCATCGAGCTTCTTCACCAATCCGATCACGCCGTCGTCGAAATCGCGCGGAGCGATGTCGCCGAGCTGGTCGAGGCCGGGGATGGGATTGCCGTACGGCGACTCCGTGGGATGGCCCAGCAGCTCCACGAGCCGACGCTCCACCTGCTCGCTCATCACGTGCTCCCAGCGGCAGGCCTCTTCGTGCACGTAAGCCCAGTCCAGCCCGATGACGTCGGAGAGCAGCCTCTCGGCGAGCCGGTGCTTGCGCATCACGTTCACGGCCTTGCTGCGTCCGGCGTCGGTCAGTTCCAGGCGACGGTCCTCCGAGACGACGACGAGGCCGTCGCGCTCCATGCGCCCCACCGTCTGCGAGACGGTCGGACCGGAGTGCCCGAGACGCTCGGAGATGCGCGCACGCAGGGGCACGATGTTCTCCTCCTCGAGCTCGAGGATGGTGCGAAGGTACATCTCTGTCGTGTCGATCAGGTCGGTCATACATCCTCCGGGGGTTGTTAGGCAAGCCTACCTTTCCGCGGGGGGGGGGGCACGGTGCGTCATTCGGTAGGGACTGCGCGCAGGCGCCGCCTAGAATCGAGCCATGGCGATCGAGATCCCGCGTGAACTCCTGCCCGTCGACGGACGCTTCGGCTGCGGACCGTCCAAAGTGCGCCCGGCGCAGATCGAGGCGCTCGCCGCGGTCAGCTCGAGTCTGCTGGGCACATCGCACCGCCAGGCTCCGGTGAAGAACCTCGTTGCGAGTGTGCGCGAGCGGCTCGCGACCCTGTTCCGTCTGCCGGACGGGTACGAGATCATTCTCGGCAACGGCGGTTCGACGGCGTTCTGGGATGCCGCGGCCTTCGGCCTGATCGAGCGACGCAGCCAGAACATCGTGTTCGGCGAGTTCGGCGGCAAGTTCGCCAAGGCGGCCGCAGCTCCGTGGCTGGAGGCCCCGGACGTGCGCAAGGCCGAACCGGGATCCCTCACCGCCGCCGAGGTCGTCGACGGCGTCGATGTGTATGCCTGGCCGCACAACGAGACCTCCACCGGCGTCGCAGCGCCCGTTCGCCGGGTCGCCGCCGACGGCGCGCTCACCGTGATCGACGCGACCAGCGCCGCCGGCGGCATCGACTTCGATGTCACTCAGGCGGACGTCTACTACTTAG
>JBARWR010000448.1:0-2360 GCA_049646915.1 Microbacterium sp.
GTTAAGCTGGAGCCGTGCATGGTGCGTACAAGGTTCCCGGTGGAAAGCTCGTCGTCGTCGATCTCGAGGTGCAGGACGGTCTGATCCGAGACTTCCGTCTCGCGGGCGACTTCTTCCTCGAGCCCGACACGGCTCTCGAGGCGATCAACGCCGCGGTCGAGGGGATGCCGGTCGAGGCCGACGCCTCCACTATCGCCGCCGCCGTGCGCGGCGCTCTGCCCGACGGAGCGCAGCTGCTGGGCTTCTCGCCCGAGTCGGTCGGCACTGTCGTGCGCCGCGCCCTGGTCACCGCACCCGGCTGGCGAGACTTCGACTGGGAGATCGTGCACGAGAAGGCCGTCTCACCGCGCCTGAACCTCGCCCTCGACGAGGTGCTCACGGCTCGTGTGGGCGAGGGGCGGCGCCGTCCGACCCTGCGCATCTGGGAGTGGGACGAGTCCGCCGTCGTGATCGGCTCGTTCCAGTCGTACCGCAACGAGGTCGACCCCGAGGGTGCTGCGCGTCATGGCTTCGATGTCGTGCGCCGCATCTCCGGCGGCGGGGCGATGATGATGGCCGCCGGTCAGATCATCACCTACTCGCTGTACGTGCCGGCGTCCCTGGTGCAGGGCATGACCTTCGCCGACTCCTACGCGTTCCTCGACGACTGGGTGCTGCAGGCGCTGCGCTCGATCGGCGTCGACGCCACCTACCAGCCGCTCAACGACATCGCCTCGCCCACCGGCAAGATCGGCGGCGCCGCGCAGAAGCGCCTCGCGAACGGCGGAGTGCTGCACCACGCCACCATCTCGTACGACATCGACGGCCAGACCATGACCGAGGTGCTGCGCATCGGCCGCGAGAAGCTCAGCGACAAGGGCACCACCTCAGCCGCCAAGCGGGTCGATCCGCTGCGCACGCAGACCGGTATGGAGCGCAGCGAGATCATCGAGCGCTTCAAGGACACGTTCCGTTCGCTGACGGGTGCGGAGGACGGTGCGATCAGCGCCGACGAGTACGCGGATGCCGAGGCGCTGGTGGAATCGAAGTTCGCGACCGACGCCTGGCTGCATCGGGTTCCGTGAGCACTTCTCCGGTCGGGGGGCGCCCTTCGTCTCGCTCCGCTCGCTCAGGAACCGCTCCGCGAGACGAAACGCCAGGCGCCGTCGAGATCATCGAGGGCGACAACCTCGAGGTCGCGGCTTCCCTGGCATCCGGGTCCTTCACTCTCGTCTACCTGGACCCGCCGTTCAACACCGGCCGCACACAGGAGCGGCAGGTGGTCACCGCCCGCCGGAACGAGGGCGAAGGGGACGGCAGGGAAGTGCGGCACGGGTTTCACGGCCATGCCTACGAACGAGTGCGGGGGATGCTGCGCACCTACGACGACCGCTTCGACGACTACGGCGACTTCCTCATGCCGCGGCTCGAGGAGGCGTGGCGGCTGCTCGCCGACGACGGCACCCTGTACCTGCACCTGGACTACCGGGAAGCGCACTACGCCAAGGTCATGATGGATGCCGTGTTCGGTCGGGACTGCTTCCTGAATGAGCTGATCTGGGCGTACGACTACGGGGCGAAGTCCCGCAGCCGCTGGCCCACCAAGCACGACACGATCCTCGTGTACGTGAAGAATCCGCGGGAGTACTTCTTCGACTCGGATGCCGTGGATCGCGAGCCGTACATGGCGCCGGGGCTCGTCACACCCGAGAAGGCTGCACGGGGCAAGCTGCCCACTGACGTCTGGTGGCACACGATCGTGCCGACATCCGGGCGCGAGAAGACCGGCTACCCGACGCAGAAACCCGAGGGCATCCTTCGCCGCATCGTGCAGGCGTCCAGCCGGCCCGGCGACCGGGTGCTCGATCTCTTCGCCGGCTCCGGCACGACAGGGGCGGTGGCATCCGCCCTGGGCCGCGACGCGGTGCTCGTGGATTCGAGCCCCGAGGCCGTGCGCGTGATGCGCACCCGCATCCCCCACGCGACCCTCCGCGCCCTCTGACCCAAGACCATCTGTGGGGCGCAAACGCACGGTTCGGCGCCCGAGAAGCAGACGTTTGCGCCCCACAGCCGGTCTTTGCGGGCTCTACGGGGCGATGCGGCGGTGGGCGGTGAACGCCTCGCGCAGCGCGGAGCGCACCAGCTCGACCGATCCGTGGGCGTGCGATGAGGTCCGAATGGCCGTGAACACCTCACGCACGGGAGAGCCGGGCAGCTCCGCGATCGTCAGCGGGCTCGGCTCGTCGCCCCAGATCAGGTCGGGCAGCATGCCGACGGCGTGCCCGGATGCCACCAGCCGCACGTGCGTGGTGAGATCAGCGGCCTCGAAACGCACGTCGGGCTCGAATCCGGCGGCACGGCACTGCTGCACCGCCCACAGC
>JBARWR010000449.1:0-7999 GCA_049646915.1 Microbacterium sp.
CATCGACGGCCGCCCCCGTGGTGTCCTCACGAAGTTCGGCATCTCGCGTGTCCGCTTCCGTGACATGGCGCACCGCGGCGAGCTGCCCGGCATCACCAAGTCGAGCTGGTAAGCATCCGCTCGTAGAAGGGGCGAGGATCTTCGGATCCTCGCCCCTTCCGTGTCTCCCGAGCGCTTCAGCGCGCCGTGGTCGCGGAGTGCTCGACCGCCCAGTCCAGCGCGTAGTCGGCGATCTCCTCCCAGCCGTCCTGGCTGACCAGTCGATGCGTACGACCGGGGAACTCCTTGTAGTCGACGGTCGCCGGACTGCCTGATGCGGCGTACTTCTTGACGATGGCTCTGCCGATCGCCGGTGGCACGACGTGATCGATTTCGCCGGTGAGGACGAGCAGTGCCGAGCGATCCGTGCGGGCGTAGTCGACGCGGGTGACGCCCCTCCTCTCGTTGAACACCGAGAGGACCCCTTCGAAGAAGACCCGGTTGTAGGAGTTGACGGCGGACTCCTCCCACAGGGCATCGGATGCTGCACGAGACAGGTCGTTGCCGAAGGTGAAGTGGAAGTGCCGCTTCGACAGCTTCTTGGCGCCGTTGATCCCGAACGGGTTGGAGAGGATCGGCGTGCCCGTCCACAGCGTGGACCACGGAAGCGTTGTGACGCCGGCGGTCTGTCCCGGGGCCACGGCGACGTAGGCGACGCCGAGGCCACGATCCGCAAGCATCTGGGTGATCACTCCGCCGAAGGAATGCCCCATGATGATGGGCTTGCGCGGGAGCGCGCGGATGATGCGCTCGTAGTTGTCTGCGATCTGCTTCAGCCCCACACCCCGGAGGGCGGCGGGGTCGCGGCGGATGTCGTCCACGCTGCGGTCGTCGATGCCGGGCCAGCCGGGAACGATGACCTCGTGACCGCGAGCACGGAAGCGCTCCGCCCATGTGTCCCAGCTCTTCGGCGTCATCCATAATCCGTGGATGAGGATGATCGGGTCTTTCTCGGTGGCGTTCATGATTCTCTCTTCTCTCTGTGTGCGTCCGGTCGTCCGGTCTGCGATATTCTGACAGTAGACCGAACGTTCTATCTATTGCAACCTATTCCCGAATATGCGATTCGAGACTTCGGGAGGCGGATGCGACGATGAGAGAGGAGGCACAGAAGATGAGCACCCCCCAGACGACCGGTTCACGGCCCAGTGCGGCGCGCGGCCGACTTCTCGAGGCCGCCACACGCCTCTTCTATGAGGAGGGCATTCACTCAGTCGGCGTCGACCGGGTGATCGCGGTGGCGGGCGTCACGCGCGCGACGATGTACAAGCAGTTCGGCGGTAAGGAGAACCTGGTGCTCGCGTACCTCGAGGGCGAGGACGGGTACCTTCGGGGCCTTTTCGATGAGGCTCGGGCAGTCACGGACGACCCGGATCGGCTGCTGGAACTGACCATCGCAGGGATCGTCGAGGACGTCCGCCAGCGGCACACCCGCGGCTGTCCCTTCATCAACGCAGCCGCGGAGTATCCGGACGGCGAGGGGGCGGTGCGCCGGCTGATCACCGAGCATCGGGGATGGTTCCGCGCGAGTCTGGAGGCTCTCGCCGCGGCCGCCGGCTTGGATGCTCCGGCCAAGGTCGCGGCGTCCCTTGTTCTGCTGCGCGACGCGGCTCTCGTCGGAGGGTACCTGGACGGGGATGTCACGGCGGACTTCGCGCGAACCGCGCGCGCCGTGATCGACGATCATCGGGCGTGACGGGCGGAATCGAGTGCGGAAAATGATCGCAACAGCAGTCACAATTTTCACATCAGCACCACGACACGCTGTGCAGAACAACGAAACCCGCGAAATGACGCGGAAATACGGGCCGTGGTTGGTACATTCAAGGCGGTCACACGACCAACGGGGGGCAATCCGCTTCCTGCACCATAAACGAATGCGACGGACCGTCGTCGCTGGAGGATGACATGGCTGACAAGTCCATCACCAAGACCGAGCTCGTCGCGAGCATCGCTTCCGCAACCGGCGAGAGCCAGGCCACCGTTTCGCGCGTCCTCGACTCGCTCTTCGGCACCGTCTCCGACGCTGTCGCCAAGGGCAGCAAGGTCTCGATCCCGGGCTGGATCTCGTTCGAGCAGGTCGACACGGCTGCTCGCACCGGCCGCAACCCGCAGACCGGCGCCGAGATCAAGATCCCTGCTGGCAAGCGCGTCAAGGTGACCGCAGGCTCGAAGCTGAAGGCTGCCGTCAAGTAAGACCGCGCAGCACCGAGAGAGGCCGTCCCTTCGGGGGCGGCCTCTCTCGCATCCCGCATCCGCCGCTCCCGCATCGT
Organism: Microbacterium sp.; assembly: GCA_049646915.1. GTDB lineage: Bacteria > Actinomycetota > Actinomycetes > Actinomycetales > Microbacteriaceae > Microbacterium. The sequence goes on from JBARWR010000449.1 coordinate 2,313, forward strand.
GCACAGGCATCAGCCGTAGGCTGGAGGGGTGAAGTCTTACCGTCTCGCCGGCCTCGTGATCCTCATCGCCGGCGCGACCGCGGGGGTCATCGCGGCCCTCGTCTTCGGGGGCGCCGCCGTGCCCCCGAAGCTGCTGGATCCCGGCCCCGTCGTGATGTGGGGTCTGCCGATCGTGAAGATGGTCGCCAACCTCGCCGGAGCGGCGATGCTCGGCTCTCTGGTGCTCGCGCTGTTCGGTCTGCGCAGCGGCACCCGACCCTTCGACATCGCACTGGACACGGCATCCGTCGCCGCGGCGCTGTTCACCGTGACATCCGCAGTGGCAGCGGTCATGACCCTTCTGGCGGCCTTCAACCCCAAGCTCACGGCCGACAACTCGTTCGGTGACCAGCTGGGCATGTTCCTGCTCACTCTGCCGCTCGGGCAGGCGTGGCTGATCACCGTGCTGATGGGCGCCGTCATCACGCTGCTCGCCTTCGGCTGGCGCGGCTGGACGGGCACTCTGATGACAGCCGTGCTCGCCGCGGCCGCCTTCCTGCCCCTGGCGACCCAGGGCCACTCCGGAGACCTCGCCGGGCACAATGTCGCGGTCAACGCGATTCTGCTGCACACCGTGGGTGCGGCCGTCTGGATCGGCGGGCTGATGCTGCTGGTGGTGCTGCGCGGGGTCGGCAAGCAGACCAAGACCAAGAGCAGTACCAAGACCAAGACCAGCACCTCCAAATCGGATGCTGTCGACGTGCCGCTCCTGATCAGCCGGTACTCCTCGCTCGCGCTCGCCGCATTCGTGGTCGTCGCCATCTCGGGCATCGCCCGCACCATCGTGGCGGTCGGCTCGTGGGAGGAACTGCTCTCGCCCTACGGCCTGATCGTGATCGGCAAGGCGATCCTGCTGATCGCCCTCGGCCTGTTCGGTGCCTGGTACCGGCGCCGGCTGATCCCGCACTTCTCCGGTGCGAAGGAGAAGCGCTCGTTCTGGACGCTGGTCCTCGGCGAGCTGGCGCTGATGGGCCTGGCATCCGGTGCGGCCGCAGCCTTGGCGCGTACGCCTCCGCCTCAGGGCGACACCGCCCCGGCCGTGCAGACCGCGGCCGAGCGGCTCACCAGCACACCGCTGCCGCCCGAACTGACGCTGGATCGCTGGTTCACCTCGTACGACATCGACATCCTGTGGCTGGTGGCGATCGGCTTCGGCGTCTTCCTGTACATCGCCGGCATCGTGCGTCTGCATGCCCGCGGCGACCGTTGGCCGGTGCAGCGCACGATCTTCTGGATGGCAGGGCTGCTGCTGCTGCTCTGGGTCACCTCGGGGCCCATCAACCTGTACCAGGAGTACCTGTTCAGCGTCCACATGCTCGGCCACATGGTGCTCAGCATGGCCATCCCGCTGCTGCTGGTGAGCGGCGCGCCAATCACGCTGGCGCTGCGGGCCATCCGCAAGCGCGAGGACGGCACGCGCGGTGCGCGCGAATGGATCCTCTGGGCGGTGCACTCGCCCTTCTCGCGGATCATCACGCATCCGTTCGTGGCCGCGGCGATCTTCATCGTGTCGCTGTGGGCGTTCTACTTCACCGACCTGGTGCGCTGGTCGATGTACGACCACCTCGGCCACGAGTGGATGGTCGTGCACTTCCTCATCTCGGGCTACCTGTTCGTGATGACTCTGGTCGGCGTCGACCCGATCCCGTACCGGCTGCCGCATGCCGGCCGCATCATCACTCTGATCGCCGTGATGGCCATGCATGCCTTCTTCGGCATGGCGATCATGATGCAGTCGGGCCTGATGGTGGCGGAGTGGTTCGGCTCGATGGGCCGCACGTGGGGCCCGACGCCGATGGAGGACCAGTACATCGGCGGCGGCATCGCCTGGTCTGTGGGCGAGATCCCGACGCTGATCCTGGCGATCACGGTGGCGATCCAGTGGTCCAGGTCGGATGACAAGGTGCAGCGTCGCCGCGACCGGTTCACCGACCGCGTCGGCGACGCCGAGCTCGACGACTACAACGAGAAGCTCGCGAAGCTGGCCCAGCGCGACCGGCAGGCGGCCGAGCGGGCGCAGGGGACCACCGCCGCCCGGTAGTCGGCGGGCCTATTCGGCGTCCGCCACGGGCGACCCGACTCTGATCTGCGCTGTGCCGTCGGGCAGAACGCTGATGGTGCCGTCGACCTGGAAGGGCACGTCTTCGGAGACGTCATGCACCGAGCCGTCGAAGACCGACTTGATCTTCACGTCGATGTGGGCGACGGCCTCGGTCACCGGGATCCGCCACTGCGCGCCATCGGGCTCGACCGTCACCTGCGGCTGCTCGGCGATCGACCACTTCGGCAGCGTGCCGTCGACGATCCGGTTCTGCACCTCGAGGCCGAACGGGCAGGCCGTGGGCAGCAGCACCTCCTGGGTCGCGCACGCGGCCAGGAACTCCTCGACCTTCTGCTGCACGATGCCGATGAACTTCTCCGTCGGCTGCGCCTGCACCTCGACGGGCGTGCGGGCCAGCGCCGTATCGGCGAGCACGCGGACGCCGGGGGTCGCGGAGATCGCCGTGTCGACGGTCACCGAGTACACGCCGGGGGTGAACACCAGCAGGTGCAGGGGCTCCAGCGGCTTCGCGTCGGCGCCGTGGACGGAGACCTGGCGCCGGTCGAGCTCGAAGCCGTTCACCGAGAAGACGTCGGCGCCGCGCACGGTGAGCTCGATCTCGGCGAGCGGGCTGCGTTCGAAGCGCCAGTTCGGCACCACACCGATCCAGCCGTCCTGCACCACGGAGTAGGTGGAGGTGCCCTTCGCGCCGGCGGCATCGTACGAGGCGGTCACCTGGTAGACGCCGTCCTTCTGCTTCTCGGATGTGATCCCATAGTCGCTCAACCGGCTGAGAGCGGCGGTGCGCAGCAGCGCCTCGGATGCCACGTCGTCGAGCTCCGCATCGCCCTGCAGGGCCAGGTCGACCGAGACTCCGGGCACCCGCAGTGCGTCCGCGGCGCGACCGGAGGAGAGCAGATCCAGGTACCGCTGCACGAAGGCTGACGGGCTGTAGATCTGCTGGTACAGCGAGATTCCTCCGGCAGCGAGGGCCGCGATCAGCAGAACGCCTACGACGGCGAGGATGCTGAGGTCGATGCGGAGCGCGGCTCGCCGCCGTGACACCGTCCGCCCCTGCATCATGGCGCAAGTCTAGGCATCCGGCCTGGGACGGAGCCGAGACGGAGCGGTGCGATGACATGCGAAGACTCCCGCAGCCCCCACGGGGACTTAACATGGGGTGCGTGCCCGTGACCCTCTCCGATGAACAGCAGGCGCTGTTCCGACTCATCGAGGACACCGACGAGCACGTCTTCATCACCGGCCGCGCGGGCACCGGCAAGTCGACGCTGCTGCAGCACTTCGCGTGGAACACCGAGAAGCAGATCGCGATCTGCGCGCCCACGGGCGTGGCTGCGCTGAACGTCGAGGGTCAGACGATCCACTCGCTGTTCCGGCTGCCGATCGGGTTGATCGCCGAGAGCGAGATCGAGCAGTCGGATGCCACGCGCCGCATCCTCAACGCCATCCAGACGCTCGTCATCGACGAGATCTCGATGGTCAACGCCGATCTGATGGATGCCATCGACCGGTCGCTGCGTCAGGCGCGGGGCAAGCGCGGCCTGCCCTTCGGCGGCGTGCAGGTGGTGATGTTCGGCGACCCGTACCAGCTGGCCCCGGTGCCGCCGCGCGGCGACGAGCTGCGCTACATCCAGGACCACTACCGCTCGTTCTGGTTCTTCGACGCGAAGGTGTGGACCGGCGGGCTGGGCGGTGAGGGCGGCGGGATGCTGGATCTCGGCGCCCACGGCGCGAAGCTGCACGTGCACGAGTTGGTGCAGATCCACCGGCAGGCCGACGACGGCTTCAAGGCCATGCTGAACGCCGTCCGCTACGGCCGGGTGACCGCCGAGATCGCGGAGACGCTGAACACGCAGGGCGCCCGCACGCCGCCGGATCCCGAGCCGGGCGAGGTGCCGATCATCACGCTCGCCACCCGCAACGACATCGTCAACAGCATCAACAGCCGTCATCTCTCCGCTCTCGCCGGCCGCGAGCAGACCGCCCACGCCGAGGTATCTGGCGACTTCGGGCGCGGTGAGGCCAACTACCCCGCCGACTCCGAGCTCAAGCTCAAGGTCGGCGCGCAGGTGATGTTCCTGCGCAACGACGTGGCGATGCAGGGTGAGCCGCCCCGCTGGGTGAACGGTTCGATCGGCACGGTCACCCGTATTCTCGGCGGGTCGGTGCGCGTGGATGTGGACGGCGAGGAGTTCGATGTGGAGCCCGCCGTCTGGGAGCGGTTCCGCTACGCGTACAACCCGGGCACCAAGACGCTCTCCCGCGAAGTCGTTGCGGAGTTCACGCAGTTCCCGCTGCGGCTGGCGTGGGCGGTGACGATCCACAAGTCGCAGGGCAAGACCTACGACCGGGCGGTCATCGACCTCGGCTCCGGTGCATTCGCGCCCGGGCAGACGTACGTGGCCCTGTCGCGGCTCACAGCCCTCGACGGCCTCTATCTCTCTCGTCCGCTGCGTCCGCGCGACATACTCGTCGATGAGGACGTGCGCCGCTTCATGCGCGAAGCGTGGGAGGCGCGGCAGGCGCAGCAGGTGGAGAGTTGACGAGCGGATGCCATGACAGGCGGGCTTTCAGACTTCGCGTTCTAGACTCGGAGAATCCAACTCGGAGAGAGTCGATCTATGCACCTTCGTTCGTCGCGCCGTCTGCGCGCTGCCGTCGGCGGCGCCGTCGCCCTCGTTCTCGCACTCACCGGATGCTCGGCATCCGAACCTGAATTCTCGTACACGCCGCCGAAGCAGGTGGAGGGCAAGCTGCCCGATGACGTGACGGCTCAGCTGCAGACCGCCGTCGAGAACGCCATGGTCGCGACCGGCTCGTCCGGCGCCATCGTGGGCGTGTGGGTGCCGTGGAGCGGTGAGTGGGTGACCGGACTCGGCACGCAGGCCGTGGGCGATGACACCAAGGTCACCACCGACATGTCCTTCCGTGTGGCGGACGTGACACGACTGATGACCTGCGATGTGCTGTACGGCATGGCGGATGCCGGCAAGGTCAAGCTCGACGCCCCCGTGCCGAAGTACGTCTCCGGCGTCGCGGATCTCAGCGACATCACGCTGCTGGACCTCTGCAACGGCACCAGCGGGGTCGGCTCGTCCGAGGCCGCAGCGAAGCAGTACTGGCTCAACACGCCGGAGCGGGAGTGGGCACCGCTGCAGTTGGCCAGCTTCGGCCTGGGCGTGCAGCGCGGCCCGGCGCACACCACGTACCGCGATTCGGACGCCGGCTATCTCATGCTCGGTCTCGCCCTCGAGCGCATCTCGGGCGAGAGCGCCGCACAGCTGATCTCGGAGTACGTCACGACCCCGCTCGAGCTGACATCCACCTCGCTTCCGAGCCCGGCGGCATCCGCCCCGAAGCCCGCACCGGCGCTCAAGGGCGCCTATCTGCCCGCGGTCGAGGGCGGGTACGACTGTGCAGCCCCGGTCGATGTCACCAAGAGCTCGTCGAGCATCGGGTTCACCGACTCGGGTGCGGTCTCGACCATCACGGACCTCGGCCGTTACGTGCAGGCCGAGGCGCGTCAGGCGCTGCGCGAGAAGAACGCCGCGCCCGCGCGCTTCGCGTCTCCGCTGCCGTCGTCGCC
>JBARWR010000450.1:0-1750 GCA_049646915.1 Microbacterium sp.
GCCGAGCGGTGCGCTGCCGTTCTGGTCGGGGTCGTAGGCGCAGAGCCAGTGCAGGTGCAGCGCGCTCAGCTCCCACAGCAGCTCGGGGTGCATGTGCCAGGCCGGCGGGATCACGGAGGCGGGGAGCCCGTAGGTGTGCCGCAGCCAGTCCACCCAGCGGTTGAGCTCCAACCACTCGGCCTCGGCATCGTCGGCACTCAGCAGGTTCCAGTTGATCGGGTGCGGCGGTTCGGCGATCAGCGGCTCGTCGTAGCCGTCGTCGTCCATCTGATCCTCATCCGAGTCGAGAACGTCGTTCGTCGTGGCGTCGCCGCGGGGTTCGTCGGACATGCTGTGCTCCTGTCTGCTCTCCGGCGCCGGTTGGTGCCGGGCCGTTGTGGCGGGCAGGTGCTCCTTGTCGCGTCCGGCGTTCAGGTGTCGGAGCGGCGCAGCAGGGTTTCGATCTCGGCACGGTCGGCGGCGAGCTGGCTGGCGTCGGGACGCTTGGGCCAGGGGTGCAGGTCGGTGACGATCGGGGGCGCGGAGCGCAGTAGCACGATCCCGGTCCCGAACGGGAGCCGGCGGATGCGGTCGGGCGGGAAGATCGGTACCCGGCGCACGGACCTCTGGTTGGAGCGGGTGCCGTGGTCGCCCAGCGTCACGGAGTCGGTGTATTCGTCGCGTTCGCCGACCAGCGCGCTCAGGTCCTGCAGGTCGCGGCTGTTGGAGGCTCCGCCGAGGATGACCTTGACGATGGAGGCGTCCCAGATAGCGTTCGCCTGGTGCTCGTTCCACTTGTCCCGCGCCTGCGCGAGCGATTGGAGCACCGGAATGGTCGTGATCCCCGATCCGCCGCCTTCGGCCATCAGCGTCGGCAGCGACGGCAATGGCGAGAGGTTGGCTATCTCGTCCAGCGCCAGCAGCATCGGCGGATCGAGACGCGCGCCGGCTGATCGTGCGGCCAGGCGGCGGGCGGTCTCGATGAGGTCTTCCACGAGCGCGGCGACCAGCGCGGCGCTGGCTCCCGCACCGGAGCCGGTTGCCAGCAGGAACAGCGTGCCGCGGTCGCGGATGAATGCTTCGGGGTCGAAGCCCTCGCCGGGGCCGGGTGATACGGCGTCGAGCACGCGTGGGTCCGCGAGGGAGCCGAGGGCGAGGGAGACGCCCTGCCAGATGGAGTCGCGGGTGCGGGGGTCGGAGTCGATCATCGCTTCCAGGGACTCGGCCCATCCGGTCGCGGCCTGGGTGGAGCCGGTCAGGATCGCCACCGCGTCAGCGGCCGCGGTCGGATCGAGAGTCCATCGGAACAGCTCGGCGGGCGGCCGGTTGTCGATCGCCGCCGCGTGCAGCAGGGCTTGGAGCGCGGCGCGTGTCTTTCCTTCCCAGAAGCCTCCGCCGTCGACTCCGCCTGCGGACAGGCCGGTGCCGGCGGCGAGCCCGGTGGCGCGGATCATCGCCGTCTGCGGCGACTCGCAGCCCCGGATCGGTGACCAGCGCAGACCGGCGGGCAGGCCCTCGGCCAAGTGCTGGGGGTCGAAGATCGCGACGGGGCCGATCCTGCGGCGGGCGCGCATGGTCGCGGTGAGGTTGTCGGGCCTGGTCGAGGTGACGACGACGGCGCCGGGGGCATCGAGGATCGCCGGGATCACCAGATGCAGGCCCTTCCCGGAGCGGGGCGGGCCGATGACCATGATCGAGTCCTCGACCGAGGCCCACACGCCGGTGCCCTAGGAGGTGCCGAGCCGGTAGCCCACGTCCTGCGGCCGGGGGT
>JBARWR010000451.1:0-12091 GCA_049646915.1 Microbacterium sp.
GCCTTCCACCGCGCCGGTGTCGAACCGTCGCAGGCACGCGTGATCGCCCGGTCGGCGATGCGCGGGGCTGCGATCGAGCGCACTGTGCTGGCCGCATCCGACGGCGATGCCCGCGATCGCATCCTGACCAGCCTGCCCGGAATCGGCCCGTGGACCTCCGCTGAGACCCGCATTCGCGCGCTCGGCGACCCGGATGCCGTCAGCGTCGCCGACTTCCATCTGGCCCACGAGGTCGGCTACGCGCTGACCGGCAGCCGCACCGACGATGCGGGGATGCTGGCGCTGTTGGCGCCGTGGGCCGGGCACCGCCAGCGCGTCATCCGCCTGATCTTCTCGTCCGGGGTCCCCGAACCTCGACGCGGACCCCGCCTGGCACCGGAGGATCACCGGCACCGCTGAGCCCGGCGGTTGTCACCGGTGGTAGACGGCGAACTTCCCGCCGGGTCCGTCGACCACGGTCACCGGCGTGTGGAAGACCGCGCTGAGCACCTCATCGCGGATGATCTCGTCGGGGGTGCCGTGCACGGCGATCCTTCCGTTCTCCATGGCCACGATGTAGTCGCTGTAGGCGGCGGCGAAGTTGATGTCGTGCAGGACGATCACGATCGTGCGTCCGAGCTGGTCGGCGGCGCGGCGCAGCTGCTGCATCATCTGCACCGAATGCTGCGCGTCGAGGTTGTTCAGCGGCTCATCCAGCAGCAGGTACTCGGTGTCCTGCGCGAGAACCATCGCGACATAGGCCCTCTGCCGCTGACCTCCTGAGAGCTGATCGAGAAAGCGCTGCTCGAGGTCGGCGAGGTTCAGGAAGTCGATGGCCTCGGAGATCTTGTCCTCGTCATGCTCGGTGAGTCGGCCTCCGCTGTACGGGTACCTGCCGAACCCGACGAGCTGGCGCACCGTCAATCGAGTCACGAAGTGGTTCTCCTGGCGCAGGATCGACACGGTCCTGGCGACCTGCTTCGACGGGGTGCGGTGCACATCGAGCCCGCCGACCTCCACCGTTCCCGCATCGGGTGCGAGCAGCCGACCCATCATGGTGAGCACGGTCGACTTGCCGGCACCGTTGGGGCCGACCAGCGCGATCACCCCTCCGGCGGGGAGGTCGATCGACACCGGGCCGATCTCGATGTCACCGCCGTAGCGCTTGACGACGTCGGACAGACGGATCACAGGCGTCCCTTTCTCAGAACGACGACGAGGAAGACGAGACCGCCGACGAGTTCGACGATGATGGTCACCGTGTCGACCATCGGCAGCACGTGCCTCAGCAGGAAGTAGGCTCCGCCGAGGATGACGAAGCCGAGCAGCCAGGCCACCGGCAGGATGCGACGGTGACTGTAGGTGTCGGTGATGGCATACGCCAGTGTCGCGACGAGGAAGCCGAGGAAGGTCATCGGGCCGACCAGCGAGGTGCTCATGGCCATGAGCACGGTCACCAGCGTGAGCGTGAGCATGACCTGACGCTTGTGACTCACACCCAGGCTCGTGCTGATCTCCCTGCCGAGCGCGACGGCGTCCAGCCGCCGCGAGAGCATCCAGATCGCCGCGGCAGTCGCAGCGCAGACCGGGATGACGAACCACAGATGATCGGTGTCGGCATTGCCGATGTTGCCGAACATGCGCGCACGAAGAACATCGAACTCGTTCGGGTCCAGCATCCGCTGCATGAAGGTGGAGAGCGCCCCGAGACCGGTGCCGATGATGATCCCGACCAGCAGCATGACATGCAGGTTCCCGAGCCTGCCCGAGAACAGCCACGAGTACAGCAGGACCGCGAAGATCACCATTCCGACGGTCTGGACCAGGAACTGTGCGAAGTCGTCGATCCCGACCAGTCCACCGACGCCGAAGAAGAACACGACGGAGGTCTGGATGAGGATGTACAGCGACTCGAAACCCATGATCGACGGGGTGATGATCCGGTTGTTCGTGACCGTCTGGAACGAGACGGTGGCGAAAGAGTGGCACAGCGTCACGAGGCCGATGACGATGAGCGCCTCGGAGCGCATCCGCGAGACGCGCCACCATTTGTCGCTGAACGGCACCTGGTGGTTGTCCCAGCTCAGCACGAGCACGACGAGAACGAGAGCTGCCGCGATCAGCCCGACGAGGGTCAGCAGATACCTGGTGCGGTGCGCGCGACTGGCGTAGGCGCCGATGCTGCGGTCGGTCCGCGCGGCGGATGCGGGCGCCGGCGCGATCGAGACGTCAGAGGGCAACATTCCTCCTCGTGCGAAGGAGCAGCAGGATGAACACGACGGAGCCGACCGCACCGAGCACCAGGGAGACCGGCACTTCGAACGGCATGATCACCACGCGTCCGATCAGGTCGCAGACCGTGACGATCCAGATGCCGGTGAGGAAGACCCAGGGGATGTTCGTGCGGAGGTTGTCACCGCGGATCATCGAGACGATGTTGGGGACGATGAGTCCGAGGAAGGGCAGTGCCCCGATCACGACCGTGACGACACCGGTGACGATCGAGACGAGGCCGACACCGAGCAGCACCACGCGTTCGTAGTTCAGTCCGGCGTTGGTGGCGACGTCCTTGCCGAGCCCGGCGACGGTGAACCGGTCGGCGACGAACATCACGATGACGGCGACGACGGCGACGATCCACAGCGGCTCATAGCGTCCGGCCTCGATGCCGGTGAACCGGCCCGCGAACCACGCCCCGAGCGTCTGCAGCAGGTCGAACTCGATGGCGATGAAGGTGGACACGGCACTGATCACCGCACCGAACATGATGCCGATGATCGGGACGATCAGCGAGGACCTCAGCCGGACGCGACGCAGGAACAGGAAGAAGATCAGCGTTCCGGCGAAGGCGAACACGATCGCGACCACCATGCGCGTCATCAACGACGGCATCGGCACCACGATGTAGGTGAGCAGCAGTCCCAGGCCGGCCCACTCCGTCGTGCCGACCGTGGTGGGCTCGACGAACCGGTTCTGCGTCATCAGCTGCATGATGAGGCCGGCCATCGCCATGCTCGCCCCGGCCAGCACGAGGGCGACCGTGCGCGGAACGCGCGTGATCCAGGTGAACTCATGGCCACGGCCCGTCGTGTCGGTGATGTCCGCAACGCCGGTGAAGACGGAGACGATGAGCAGTCCTGCCGTCAGCACGACCGCGATCATGAGTGGCAGGCTGCTCACCGGGGACGACGGAGTCCGCTGCGTGCGGGCTGATCTCTGCGAGCCGAGTGCGTCGACGTGAGTCACACGAGTCCTCGTGGCGTCGGGCGATGTCATTGCGAATCCTTCGTCGTCTGCAGCATGCGTGGCCGCGACTCATCGAGTCGCGGCCACGCACGTCGGCCAGCGCCTCGCGTTACGCCGAGAGCGCCTCGGTCAGGCCTTTGAGCACCGTCGTGTACGCGACGATGTCCTCCGTGAGGTAGAAGTCATCGGGCATCACGTAGATCGCCTTGTTCTGCACCGCGGGCACGTTCGCGAGCGCCGAGGAACTGCTGATGAGCTCGAGGGCGGGTGACGACTCACTGTCCGCGAAGGCGGCCTCACGGTCGAGCACGAGGAAGAAATCGGCATCCGACTCGGCGATGGCCTCGATCGAGATGTCGTCGCCCTTGTCGTTCGTCGAGCCTTCGCTGTCGAGCGCGGGAGTCAGCCCGACCAGGCTGAAGAAGATGCTCGAACCGCGCCCGTCCTCCGGGCTCGAGTAGCGGATCTCGTTGCCACTGGTGACCAGTCCCATCACCGTGACCTCGGGATCGTAGACGTCCTTCGCAGCGGCGACCGCAGCGTGGAACTCGTCGATCACGGCCTTCGCCTCGTCATTCTTGTCGAAGATCTCGCCGAGCAGGGTGACGCTGTCGACCAGGTACTGGTCGGTGCCGAGCTCGTCATTGGTCATGTCGACGAACGCCGCATCGGGAGCCGCCTTCTGCATGTCCGCGGCGTGGCCGCCGTAGCGGTAGCCGTTCACGATCAGGTCCGGGTCGGCCTCGACGACCTTCTCGAAGTCGGGCTCTGCGTGCGTGCCCAGGTCCAGGATGCTCTCGTCTGTGGCCAGCGAGTTGTTCGGGCTCATCAGCGAGCGCGGTGCGGCGGACAGTTCGACGCCCCAGTCGGAGACCAGCCGGAACAGCCGGTTGTCAGTGACGATCACACTGTCAGCGCTGTCGATCGTGACCTCGTTCCCCGCCATGTCCGTGACCGTGACCGGGTAGTGGGCATCAGCCGCTGCGGCGGGCTTGTCCGGGTTCTCCTGCCCGGCCTGCGCGCTGCTGCAGCCTACGAGCGTGAGAAGTGCGGCTGCGCCGAGCGCGACAGCCGATGTGATTCTGGGCACGGACATGGAGAGTCTCCTGTTCTGCGGTGAGGGGTGCGCTGACGACGCGCGACAGCCGAGTTAGGGCATCCTTACCCGGCTCGAATTAGGTTAGCCTTACTTCATGACCGATACGAAATCCGCCTTCACGATCGAACGTCTCGGCCTGGATCTGCGCTTCCGCTCCGTGACCCTCGCCCAGCGCGAGTGGCTCGCACCGAACTACCTTCGGGTGCGCCTGAAAGGTGCCGATCTCCAGGGCTTCGGCTCTCCCGGAGCAGACGATCACATGCGTCTTTTCTTCGCCGACGGACCGGGCTCGGTCGAGAGGATGCGGTCCGCGCCGAGCCGTGAGTACACACCGCTGGCGTGGGGCGAGGACTGGCTCGACGTCGAGTTCGTCGTGCACGGCGACGAGGGTGTGGCGGCGCCATGGGCGGCTACGGCTCCGCTGGGATCGTTCGTCGGCGTCGGTGGACCGCGTGGCTCCGCGGTGGTCACCGGCCAGCCTGGATCGTGGCTCCTGATCGGCGACGAGACCGCGATCCCGGCCATTCGGCGCTTCGCCGCACTGATCCCCGTCGGAGTGCCGGCCCGGGTCGTCATCGAGGTCGTCTCGACCCAGCACGAGATCGCCATCGAGTCGCCGGTCGAAGTGGAGTGGATGCACCGCGGTGACGCCGCCGCCGGTTCCGTGCTGATCGAATTCCTCGGCGATCTCGGCGAAGCCGATGCCCCGGGCGAGGATCCGTTCTGCTTCATCGCCGCCGAGCAGTCGATCGTGAAGCCCGGGCGTGCACTGCTGGAGCGCTGGGGAGTCGACCCGGCGAAAGCCGTCGTGAAGGGCTACTGGAAGCGGGGTGCGGAGGAGTACCACGCACCGCACTGAGCGTGCAGGTGCGGCGGGCCGACGCGGCCCGGCCGAACGCCTGACTCGCGCCCCGGACGACTCCGAGACAGACTGGAGACATGGCCCTTCTGGATCACCTCGGCATCTCCGTTCTCGACGTCGATCGCGCCCGGCGGCAATTCCATCCGGTCCTGACCGCGCTCGGCTATTCTCTCGGCGTCGAGGCGCCCAACGGCATCTCGTGGGACAACGGCTCCGAGACCGAGATCATCATCTTCCCGATCCGGGATGAAGCGGATGCCGTCCCGCATCGACATGGCGAGACCGGCTGGCAGCATCTCGCCTTCGCCGTCGAGTCGCGCCACGAGGTCGACCGTCTGCACCGGATCGCGGTGGATGCCGGGTGGACGGTCGTTCGCGATCCGAAAGTCCTCACGCGGTTCAGCCCTCGCTATTACGCGTCGTTCGTGGAAGACGACAGCGGTATCCGGATCGAGTTCATGCACAATCCGCCGCGGGAGAGCTCCGCGGGCTGAGACGGATGTGGGTCCGAACCCGCGGATAGAGTGGCACGATGAACATGACGGCGTGGGCATGGGCAGTCGCGGCAGTCGCCGCTCTCATCGCCCTCGTCGCGACGATCGCCTGCCTGCGATTGAGACGTGCCTGGCAGGTCGACCGCGCGGATCTTCGGCGGCTGCAGCGCACAGCCCAGCGCAACGCCGACCAGATCTCCGTGGTGAGCCACGAGATCCGCACTCCCCTCGCCCTGATGATGGGCGCCGCGGATCTGCTGGCGGAGGGGACCCCGGGCCCGCTCACACCGAGTCAGGCCCGGTTCGTGGAGACCATTTCGAAGAACTGCCACACGGTGATCGATCTCGCCCAGGACCTGCTGGTGCAGGCCCGCATCGATGCCGGCATGTTCAGTCTGCACCTGCAGCGAGTCGACTTCCGGTCACTCGCGGCGAGCGTGGTCAACGAGCTGCGCCTGCTGCACTCCGCGGACATCGCACTCGACTGCCCAGGTGCCCCACCCCGAGCCTGGGCGGATGCGAAGCTGATGCGACAGGCGATCATCAACCTCATCAACAACGCCACTGTTCATGCGTCCGATGCGCGACTGATCACGCTGCGCGTGGTCGGCACCGACGAGCAGGTGCTCGTCTCGGTGAGCGATGACGGCTCCGGCATGACGGCTGAACAGCGGCAGCAGCTCTTCGAGCGCTTCTCCAGCGGCCGGCCGCTGCGAGACGGCACCGGACTCGGTCTCGTGATCACCCGGCAGATCGTGCGCATGCACGGCGGCGAGGTGTACGTCGACACGACTCCGGCGCGAGGGACGACCATGATGTTCTCCGTCCCGGGGGCGGAGCAGCAGGTCGCTGCGATGGAGATGCCCGCATGACCGGCTTCGCCTCGCCGCCGCACGCCCTCGTGGTCGACGACGAGCCGCAGATGCTCGACATCGTGACCTTCGCGCTGGAGACACAGGGGTTCACCACCGAGACCTGCGGCACCGCAGAGGCCGCATGGACCGCGTTCCACGAGCATCGGTTCGCGCTGCTGGTGCTCGATGTGATGCTGCCCTACGGCTCCGGGCTCTCGCTCTGCCAGCGCATCCGCGAGATCAGCGACGTGCCGATCATCATGCTGACCGCACGAGGGGAGAGCTCCGACCGGGTGGAGGGTCTGGAGCACGGGGCCGACGACTACGTCACCAAGCCGTTCCATCCACGGGAGCTGGCACTGCGCGCCGAGGCTCTGGTGCGGCGCAGCATGCGTGGAACCGAGCACAGCCGACAGGAGTACGGCCCGATCCGCATCGACGGCGAACAGGTCTCGATCGACGGTGTCATCGTCACGCTGTCGGCGACCGAGCGGCGGATCCTCTCGCGCCTCCTGCTGGCGGAAGGCAGCACGGTTCCCTACGCGGACCTGCTTCTGGCCGGGTGGCAGCAGACCGAGGGACCGGGCGTCCGTCAGATGCTGAAGACGACCGTCTACCGGCTGCGCGGACGCCTTGTCGAGGCCGGCTTCCACGGCGTCCTCGAAGCCGCACGCGCCGAAGGATACCGCCTTCGGCTGTCCTGAGCTCCTTCGAGTCGACCTCGCTCTGGCGGGCAGATGGGGACGGAGCGGTCACAGACCTGTGACCGAGTGTGACCGTCGCGCCACCGTACGGGCTGCCGCGCCGACATAGCCTGACAGGCGTCGAAGTCGATATCCGGCTGATCCGAAGCCGAGGAGCAGAGAAGCTCCGGAATGAGAGGTTCACAACAATGAAGAGCAGACTCGCCCTCGCCCTGGCCGTAGCCGCGGTCTCCACCCTGACGCTCACCGGCTGCGTGGTGGACAACAGCACTCCCGCCGCGAACGAGGATGATGCCGAACTCGGCGGCAGCCTCACCGTGGCCTGCGGTGCGATGGAGGACTGGTGCCAGGCCATCACCGAGGCGTTCGAGAAGAAGACCGGTGTCACCACCGACTTCGTCCGTCTCTCCTCCGGTGAGACGGTCGCACGTCTGAACGCGGCGAAGGACATGCCGGAGTTCGATGTCTGGCACGGCGGTCCCGCCGACGGATACGGCGCCGCGGCGGATGCAGGCCTGTTGGAGCCCTATGACTCCCCCAACGCCGCCGACATCCCTGACAAGTACAAGAGCGGTGACGGCTCGTGGACCGGCGTCTACGTCGGAGCCCTCGGGTTCTGCTCCAACCAGGCGGTGCTGGACAAGCTCGGCGTGGACGTGCCGACCTCCTGGGACGACCTGCTCGACCCGAAGCTCAAGGGCCAGGTCTCGACCGCACACCCCTCGACCTCCGGCACGGCGTTCACCACACTGTGGACGCAGGTGACCCTCGCCGGAGGCGATGAGGACGCCGGGCTCGCGTACATGCGCCAGATGCACAACAACGTGCTGCAGTATTCCAAGAGCGGCACTGCTCCCGGGCAGACCGCAGGACGCGGCGAGGTCGCCGTGGGCCTGGTCTTCTCGCACGACTGCGTGAAGTACAAGGAGGCGGGTATGAAGGACCTCGTCGTGTCCTTCCCGGAAGAGGGCACAGGCTATGAGATCGGCGGCGTCGGCATGGTCAAGGGCACCGACAACCCCACTGCCGCCAAGGCGTACATCGACTGGGTCCTCACGCCCGAGGCCCAGGAGATCGGCGCGACGGTCGGCTCGTACCAGGTCCCGACGAACCCGGATGCCAAGACAGATGACCGCATGGTCGATCTGTCGAGCGTGAATCTCGTGGACTACGACTTCGACAAGGCGGCCGCTGAGAAGCCGAAGCTCACCAAGCGGTTCGACGCCGAGATCGCGCCTCAGCCGAAGGAGTGAGGCCCGAACGGGTCCGCACAGCACTCGCCTCTTCGAACGACATCGACCGGAGACGTCCCCAGGGCGTCTCCGGTCAGGAGACCACATGAGCATCGACACGCTTCACCCCGCGCCGGCTCCCCCGCGGCCGCGCTCCCCCGGATCGCGATTCAGACGACTCGACACCATCACCAAGGTCGTGATCGTGATCGTCGTCGGCATCCTGCTGATCCTGATCGGCTATCCGCTGATCCGCATCCTCACCCAGGCCTTCACCTCTGAAGGACGCGAGACGCTGCTGGCGATCGCCACGAGTCCCGTCAATCGCACCGTCCTGTGGAACACCATCATCCTGGGCGTCGTCGTCGGCGCCGTCGGCACCGCGATCGGATTCTGCTTCGCCTACGCACAGGCGCGGCTGCAGTTCCGAGGCAAGCGGATCCTGCATCTGATCGCGCTGCTCCCGATCGTCTCGCCGCCGTTCGCCGTAGCCACCGCGGTGATCACCCTCTTCGGCCGCAGCGGCCTGATCACGAACCAGCTTCTCGGCCTCGAGTACAACGTGTACGGCCTGTCGGGGCTCACGATCGTGCTCGGACTGTCGTTCTTCCCCGTCGCCTACATGAACCTGCTCGGGATGCTGCGCAGCCTCGATCCCGCCATGGACGAAGCCGCGTCGAACCTCGGGGCCAATCGCTGGAAGATCTTCCGCAGCATCACCATCCCGATGCTGGTGCCCGGCTTCGCCAGCTGCTTCCTACTCCTGTTCGTCGAGGCGATCGCCGATCTGGCGAACCCGCTCGTGATCGGCGGCGACTTCACCGTGCTGTCCAGCCGCGCCTACATCGCGATCACCGGCGAATACGACGTGGCCGGTGGAGCGGCCTACTCGCTGGTCCTGCTCCTTCCGGGCCTGCTGGTCTTCCTCGTGCAGCGATACTGGGCCGAGCGCAAGAGTGTGATCTCGGTGACGGGCAAGCCCTCCGGCCGCGTCGCGCTGATCGACTCGTTCTGGGGGCGCCTGCCCATCATGACCATCGTCTGCGCGATCGCGGCGCTGATCGTGACCATCTACGTGACCGTCTTCGTCGGCGCCTTCACGAACATTCTCGGCGTCGACAACACCTTCACGCTGTCCAACTACCAGTACGTGCTGGGGGGCATCGGATCGGACGCCATCTTCACGACCACGGTCCTGGCGCTGATCGCCACGCCGATCGCCGGCATCCTCGGGATGGTGATGGCGTGGCTGATCGTGCGCAAGGTGCGCAGAGGCCGCGGCGCGCTCGACTTCCTCGGGATGCTGGGACTGGCTGTGCCGGGAACGGTGCTCGGCATCGGCTACGCGATCGCCTTCAACCGTCCGCTGATCATCGGCAACCTGCAGTTCCTCCCCGCGCTCGCCGGCGGAGGAGCCATCCTCGGCGGCGCCATGGCGATCGTGATGGTCTACGTCATCCGCTCGATGCCCTCGGGACAGCGATCCGGTGTGGCCGCGCTGCAGCAGATCGACCCCGCCATCGACGAGGCAGCGACCTCACTCGGAGCCTCCGGGCTGCACACGTTCCGGACGATCACGCTGCCGCTGATCAGGCCCGCGCTGCTCTCCGGCCTGACCTACGCGTTCGCCCGTGCGATGACGACGCTCTCCCCGATCATCTTCATCACCACGCCGCAGACCAAGATCATGACCTCCCAGATCCTCTCCGAGGTCGACGCGGGGCGGTTCGGCAACGCATTCGCGTACTGCACCATCCTCATCGTCATCGTCATCTCCGTGATCGGCCTGATGAACTACTTCGTCAGCGACACCCGCTCGGCATCCCGCGCTCGCCGCGCATCTCGCCCCGTATCGAAGGACGTCTTCGCATGAACACTCCCGATCAGACCCCCTCTGTCGAAGGAATCGTCACCGCCGCCCAGCCCGGTTCCCTGCGACTGACCGGCATCAGCAAGGAGTACCCCGGCAGCGCCGGCCCCCGGGCCGTGTCGGATATCGATCTGGACATCCGGGCCGGTGAGTTCCTCACGCTGCTCGGTCCGTCGGGCTGCGGCAAGACCACCACGCTGCGCATGATCGCGGGGTTCGAGAGCCCCACGACGGGCGAGCTGACTCTCGACGACGAGGACATGATCTCCCTGACCCCGGACAAGCGACCGATGGCGATGGTCTTCCAGTCATACGCGCTGTTCCCGCACATGTCCGTGTTCGAGAACGTCGCCTACGGCCTGAAGCTGCAGAAGCTCAGCCGGAAGCAGATCGAGCAGGAAGTCGGCTACGCGCTTGCGGCGATGAGCCTGACGACCTATGCGGAACGCTCGCCGAACCAGCTCTCCGGAGGACAGCAGCAGCGCGTCGCACTCGCCCGTGCGCTGGTCATGAAGCCGAAGGTGCTGCTGTTCGACGAGCCGCTCTCCAACCTCGACGCGAAGCTGCGTGTGCAGATGCGCACGGAGATCCGCCGCATCCAGCGGCAGCTCGGCATCACCGCGGTGTACGTCACACACGACCAGGACGAGGCCATGAGCCTGTCCGATCGCATCGTCGTCATGCGTCAGGGGCGCATCGAGCAGGTGGCACCACCCGAGATCGTCTACCGCCACCCCGAATCGATGTTCGTCGCCGACTTCATCGGACAGGCCAACTTCATCGATGTCGCGGACGCCGCCGTGAGCGTCGGCGAATCAGCATCCGTCGCCCGCGTACAGGTGTTCGGCAAGACCGTCGAGGTGCCGTCTCATCGGTCCGTGAGGGAGGGGGCGCCAGCTGTGCTGCTGGTCAGGCCCGAATCGGTTTCGGTGCGCTCCGCGCCAGCCGGATCGGTGGTCGGCGGTCCCATCGGACGGGTGCTCTCATCGGTCTTCTACGGGGCCGGCATCGAATACGAGATCGAGGCGGAGCGCGGCAACATCACCGCCATCGTCCACGACCCCCTGCCCGGTGACATCCTGGACACCGGGACGATGGTCGACGTCGCCATCGAGCCCGAGCGCGCCTGGCTTCTGCCGGCGGAGTCGGCCGTCTGACCTCATCCGTCCGATGCGGTACTCGATGTCCCCGGCATCCGGCCCGCAGCTCGGCCTCGCACGCTATGTTCGTGTAGCAATCACCTCTCCCCCAGGTGAGACCGGAAGGACCGATGAGCGAGCTCACGCGCGCGGTGGACGGCCGAGGCAGCCTTCTCGTGCGCGACGGCATCGGCGCCACCGTGCTGATGGTGTCGTCCCTGCTTCCGCTGGGACTCGCCGGCCTCCGACTCGGCGATCTGCACCGCGACTTCCCGCTCTGGGTGCAGATCGTCTTCGTGATCGCGCAGACACTCCCGCTCGCCGTGCGGCGCCTGCTGCCGGCATCCGCCCTCGCCGTGATCGGAGTGGGGTTCGGAGTGACCCAGGCGCTCGGTGCAGAAACCGGCATCGCCGGGCTGGGGCTGCTGATCGCGCTGTACTCCTGCGCCGCATACCTGCGTCGCGCACGAGTCGCAGTCATCGCCGCCTGCACCGTCGGCTACCTTCTGCTGGTCACCCTGCTCATCGCTCAGCATTCCTCGGAGCGCCCCATCGACTGGGTGACGTTCCCCGTGGTGCTGGCCGTGCCCTGGATCGCAGGCGAGCTGATGC
>JBARWR010000452.1:0-3906 GCA_049646915.1 Microbacterium sp.
GGTCAGAAGCGATCCGGCATGCCGTGGTGGGGATGGGTCGTCGCCGCCCTCGGCGTGGCGGCGCTGGTGCTCGGCATCGCCTTCTCCGGTGCCCTCACCGACGCGCTGGTGCCCGACCCCGAGCCCACGGCATCCGACACACCCGAGCCTCAGGATCCGATCGCCGGCATCGTTCCGCCGATCACCGATCTGGAAGGCAGCAGCGACGGCGGACTCGTGAGCTTCACCTGGACGAACCCCGACCCCGAGAAGGGCGACTCCTTCGTCTGGTACGAGGTGTCGCTGGACGGGCCGGGGGAGCCGAGGAATACGGCGGAGAACACCGTCATACTCGAGGGTGCGCGCTCCGAGCGCACCTGCATCGAGGTGGTTCTGAAGCGGGATGACGGCCGGTCGTCACCGCAACCGGTCAGGGGGTGCGTGGGCTGATGGAACTCACAGTGGAGTACGCAGGGGAGTACTACTCCCTCGAGGAGGACGACCCGTTCTACGTCGGGCGTCAGGGCGATCTGGAACTCGACGACAATCTCTTCCTGCATCGGCACTTCCTCGAGATCTCCCATGCCGAGGGTCTGTGGTGGCTGTCGAACGTCGGAGCGCGGCTCACCGCGACGGTGACCGATTCCTCCGGTGGAGTCAACGCGTGGCTGGCGCCGGGCGCACGGCTGCCGATCGTGTTCGAGCAGACCACGATCGTGTTCACGGCAGGACCCACCACCTACGAGCTGACGATCCACGCGAAGGGCCCCGCAGTCCGGATCGCGCCGCGCGACGGCGCGGACTCGGGGGAGTCCACCATCGGACATGTTCCGCTGACCGAGAGCCAGAAGCTGCTGATCCTGTCGCTGGCCGAGCCGGTGCTGCGACGCGAGGGCACGGGAACGAGTGAGATCCCGAGCTCGGCGCAGGCCGCCGAGCGACTTGGCTGGACCAGTACGCGGTTCAATCGCAAGCTCGACAACGTGTGCGACAAGTTCGACCGCATCGGTGTTCAGGGCATGCGCGGAGGTCAGGGGCGCCTCGCCACCAACCGGCGCGCGCGGCTGGTCGAGCACGCCGTGTCGAGTCGCCTGGTCACCCGAGAGGATCTGGAGCTGCTGGACGCTCCCGCCGTGGGCGCGGAGGACGACGCGACCCCGTAGCGGGTCGCCGGAAGCGCACAGGGCGCGCGATAGTGTGAAGCGCGCGTGTTCAAGGAAAGCAGGAATTCATGCCGTCTCAGACGACAGCTGTCGCGCCGTCGCAGCTCGTGCGGCTCTCGGTGCAATGGGAGTCCGAGCGGATCGACGTCGGCGTGCCAGGAGGCGTGCCCGTCGCGGAGGTCCTCCCGTCCCTGACCCGCAGACTGCGGATGCTGGACAGCATCTCGGCGTCCGCGGGGTTCCGGCTGGTCCGCGCTGACGGCAGCGCGCTGGATGCCGACCGCACCCTCACCGCTCAGCAGGTGCACGATGGCGATTTCCTCGTTTTGGAGCAGGGGGCCACCACCGCCGTCTCCAAGCGATACGACGACCTGGTGGAGGCCGTCGCCGACGTCGTCGAGGAGAACGCTCCCGCCTGGTCCGTGCAGAACTCGGTGACGACCGCCACGATCGTGGCATCCGTCCTGCTCCTGCTCGGCCTGGTTCCTGCAGTCTGGGCCTGGGTCGGCGCCGGCGGCATCGTCACCGCCGCGGGCACCGGTGCCGCCGGGGTCGTGCTGCTCATCTGCGCACTGGTGATGGACCGCACGGGCGCGCCGTCGCAGGCGGCACTGGCACTGGCACTGGTCTCCTCCGTCTTCGCGGGGGTGGCGGGATACACCGCGCTGCCCGCCGGGTCCGGCTGGGGGCTGCCGCTCGTCGTCGGCAGCGCAGCCATGCTCGTGTTCGGGATCGTGACGATGCTGGCGCTGCGTCGTCAGCGCGAGTACGGGCTGATACCCGTCGCCCTCGGTGGCGTCTTCGTGACCATCGGGGCGCTGGTCGCCTGGCTGTCCGCCCCCGTGCCGTCGACCCTTGCGGCGGCGATGGCCCTGGCCGGCATCGCCGGTCTCGGTGCGCCATGGATGGCGCTGGCATCGGTTCCACTGCGGGTGGTCTCCGCCCGGGACGACTCCGAGGTGTACTCGGCCCCCGAGCGGATCTCGCCCGAGCAGGTCGCCAAGCTGTACGTGCGCGCGCACCGCTACCAGGTGTCGCTGCGCATCGCACTGTGTCTGATCGTGCTGGTCGCGACGGCGCCGGTGGTCGCGTCCGGCTTCTGGGGACTGCTGCTGAGTACGATCACATTTGTCGGGATGTTCCTGGGCACCAGACAGGTGTACTCGCGATTCGACGTGGTCGTGGTGGTGGCCGGGGTGCTGACGGGCGTGGCACTGGGCATCGTCGCGGCGGTCGTCTCGCACCCGGAGTGGATCGGCGGACTGGTCATCGGCCTGGCGGTCGCGGGCGCAGGCGTCATCGTGATCGTGCTGCTGAGCACGAAGGTGCGTCTCGGCATGACCCGCTTCGCCGATTTCGCGGAATGGGCGACGATCGCGCTGCTGCTGCCGCTGGCCATCATCGCCGGGGGCTGGTTCTGATCCATGGCGTCCAAATCCGAGCTGCTCCAGGCCCAGGCCTTCAACCGTCGGCGGCTGCAGACCGCGTTCACGAGCGGGGCACCGGGAGGCCGTGAGCTGCCGCCGGGAAAGCCGATGCGCGGCGTCGTGGTCAGCGTCGCCCTCGGCATCCTCACCGTCATCGTCTCACTGCTGATCGGCACGTTCACCGGCTCGCTGCCCAAGGGATGGGGCGACGGCTCGATCATCGTGGTGCAGGGCGAGGGCTCTCGCTACGTCGCCCTGGCCGACACGCTCTACCCGGTCAAGAACCTCGCCAGCGCGCGACTGCTGGTCGGCACGACGAAGATCACCTCGGTGCCCGCAGGCAAGCTCGACGGCATCGCCCGTGATCCCTCTCCGGTCGGCATCGACGGCGCCCCCGACTATCTGCCCGCACCGGACCGCCAGTACGACGGCGCCTGGCTCGGCTGCGTCGCATCCGACGCGCCGCTGGAGATATCGACGCGGCTGCTCGGCGACTCGTCCGGGCCGGCGAACCAGGCCGCACTCGTTCAGGACGACGACGGGGAGTACTGGTTCATCCAGGGCGCGCGCCGCTATGCCGTGCCCGCCGACAGCGTCGCCGTGGTCGCGAGCGTGTTCCTCGGCATCGACGACGTGCAGTCCGTGCCGACGGTGTCGGCGCTGTGGCTGAATCTGGTGGCACCGGGCACGCCCCTGGACGTCAACCTCGGAAGCGAGATCGGCACGGATGCCGGCACCGCCGGGCTCGTCGTGGGACAGGCTGTGCAGACCCAGGCGGATGGGCAGATCGTGGCGGAGTACATCGTCGACGGCAACGGACGACTCGTTCCCGCGACTGCCTTCGCGCGCACCCTGCTCACCGCCTACGTCGGGATGGACCCGGTCGTGATGACCGTGGCCGAGGCCACCAACCTGCGCGACGTGAACTCCGACGCGGTGCCCGGAGACTGGCCCGAGCAGGTGCCGGTCGAAGCAGAGGATCCGTCCGATGTGTGCCTGCAGATGAAGCCGACCTCAGACGGCCCGGCCGTCTCAGTGGCGAGCAGCCCGGATGACCTCGCCCCCGGCACCCGTGTCAAGCCCGGCGCGGGAGTCGCGGTCAGTGCCGGCGGCACGGGTGAGGGATCCACCTATGGCTTCGTCTCCGAGGCCGGGGTGTTCTTCCCGGTGGAATCGGGCACCGACCTCGAGCTCCTCGGCTACCGGACGAGTCAGGCGGTGACCGTCCCCGCCGCATGGACGCAGCTGCTCGCGCAGGGACCGACACTGAGCCGGGCGATCGCGCAGAGGACGGCGCCGGGGCAGGAGAAGTGATGCGCGCGCGAGCGCTCCGCAGC
>JBARWR010000453.1:0-7879 GCA_049646915.1 Microbacterium sp.
GCTACATCGACTTCGACGGCGCGGAGCGGCTGCTGCTCGACCTGGACTCGTGGCTCGACGCGCGTCCGGCCGACCGCGAGTCGCCGGCCGTCATCGTGCTGGATCTGACCGAGGTGACGCAGCTGCAGTCCGTGGCGGTCTGGATGCTGGCCGCGATGGCCACGTGGTGTCGGGCGCGCGGGATGCGGGTGATCGCGAGCGACCCGCAGGGCCGCAGTCTCGGTGTCGCGGGCCTCGCGCAGTCGGCCGGGTTCGACGACGCACTGCGGGATGCCGCGGCCATGGCCGGCGCGGATCCCGAGGACTGACCCCGGACGGGGATTCCGCCCGGTCAGAGCTTCTGGATCGGCGCGATCTTGATGAGCAGCTTCTTCTGCCCTGCCGTGTCGAAGCGCACATGCGCGATGCGCTTGGCTCCCTCGCCGGTCACGGCTTCGACGCGTCCCTCTCCGAAATCGTCGTGACGGATGCGGTCGCCGGCCGTCAGTTCGAGATCTCCGTTGTCGCGGACCTTGCCGGTCACCTTGTTGGAGAACCGGTCCATGGCGGTGGACAGTGGCTTGAGCGTGTCGCGCGGCGGCAGCGACTTCACTCCGAAGCGGTCGCCGCTGGAACCGGAGCCGTAGCCCGCGCCTCCGGAGCGCCGTGCGTTCAGAGCACGGGACTGCATGCCGCCACGGGAATTGACATCGCCGGGCGACTGGCGCCAGTCGATCAGCTCGCCGGGGATCTCCTGCAGGAAGCGGCTCGGCATCGCGACGGTGACCTCGCCGAACTGCGCGCGGGTCATCGCCAGCGACAGGTGCAGGCGCTTGCGCGCGCGGGTGATGCCCACGTAGAACAGCCGTCGCTCCTCCTGCGGACCACCCGGCTCCCCCGCCGAGATGCGGTGCGGGATGAGGTCCTCCTCGACACCGGTGACGAACACCGCGTCGTACTCCAGGCCCTTCGCGGTGTGCATCGTCATCAG
Organism: Microbacterium sp.; assembly: GCA_049646915.1. Classification (GTDB taxonomy): domain Bacteria; phylum Actinomycetota; class Actinomycetes; order Actinomycetales; family Microbacteriaceae; genus Microbacterium. The sequence goes on from JBARWR010000453.1 coordinate 971, forward strand.
CGAGACGACGCCGGACTCGTCGTCCAGGTCATCGGCATCCGAGACCAGCGCGACCTCCGTGAGGAAGTCGACGATCGTGCCGTCGGGGTTGTTGCGGGCGAAGTCGCGGGCGACGGCGACGAACTCGTCGAGGTTCTCGAGGCGAGCCTCGTCCTGCGGGTCGCGACTGGCGCGCAGCGATTCGTAGTAACCGCTCTTGTTCAGCAGCACGGTCAGCCCCTCGGCGACCGACGTGGCCGGCGGAACCTCACCGGATGCCGGCTGCAGGATGGCCGTGGCCTCGTCCAGCACGCCGTCGAGCTGCGCGATGGCGGCCTGGATCTTCGGCCCGACACCGAGTTCGCGCGGGTGGCGCAGCGCATCACGGAAGCTGAGGTTCTCGCGGTCGGCGAACAGCGCGATCGAAGCGGCGGTGACGTCGCCGATGCCGCGTCGCGGACGATTCAGGATGCGACGCACCGCCATGTCGTCGGCCGGGTTGGCGACGGCGACGAGGTAGGCGAGGGCGTCCTTGATCTCCGCGCGCTCGTAGAACTTCGTGCCGCCCATGATCTTGTACGGCACGGCCGAGCGGATGAAGATCTCCTCCAGCGCACGGGACTGCGAGTTGGTGCGGTAGAACACCGCCATCTCGGAGTACGGGTAACCGGACCGGCGCAGCTGCTCCACCTCGTCGGCGACGAACTGCGCCTCATCGTGCTGCGAGTAGCCGGTGAAGCCGATGATCCGGTCGCCGGCGCCCTTGTCGCTCCAGAGATTCTTGGCCTTGCGGTCGAAGTTGTTGCCGATCACGGAGTTCGCCGCAGACAGGATGTTCTGGGTCGACCGGTAGTTCTGCTCGAGCAGCACCACCTTCGCGCCCGGGAAGTCGCGCTCGAACTCGGTGATGTTGCGGATGTCGGCGCCGCGGAAGGCGTAGATCGACTGGTCGGAGTCGCCGACCACGGTCAGCGATGCGCCTGCCAGATCGGCGTCGGCTCCTGCCGACGGCTCGGGCTCGAAGATCATCATGCCGTTGGAGGCATACGGCTCCGGAGCCTCACCCACGACAGGCCTGGTGAGCTCGTGGATGAGTGAGTACTGAGCGTGATTGGTGTCCTGGTACTCGTCGACGAGCACGTGACGGAACCGCCGCCGATAGGTGTTCGCCACCTTCGGGAAGGCCCGGAACAGGAACACCGTCTGCGCGATCAGGTCGTCGAAGTCGAAGGCGTTGGCCTTCTGCAGCGAGCGCTGGTAATCGGTGAAGATCTCGACGAACTTCCGCTCGGCGGGGTCGGACATGTTGGCCTGACGCGCGTGGCCCTCGGCATCCAGCAACTCGTTCTTGAGCTTTGAGATGCGCGACTGCACCGCACCGGGCGTGAGACCGTACGAGTCGGCCTCGTGCTCCTTGACGAGCCGCTTGATCAGCGCCCGGGAGTCACCGGAGTCGTAGATGGTGAACGATTTCGTGAACCCGAACTGCTCGGCCTCGCGGCGCAGAATGCGCACGCACGCCGAGTGGAACGTCGAGATCCACATGCCGCGTGCGACGTCGCCGACCAGGCCCGCGACGCGCTCGCGCATCTCACCGGCGGCCTTGTTGGTGAAGGTGATCGCCAGGATCTGGCTGGGCCAGGCTTCGCGCTGGCGCAGCAGCAGAGCGATGCGACGAGTGAGCACACTGGTCTTGCCGGAGCCTGCGCCCGCGACGATCAGCAGCGCACTGCCGCGGTAGGTGACGGCTGCGAGCTGCTGCGGGTTGAGTCCGGCCAGCAGCGGGTCGGCTGCGTCGGCTGCGTCGGCTGCGTCGGCGGAGCGCGAGGCTTCGGAAGGGCGCGGGCCGGAGGATTCGGGGACGATGAGTGGGGCGTCGGTCATGGCTCTTCGAGTCTAGGCGCGGCCTCCGACGCCGGACTCCGGCCTACGGCCGGCCGGGGCGCCGGGCGGAGCACCGGGGTACGATCGGGGCACGGCGGCGCCTTCGTCCGTCGAGGAGGTGGATGCCATGATCGCAGTCATCGAAGAAGACGAATGCTTCGCGCTGCTCACATCGACGACGGTGGGACGCATCGGATTCGTGCACGACGGGCGGATCGAGATCATCCCGGTGAATTACCGGGTCGACGGCCGCGATGTCCTCGTGCGTACGCGTGAGGACGGCATCCTCGCCGCCCTTCCCGAGCAGCCGGATGTCGCCTTCGAGGTCGACTATCACGATGACCTCGGCGGCACTGCATGGAGCGTGCTGATGAGCGGGCGCGTGGAGAGCATCACCACGGAGGAGGCCGAGGCTGTTCCCGCTACTCGCCGGCACACGGTCTGGGCCGGCGATGAGCGGACTCTCTGGCTGCGACTGGTCACCGCACGCATCTCGGGCCGGCGCGTACGCCGCGCTCAGGGCTGAACGCACTCGTCGCAGGGAAGCCCGACAGCCGCTTCGGATGCCCGCGTGCGACAATCGGCGCATGCGCACGATCCTCAACATCATCTGGGTCATCTTCGCCGGGTTCTGGCTGTGGGTCGGCTACGTGTTCGCCGGCATCCTGCTCTGCATCCCGATCGTCACGATCCCCTGGGCGATCGCCTCGTTCCGCATCGCCCGGTACTCGTTCTGGCCATTCGGTCGCGAGGTCGTCGACAAGCCGACCTCCGGTCTGGGCTCGCTGCTCGGCAACGTCATCTGGGTGATCCTGGCCGGCTGGTGGCTGGCCATCGGTCACATCGTCTCGGGCATCGCGCTGTGCATCACCATCATCGGCATCCCGATGGGAATCGCCGACTTCAAGCTCGTGCCCGTCTCGCTCATGCCGCTCGGCAAGGAGATCGTCCCGATCCGACGCTGACTCCGCGGCCGTCGCGTCACGAGAACAGGAGGTTCGGCCGGGACAGGACATTTTCTCAGCATCCGTCCTGTTCTCACCGAATCTCCTGTCCTGGGTGAGTGCTCCCAGAACCGGCGAGTGCGGCGGGCGGATGCCGTGCTGATGTCAGGTGAAGAAGGCCACACCCAGGTCGGGATGATCGACGAAGACCCCGTCGACACCGGAGTCGGCGATCACCCGCCACTCGGCTTCGTAGTCCCCGAAGGCCGCCTTGCCGCCGGCAGTGCGAAACGGCGCCGACAGGAAGGTGCTCTCCGGGCGGCACGTCCAGGTGAATACCTTGAGACCCCGCGCATGCGCATCCGCGACGATCGTGTTGCCGGGCTGCAGCAGCATCCGCTTGTTGACGCTGATGCCGTCGACCTCGCCGTGCAGACTGTCCAGTCCGTCCGCCGTCACGACCGACGCGTAGTCCGGTGCGGCGCGACCCAGGGTCGAGACGAGGTCGAACGGTCTGCCGCTCGCCTCGATGAGGTAGATGAAGGATGCCGCGATGCCGGCCTCGCGCAGCTGCGCGAGCACCGTCGATTCGAACGACTCGATCACCAGCGGCAGCTCGCCGTCCGCCCATCCGGTCGCTTGCAGGTCGCGCGCGATCAGCGGCGCCAGGTCCAGCCCGATGGATGCGAAGTGAGTGGCGTGCTTCACCTCGAGGACGAGTCCGATCTCGCGCCCGTGCTCGACGGAGGCCTCGCGCACCATCTCGAGCAGGTCGATGAGCCGCAGGACGGGCTGGGTGCCGTCGAAGCTCGCGCTGGTGGTGCGGATCTTCGGCAGCCGCTCGCGGGTGCGCAGCATGGCCAGCTCGTCCCAGGTGAAGTCCTCGGTGAACCAGCCGGTCAGCGCCAGCCCGTCGATCGACTTCGTGGTGCGGCGGTCGGCGAACTGCGGATGCTGCGCCACGTCGGTCGTTCCGGAGATCTCGTTCTCGTGCCGGATGACCAGCACGCCGTCCTTGGTCGCCACGACGTCCGGTTCGACGGCGTCCACTCCCATGGCGAACGCCAGTTCGTACGAGGAACGGCTGTGCTCCGGGCGGTATCCGGGGGCGCCGCGGTGCCCGATGACGAGCGGAGAATTCCTGGGCACGCTTTCAGCGTAAAGCACCTCCGTCATAGGTCCGGCGGGTATCTTTGAGGAAAGAGTTGACCGATCCCTCGGGAGCAGAGGCCACACCATGAGCAACTTCGCATTCAACAACCCGGCGTTCCAGAAGCAGGACCCGCGCAAGGCAGCCACGTATCCGGGCGGCTCGCAGGCCACTCAGTACGCCCCGCCGCCCGCACCGACCGCGCAGAGCGCCGCAGTGGATGCCGCCGCGAACGCCCAGTTCGAGGGCATGTACGCCGCGCCGTCGGCCGGTGCGATCGAGACCGATCGCATGACCGTCGAGGACACGATCTGGAAGACCGTGTCGCTGTTCGCCGTACTCCTCGTCACCGCCGTCGTCGGCTGGGTGTGGACCGCGTCGACAGTCGCGATAGAACCGACGACCGGTCGGCTGACCGCCGACATGACCCCGTGGATCGTCGGCGCGCTCGGCGGCTTCGTGCTCGCGATGGTGGTCATCTTCACCTCGCGCAAGAAGGTCCGTCCCGCACTGGTGTTCGCCTACGCGGCCTTCGAGGGCCTCTTCGTCGGTGGAATCTCCGCGTTCTTCGAGACGCTCTGGCCCGGCATCGTCATGCAGGCCACGCTCGCGACGGTCGCCGTCGTCGGCGTGACGCTCGCCCTGTTCGCCAGCGGCAAGATCCGCGCCTCGGCGAAGATGACCAAGATCTTCATGATCGCGATGGTCGGCTACCTGGTCTTCTCCCTGCTCAACGTCGTCCTGATGTGGACCGGCGTGCTGCCCGGCGAGCTGATGTTCGGCATGCGCAGCGCGACCATCGCCGGCATCCCGATCGGCCTGATCCTCGGCATCCTCGTCGTGTTCATGGCCGCTTACTCGCTGGTGATGGACTTCGATCAGATCCAGCAGGGAGTGCGCAACGGCGCGCCCCGCAAGTTCGGCTGGATCGGCGGCTTCGGCATCATGGTCACCGTCGTCTGGCTGTACGTCGAGATCCTGCGCATGATCGCGATCCTCCGCGGCAACAACTGACGTCAACGCTGTCGCGGGAAGGCCGCTCTCCGATGGGAGGGCGGCCTTCTCCTCTGCCCGGTCCGGCCTATAGCCCATTCCCCGGCGCGCCCACAAGGGGTGCGCAGTGTTGAACAGAATCAGGCATTCTTATGTGCACACGCGGCATCCCGCCGTGGCTTACAAAAGAACGGAGACTCTCATGGGCTTCCTCGGATTCCTTCTTCTCGGTCTCATCGCCGGAGCGATCGCCAAGCTGATCCTTCCCGGCAAGCAGGGTGGCGGCTGGATCGTCACGCTGCTCCTCGGTGTCGTCGGCGCTCTCCTGGGCGGCTGGATCGGCAGTCTGTTCGGGCTCAGCATCGAATCGTTCTTCGACCTCGGCACATGGCTCTGCGCCATCGGCGGATCCATCATCGTCCTTCTCATCTACGGTGCGGTCGTCGGGCGTGGAGATCGCAGCAAGGCCTGATCTTCACCTCGCCTGACGAAAGGCAGGTCCCCGTCACGGGGACCTGCCTTTCTCATGTCCTGCAATGATGGACACCGACGATGACGTGGTCGGCGACTGTCGATGACCGAGCGGAAGGCAGCCATGCGGGGGAACCGAGCGATGCGTGCGGCGACTGTCGGGGTGATTGCGCTGGTAAGCGGGATCACCCTGTCACTAGGTGGGGCGGCGACCGCCGATACGCCTTCAGAGCTGGATCCGGGCTTCGTCACCGATCTCTCCGGCGTCCTCACCGCGCAGGAGGAGAGCCGGCTCGAGCAGCAGCTCAGCGAACTGGCCGCCACCGACGATCGGCCCGAACTGTACGTGATCCTCGTGCCGCACTTCGACGATCCCGACAACGCGCTCGCCTGGGCGGACAAGACCGCGCAGCGCAACAACCTCGCATCCGACCAGTACCTTCTCGCGATCGCCACCGAGGGTCGCAGCCTGGCCATCTCGGCCGAGTACGGCGGCGACGGTGTCGCCGCCGGCCCGCTCTCCGAGTCGCGCGTGCTGAAGATCGAGGACCAGCTCGGAAGCGACTACCTGCGCCAGGGCGATTGGGCCGGCGGTATCGAATACGTCGCAGACGAGTTCACGAAGGTTCCCTGGCCCTGGTGGGTGTGGGTGGGTGGACTGGCCGGGCTCGCACTGATCGTCTTCCTCATCACGAGGATCGTCCTCTTCGCGCGACGTCGCGCCGCCCTGGCCACCGAGCTGCGCAGCCTGGAGGGGCAGAAGAAACGTGCGGCGCAGCGGCTCGTCCAGACCGACGAAGCCGTGCGCACCAGTGAGCAGGAGCTCGGCTTCGTCACCGCCGAGTTCGGCGAGGAGAGCACTGCCGAATTCGCCGCCGTGCTCGCGGACTGCCGCTCGAAGCTGCAGTCGGCGTTCCAGCTGCTGGAGAAGCTGCAGGATGCCGTCGAAGACACTCCTGATGAGACCCGGGCGTGGACGAAGGAGATCCTCGATCTGTGCGCGCAGGTCGATCGGGCACTCGAGGAGCGCACGAAGAAGCTCGCGGCGCTGCGCGCACTCGCGAAGAACTCCGCCGAGACGCTGGATCGGCTGAAGTCCGCCCGTGCGGAGGCGACGCGGACGCAGGCGGATGCCGAGGCGCGTCTCGCCACGCTCGCAGCCGCCTTCCCGCCCGCCGACCTGGTGACCGTGGCAGGCAGCCCCCGCGAGATCGCTGAGCGCCTGAGCGATGCGGACGAGGAGTTCGTCACGCTGGAGAAGGCCGTCCGGGCGCGTAGGCCGCGGGCTATCGCCGAGTCCGTGCACGAGATCGAACGCCTTCTCGCCGAGGTCGGCGACCTGCGCGACGCTGTCAGTGCGTACGCCGAGGTGCTCGCAGGGCACGGCGCGGCATCCGCAGGCGGCACCGGCGGTGCAGAGGCGCCCGTGACCCTGGATCAGGCCGCTGCGTCCGTGCGCGCAGCGCAGTCCTCGGTGCAGGCCCGAAG
>JBARWR010000454.1:0-1897 GCA_049646915.1 Microbacterium sp.
ACCTTGCGCTGCGCCTGGCTCGCGCGCTGGAAGAGGCGTTCGAGGGCCGGCGAGGTGGTGCCCTCCTTGCGGGCGCCGGTCAGTGCACGGCGCACCTGGCCGGCGATCTCGCCTTCACCGGAGACGACGGATTCCAGCCCGGATGCCACGGCGAACAGATGCTCGGCCACGCGGTGGTCCTCGACCACGCGGTACGAGCCGTCGAGATCGGAGGAGGGGATGCCGGTGGCCTGCGCGACGACGTCCAGCACCGCACCCGTGTCGAGATCGTCCGTATCGACGTAGGCCTCGAAGCGATTGCAGGTCGCGAGCACGACGGCGCCCTGCGCACCGGCTTCGACCAGGGTCGGGGCGACGGTTTCGGGGTGGCGGCTGAGACGTTCGAGCAGGTCGAAGGAGGCGGTCTTATGACTCGCCGTCACGCAGAGCAGCACCCGCCCAGGCTACGCCGTCTCGCTATGAGCGGCATCAGAGGCAAGCCTTACCCGATAGCGGGCCTCGCGCCCGGCATCCGCATAGCCGGCGATGGAAGGATCGGAGGCATGACTGATCTGCTGCGCGCGCTCGCCGGACAGAAGCCCGAGCGCACCCCCGTCTGGTTCATGCGTCAGGCCGGCAGGTCGCTGCCCGAGTACCGCGAGCTGCGCGTCGGAACCCGGATGCTGGACGCCTGTCTCACGCCCGACCTCGCGGCCGAGATCACGCTGCAGCCGGTGCGCCGGCACGGTGTGGACGCTGCGGTCTTCTTCAGTGACATCGTCATCCCGCTGCGCCTGGCCGGCGTCGAGGTCGAGATCGAACCGGGCCGCGGCCCGGTGTTCGCGCACCCCGTGCGCACGGCAGACGACGTCGACCGCATCACCGCGATCGACCCGGCGGATCTCGACGGCACGGCGATCGCCGAAGCGGTGCGCATCGTCACGGCAGAGCTCGGCGAGACCCCGCTGATCGGCTTCGCCGGCGCCCCCTTCACCCTCGCGGCGTACCTGATCGAGGGCGGGCCGTCGAAGGAGCACATGCGCGCTCGCGCCATGATGCACGCCGACCCCGAGTCCTGGCAGAAGCTCGCGGGCTGGCTGTCGCGCATCTCGCGGCGGTTCCTGGAGATCCAGCGCGACGCCGGGGCATCCGTCGTTCAGCTCTTCGACTCGTGGGCGGGATCGCTCAGCCCCGCCGACTACCGCACGCACATCGCGCCGCACTCGCACGCCGCGCTCGAGGACATCGGCGTGCCCAGCATCCACTTCGGAGTCGGCACCGGTCCGTTCCTCGATGACATGCGCCTGGGTGGCATCGTCGACGCGGTCGGTGTGGACTGGCGGATGCCGCTGGACGAGGCGATCCGCATCGTCGGAGACGACGTCGCGGTGCAGGGCAACGTCGATCCGGCGCTGCTGCAAGCGCCCTGGCCGGTGCTGGAAGCGCACGTGCGCGACGTCATGGAACGCGGACGCGGCGCCAAGGGGCACATCCTGAACCTCGGCCACGGCGTGCCGCCGGAGACCGACCCCGACCAGCTCACCCGCATCGTGCAGCTCGCCCACGGCGAACTCTGACGGGCTTGGACGGGCGGGCACCTCGTGCTGGAAGGAGCCGAATGCCTGTGATGAGGCCGCATAACAGACATTCGGCTCCTTCCGTGGGTGTGGGTGTGGGCATGAGCATGCGCTTGGATATGGGCACGGGCGTGCGCGCGGGTATGGAGGAAGCGGGGAGCACGAACGGCGGCAGTACCCGCATGGACCGCAATGGAAGAATCGACGCATGACCGCAGAGCAATCGGCTGAACTGGCCGCCCGCGCCGCAGAGCAGCACGTCGTCGTCATCGGCGGCGGCATCGGCGGGCTCATCGCCGCCCGCGAGTGCGCGAAGGTCGGCATGCGGGTCACGTTGCTGG
>JBARWR010000455.1:0-16583 GCA_049646915.1 Microbacterium sp.
ATGCAGTGCGGCAACGCTGGGGCGGTCTGCCGACCGGCGCGGGCGGCCTGGAGCCGTGGGCCGAGACTGTCGCCGGGAGGCAGGCCGACACCGACCCGCACGTGATCGAGACGCGGCAGGAGGCGCAGCAGGCTCACCGCGAGCAGGGTCGCATGGTCGAGCGGCAGATGCGCGACTCGATCGCGCTGAGTCAGCGCGCCCTCGGAGGCTCCACTCCGAGCCGTGTCATCGCCCACGCCGCGAAGCTCAGGAAGCAGGCCGAACGCGACCGCCGCGACCTCGCACGGATCGAGGCACTGCCCGTCACCGAAGCCGCACAGTACCTCCGTGAACTCGCCGCACGTGACGAGGCAGAGCGGCAAGCGGCCGAGAGCGCTCGGGCCGCACGAGAGGCACGCGCAGCCCAGCTCGATGGCTTCCAACCGTCCAGAACGCACGATCGGACTGGATCGCAGCGCGACGCTCCTGGTCTGTAGTCGGATCAAATCAAGACGGTGACCCCGTCCCACCTCTGGCCGATCTCATCCTGCGGTCGTAGAATCGTGGGAGGCCGTCGCGTCGGCCTGTCTCCGAGTCGTCCGGGTCCTGCGCGTCCGGCGGTGATCGAGGACAAGGTTCCCGGAATCACGCGAACTCGTCACGGATCTCTGTCTACGGTGATCGGCGCAGGCGACGCCGTGAGGAGACGCCATGACGAAGGACCGCAGAGCCAAGCGCGCAGCCCGCGAACGGCAAGACATGGGCATCGAGCCGTACTCCTCGGCGCGCCGTTCGACGGCGTGGCCGCCGGGGATGGTGCTGTCGATCGACACGCCACATCACATCACGCACCTGCTCTTCCTGCGCACCGCCTGGGGGTTGCGCACGGCGATCACGTCGCCCCGGCTCGACCCGCAGCCGGAGCCGGGGATATCCGCCGCGCCACAATCCGCGTCTCGTGAGGAGTGGGCGCGACGTTGGGATGCGCAATGGGCGCTGGCCTGGGACTGGTATGGGATCGAGCAGCACCGCGCCGGGCTCGTCGGGTTGACACCCGAACGTATGCGTGAACTCGTGGGCGACGGGTCGGGTCTGAACCCGGTCATGCCGCCGATGTGGTCGTTCCGGTACGGGGACGACGGGTTCGACCACGAGGCATACAGCGCGTGGAGCCGCAGCTTCACCCGCATCCCGCACGGCCCGTTGGAGGACCAGCCGATCCGCCGCAGCGTGCAGGCGGTCACCGCCGCATGGCGCACTGGGCTGGAGGCGGTGATCGTGCTGCCCTATGCCGGTGAGCACGCTGAACGCATCACCGCGCGGCACCTCGTCGTCTCCGACACGGTCTGGGAGACGACCGCATTGCGCGAGCAGGCTCTCGCACTCCCCGTCACGACGCGCGGCGATAGCGGGACCGCGAAGGGCGGCGCGTGATGCAGGTGAGCGGCAGACTCCCCGAGGACGCGCCCGATCCTCGCCTGCGGATCATCGAGCAGCTACGAGCGATGCCCGTGCCCATCCTCGGACTGATCCCACAGCCGCACATTGAGGACTGGGGCTCGTTCAGCACGTCGAGCGGGACCTCCAACGGGCTGATGAACCAGATGACGGCGGGCATCAGCTACACGTTTTGGCGGAACCCCGCTGATCGCGATGACCCCGTGAACCTTGCCGAGCTGGACGAGCAGACCCGGCGGGCAATCGAGATGCAGACGCCTTGGCCGCGACCCAAGTGGTTGCTTGATGGCGTTGCGCGGATGCGGTATCCCACGCTGTGGGAGGCGGTGCGGACGATCTGGCGGGCTGACAGCCGTTACCAGCCGACTCCAGCGGAGGAACTCGTCTGGCACGTCAACCACATCCTCACGAATCACTACTCCACCCGATCCGCGACCGATCCGGGCTCGCGTCGGGGCCGTCCGGAGTCTCCTGTGACCGAGCGTCACGTCGAGCAGCACGTCTCTGTCGTCGTGGATGGGTTCGGTGTTGACGGCATGCGCATCGACACCGATCCCCACGTACTCGGCATCGGCGCGGACCTCGGCGAGGCCGGCGTGCTCACCGCCGTCCTCGACCGGGACGCCCTCCTGTATCTGACCATCGAGTTCGCCACTCGACCGTTGGACGAGTGACGTGCGATAGACGTACACTCAGTTACCCACGCGGTGCCACGGTTCTGGCCGATGTCAGTGCGGCCGCCGTACACTGGGCTTATGACTCCGAAGCTGGCGGACTACATCGAGGCGGGCAAGGCCCTCGATGCCGACGAGCGTGAGATCGCCGCGCTCGCCCTCCAGCAGGTCGATGGGGCGGAGCAGGCTGCAATCGACGCCGCCTGGGACGAGGCGATCGACCGACGGCTTGACGAGCTGGTGAGCGGCAAGGTCAAGCCCGTCAGCGGCCGGGAGACGATCGCTATCGCGCGGGCTCGGTCGGCCGCGCGACGCAAGTGACGCTCGACTGGAACGAGCACCCTGAGGCTCGTGAGGAGTTCCTGGACGCCCACGACCGCTACCTGGGGATCGAGGACGGCAGGCTCGGCGACGAGTTCGCGGACGTGGCCGAGGCCGCTGCCGAGCTGATCCTCCAGTGGCCGGACGCGCCACCGCCGTACCGTGGCCGTCAACGCGATCCGATGATCCGCACCTGGCACCTCGGCAAGTTCCCGTACAACCTCATCTACACCGTCCGTCAGGGCGAGGTGTTCGTGCTCGCCTACGCTCCCGAGGCACGTCGGCCCGGCTACTGGATGCACCGCCTCAACGATTGACCGGACTCTCAGGCGCGCTTACCCGAGTGTCCCAAAAGTGTCCCGAGTGTCCCGAGAATGGCGATTCTCGCCCCGTTCCTGAGTGTGACGAGTGCGAGGCGTGCGGGCGGGACAAGCCCCGACATCCCAGTCACCACAAGGGATTCCGGCTATCCGCTAGGCTGGTCGGGCACAAGGAGTCGTCGCATAGTCCGGCCTAGTGCACCACCCTGCTAAGGTGGAGTCCTCGCAAGGGGACCGAGGGTTCAAATCCCTCCGTCTCCGCCATAAAATCCCTGGTCAGAGGGCTTTTCGTTGCTGGTCGTTCACGCTCTCGCGAGCGGTTCTGAGGTACCCGGCGGACACTTCGTCACCGGAATTGCGCGTGCAGGCGACCGGAGCCGCATGTGTGGCGAGCGGAGTCGAGCGAGGGGCACCACCCCGCACCGGTGGCGCACCCGTGATGTGCGTCGGCGTTGCGCATTCCCGGCGGATGCTCGGTGGTCAGCGTGGCGGAGCGGCGACGTGAGTGCGGATGCTGGACACCAACTGGAGGTAGTCGAACGTCGCCCGCGGTGGACGTGCTTCCCAGTTACGGGCGAGGTCGTGAAGCGTTCTGCTGGTGTCGAGCCGGGAGCCCACTGGTGGGGCCTCGTCGAGCCGCCACCCGCCGATCACGTCAGCGTCGTGTGACTCGACGATGCGGAAAAGGCTGTGCAGATCGATCGCGTCCTTCCGCGCGCGCCGTCCTGCCCACGCGTAAGCCTTGAGGACGATCGCGCCCTCCACAGACGGCACGTGCGCGGTGAACCGGAGCTCCTCACCGGTGCTGAGCGTCGCTTCGACGGCGATGCGCAAACGGCGGGCGAGTGCAACGCCGAGCCCTGGCATGCTGTCGAACTCTCGGCTGCCGAGGGTTTCCTTCCCCAGACGGGTCGCGAGGCTGGGTACAAGAAGATCCAGAATCTGCTGTGTGCCGTCACCGGACTTGTGCACGTAGCGGTTGCTGCTCGTCGGCAGGTAATCGTGTGCGAGAAGTCTGTCGTGGACTTCACCGGAGCGAGCCAGCGCCTTCGGGATCCCGCCGTCGGCATCGTTGGTGCGCCGTGGCACGCACCCGGGACTCGGAAAGCTCGCGGTGAGCAGAGACACCATGTGGCCTCCGATGATTCCGGTCTCTTCCTCGTCGCCGAGCACCTCAGACAGGTCGCGCAACGCGATGAAGGCGGTGTCGTCAGCGGCGGAGGCGGAAACGAGGAACGCATCAGCCATGATGGCGCGTTCCGGTGAACTGCTTGATGACGACGTCGCGGAGCATGTCGACGGCTTCGTCTTCGTCGCCTGTGGTCGCCGTGCGCAGCACGTCATAGGCGGTGATGATCGGATCGGCTATGTCGCCGGTACCCCAGGCCCTCGCCGTCGTTCTGAGGGTGGGGTCCGCAGCGACGACGACGAGTGTCGTGTAGTCGCTGGAGTGCGCCAGGACGTAGCCGGCGGGCGAGAGGTCAATGGGGGAATCGAGATAGGCGATGACTCGCTCGGGCATGCGCCACGGTGCGATGCGGTCCGCGGCGAAGTCGCCGGATAGCAGGGCGCCTCGATCGGCCAGGTGCTGGGCCTGCTCGTTTACCGGGCTGCCGCTCCACCAGTAGTACGACTGACCGCCGGGACCGGGATAGTCGCGGAGGAGCCCATCAAAGGTCGCGCCGGGCTCTTCGGTCTCCGGGAGGCGGCGTAGCGCATTTGACACCGAGCCCTGCGTCACGCCGGCGAGCTCGGCGAGGCGGACCTGATCATTCCTCGAGGCGCCGGACAGAAGGGCTCGCGCCGTGGCGAACCGTGCAAAGGGCTGGGGTCCCTTGCGACGCGGCGGAGTCGCTGGCGAGGAGTCGGGCCTGTGCTCGACGCCGTCGAAGATCACTCTGTCGCCGAGGATCAAGGTGACTTCGGGATGATCCCGCACCCACGCAATCGCCTGGGGCGAGGCGCGTCGGGAGGAGATCACCGGTCGGGTTCCATCGATGCCACCTCGGGCGCGGCACAACTCGAGGATGCGCTTGAGATCCGACGGAGTCGCAGGCCTCGTCTCCATCTCCTCGAGATGAGTGGGCTTGCCGGCAAGCAGAAGGCCAGCGTCGGTGATCTCTGCGTCGAGACCAGCGGCGCGCAGCTGACGCACAACGTACCCGACGTCCATTCATGCCCCTTTATTAGATAATGCAGGATTCCTGTTTACTTTAATAGTTCGGTTGTTGAGAGGCAAGACTGGCGGCGGAGCCGAGCCATCCTGGGTAAGCGCGAATTCGCTCCATCGACGAATGGCCAGTGACGTGAACGTCGTAGACATCCGCTATGTCCTCGCGACGTTTACGCAACATCTTGAGCTTTGCCGCGAGGATCTCGGGTGTCGGGATATCGCCGGGCCTAACGGAAGATCTCAAGTCCGCGAGGTGAGAGCGGCACCGACCTCGTGCCCCGCCATGACTTTGGCAGTCCAGAGTCAGCGTGGTGGGTGGGGGAGCAGCGCACGTGCCAGATCGTCCAGCAAGCCCAGGACGCGCTCGACTTCTGCTGGATCATCGGATCCAAGGCCGGCTCTGAGTGCATCAGCGATAGAGCTGTCGCGAATCTCGGCAAGGCGCGCCGTCGCCTGAGGAGTTCGATGGATGAGTGTTCGTCGCCGGTCTGTGGGGTCCGGGTTCACCGAGATCGCTCCGGCCTCGCGCAGACGATCCACCGCCGTCGACACCTGGCTCTGCGAGATACCCGTGCGTGCTGCTACCTCGCCGACGGTGGAGACCTCGCCATCGGCGAGGTCTGATGCGACGATCAGCACCGCGCGGGTGCTGCCCGCGTGGCCGGCAAAGCCGCCGGGTGGCTCCGGCAACGACGCTTCCCCGATCCTCATCAGAGCCCTGCCCAGCCGAAAGAGTTCTACGCCGTTCATCACCTCAGAATACATCTGAGTAGATACATCTTGTGTGATGCATCTATTTGGATCTATTGTGGCGGCATGCCAATGATTCAGACATCTCTCACGAACATCCACTACCAGCTCACTGGTGATGGGCCCCTGTTGGTCATCGCCCAAAGCGGAGAAGGCGACGCTGATCGGAGCCAGGACCTCGTCGGTCACCTCACTGGACAGTTCACTGTCTTGACCTACGACCGTCGCGGACTGTCTCGTAGCCGGTATCGTCCCGGTCACCCCGCTTCAATGAGCGATCACGCAGAGGATCTCAGCTCGCTGCTTGCGCACATCACCGACGAGCCTGCGTTGATGCTGGGGTGCAGCCTCGGTGCGACGATCGGACTGCATGTGGCTGCTGCTCATCCCGGCCTGCTGGACGCGGTTGTCGCCCATGAGCCGATCGCCCCATGGCTTCTGCCATCGGCCGTGGCGCAAGAGCAGAAAGCCGAGCTCCTGGCCATTCAAAGCTCGTACGTGACCGGTGGGCTGGAAGCCGCGCTCCCGATGATCGTCGGCGCTTTGGGAATCCAGCCCGCAGATGCCTCCCGAGAACCCGATCTCACTCCGTTCCCGATGGACACCCAGAGGCGTGCGAACTTCGACTACTTCATCCGCCACGACTTCACCGCCGCTGTCCTTGACGACTTGAGTCCAGCTGGTGTCTTGGCATCGTCCACTCGGATCATCCCCGCAGCCGGCATCGCAACGCCCACCACCGTCTACGACTTCCAATGCGCTCAGGCCCTTGCCCGACTGATCGGTGAAAGGCTGCGAACGTTTCCGGGCGGCCACAATGGGAATCTCACGCATCCCCGTGCCTACGCTTCCGCACTTCTCGATGCGTTCTCCGAACACTCCTGAAGGCTGGTGGGTGCGCGGTATTCGTGTTGTGACTCAGGGTGAGAATTTGCGCCCGCAGTCGTCTGCTCTACCCGCCGTCCGGCGGTGCGGAGTGCGGATGTCCCCATGATTCCTGCCTGATCGCGCGCGGAGAAGTCCGCGCGTCAGAAGATGCTCCAGGAATGGGCGGCGTCGCGCAGCCGCGCGATGACCCCGGTGGTCGCGCCGGAGAGCGCAACCCCCGCGCGGACGGCGAGGTGGAGGGTATTGATCGGCGGTTCATCGGGGTTGTGGAGCAGGTCGACTGAGCCCGTCATGATGGCCGGCTCGGCGAGGTAGCGGGGGATGGCCGAGATGCCCGCCCCGGCGATGACCGCCGCGAGGATTCCACGCAGATCGGGCACGATCAGGGCGACCGGATTGGTGGGACGATGCCCGAACTGGCTGCGCCAGTAGCGGCGCACGATCGAGAGCTCTGCGTCGTACGCGATCAGTGGCAGGTGACCGAGGGCTTCTGACGGGCTTTCGCGCAACCGGGCTGCATCGATTGTGCGTGCGAGCGAGGGTGCGCCGACAAGAGCGAATTCCTCATCGATCAGCCCGCGGGACCGGATCGCCGGGTCGTCGGGCCGGATGGAGGAGATGACGAGATCGAGTTCGCCCGCGACGAGGGCTTCCAATAGCGCCGGGGCGAGTCCGAGGGTGAAGGCGAGCTGAACGCCGTGCGCGGTGAGCGGTGCGAGCGCGGGAACCACCCGGTTCGCGATGACGTCGCTCGCCCCGCCGATGCGTACGAGACCTTTGGCTTCGGACGTTGGGGTCCAGACGTCTCGCAGTCGATCGAGGGGCTCGGCGATGCGAACTGCCAGGCGGTCGCCGGCCGGCGTGGGGGTGGTGCCGCGGGACGTGCGGATGATGAGAGGCTCGCCGAGGTGGGACTCCAGGCGGGCGATGCGATCGCTGACTGCGGGTTGACTGAGCCCGAGCTCGCCGGCGGCAGCGGTGATGGAGCCGACGCGATGGACGGCGAGGAAGGTTCGCAGCAGGTCGATGTCGTGCATGTGCACTCCCATCAGAAAATCTATGGCTGACAATCAGTGTAAGGAATCATGCTGATGGCGAGGCCGTTCTCCTCACTGCGGTCCGCGTGGATCGCCCGAACGAAGGAGAACAAGATGTCACAGGTATTGATGGTGGTCACCGCCGCCGACGCCCTCGCGCTCGCCGACGGCACAGATCACCCCACCGGGTTCTGGGCGGAAGAGCTGGTCGAGCTGCCTCGCGCGCTCACTGCTGCCGGTCACCGGGTGGATATCGCGACTCCGGAGGGTCGCCGCGCACCGGTCGATCCTGGCAGCCTCCCTGCGGGTGACGAGTCCGTCGCGGAGATCGCCGAGTACCTGGCCTCCATCGATGAGCTCCTGTCTCATCCGCTCGCCCTGGGTGACATCGCCGCCGGGACATACGACGCGATCGCCCTGCCAGGCGTGCACGGCCCGATGGCCGACCTCGCCACCGATGCCGACCTCGGCCGGCTGCTGGTCGACGCGGTGGACCGTGATGCGGTGATCGGCGTGCTCTGCCACGGCCCGGCTGCTCTGCTCAGCGCCGTCCGTGCGGATGGCAGTTTCGCATTCGGCGGTCGGCGGCTGGCCGTGTTCACTGACGAGGAGGAGCGCATCGGCGGCCTGGGGGAGGCGACTCCGTACTGGGTCGAGAGCAGGCTTCGTGAGCTCGGTGCGATCATCGAGACCGGCGCGCCGTGGAGCAGCACCGTCGTCGTCGACGGTCGATTCGTGAGCGGGCAGAACCCGCAGTCGAGCGTGGCGACCGCGGAGCGGCTGGTCAACGTGCTCGCGCAGATGTGAGATTCGGGTTCGCGCGCGGTCACGGCACGGACCGGATGCTGGCATCAACGCCGCGCGGAATACCTGAGGCACCCCTCCGGTTCCACTCGTGGTCGGAGGGATGCCGCACTTCAGTGCCTCTCTCAGATCCGGTCACACCGCATCGGCTGGCCGCTGCACGCACCATCGAGGAGCACGTCATGAGCGGCATCAGCACCAGGTCCAGATCCGGAACATCGAGCGCGGGATCACTGACCGCCGACAGCGCGGTTCGACTCGAGTCGGTCGTCAAGAGGTACGGCACCGGCCCGTCGGGCGTCGTCGCTCTGCGCGGCATCGATCTCACGCTGGAGCGGGGGTCGTTCACCGCGATCATGGGCCCGTCGGGCTCGGGTAAGAGCACATTCCTGAACACGGCTGCAGGCCTGGACACCCCCACGAGCGGTTCGGTCTGGATCGGCGACACCGACATCTCCCGGATGCGTGCGAACAAGCTGGCGAAGTTCCGGCGTACGCATGTCGGGTTCATCTTCCAGGCATACAACCTGCTGCCGGCCCTGACGGCCGAGCAGAACGTGACGCTCCCGCTGCTTCTGGCGGGCAAGAGCGTCGAGCGGGGCTGGCTCGATCGCATCATCCGCTCCATCGGACTCGAGGAGCTTCGACAGCGGCGCCCCGCGGAGCTCTCCGGCGGCCAGCAGCAGAGAGTCGCGATCGCGCGCGCACTGATCACCCGGCCGGATGCCGTGTTCGCCGATGAGCCGACCGGCGCACTCGACTCGCGCACCGGGCGGCAGGTGCTGGACCTGCTCGGTCAGATGACCCGTGAGCTGAACCAGACCGTGGTCATGGTGACACACGACCCGGCGGTCGCAGCGCAGGCCGACAGCGTTATCTTCCTCGCCGACGGGGCGTTCGTCGGATCCATGGTGGGCGCGACGACGCAGCAGATCGTCGATCGTATGAGCGCATTGGGTAAATGGTGAACGGGCTCATCTGGGCCGGCATCCGCCAGCAGAAGGGGACACTGGTCGGCGTCTTCGTCGCCGTCCTGATGGCGACCATGCTCGCGACCGGACTCGGCGTGCTGATCGAGTCGGGTTCGCGCGGCGGCGTCGAACCGCAGCGCTACGCGGCTGCCGACGTGATCGTCGGCAGCGACCAGTCATTCGTCACCCCCGAGGAGGCGACGTACTCGCTTCCTGAGCGCGTTCCGCTTCCCGTCGGCACCATGGACGCGATCCGGGCTCTCCCCGGCGTCGACAGCGTCGTCGCGGACGTCACCGTCCCGATGACCTGGGTGGGCTCACCGGTCGAAGCGCACGCCTGGAGCGCCGCAGCACTCACTCCGTACCGGATCACCAGCGGCCGCGCCCCGGCATCGGCCGATGAGGTCGTCGTCGACGCGGCGCTGGGCGCACGCGCCACGCTGGGCGCAGCCATCGCCCTTGGCCACGGCGGCATCGACGCCGACTACCGCGTGGTCGGCACGGCCGAATCCACGTCGGGGGCCCAGCCGACTCGCGCGCTCCACGTCTTCTTGACCGACGGTGCCGCATCCGCTCTGTCTTCCCGCTCGGGGGCCGACGTCGTCGGGGTCTTCGCAGGTCAGGGCGTCTCGCCCGACGACCTCGCGCAGGAGATACGCGAGCAGATCTCGGACGTCGCGGCGTATACGGATGCTGACCGCGGTGCGGCAGAGTTTCTGGATGCAGGTGCTGCACGGGCCACGCTCGTCTCGATCGGCTCCTCGTTCGCGGGCACGGCGATCCTGATCGCGCTGTTCGTCGTCGCGAGCACGCTGTCTCTGTCGATCCAGCGGCGCCGGCGGGACTTCGCCCTGCTGCGCGCAGTCGGCTCCACACCCCTGCAGATCCACCGGATCGTCGCGCAGGAGGTGCTGCTCGTCTCGGGGGCGGGTGCGCTGGTCGGAGTGATCCCTGGGTTCCTCCTCGCCGGCGCGATGCGCTTCGGGTTCGCGCAGGCCGGGGTGATCCCGCAGGACTTCACCCTGACCTATGGCGCGATCCCTCCGCTGGTGGCCGTCGCGTCCATGATCGCCGCCGCGCAGCTCGCCGCTGCCGTCGCCGCCCGTCGGTCCGCTCGCATCAACCCGATCGAGGCTCTGCAGGAGGCGTCGACCACACCGGGTGGGATCGGCCGCGGGCGCACGATCACCGGAGTCATCCTCGGGATCATCGGCCTGCTGGCCAGCGCGGTTCCGCTGTTCGTCCCGGGCACGATCGCGGTCGCGGGCCCGGCTGCCGCTGCGCTCTTCCTCATCGTCGCAGTGGGACTTCTCGGACCGCGACTGGTGCGCATCGCCATCGCGATCTTCGGCGGACCCTTGCGACTCATGCGCTCGGCGTCGACGTTCCTCGCCGCAGCCAACGCGCGCAGCAACTCGCGTCGACTGACGGCTGCCATCATTCCGCTCGCCCTCGGCATCGGCCTCGGACTCGTGCAGGTCAGTACGCAGTCGATCATCGCGGGCGAGGCGACCGCGCAGTCGCACGCCGGGGTGACGGCCGACGTGATGGTCACGGGCGGTGTGACCGGTCTCTCCGACGAAGCCGTCGCCTCCATCGCCGAGACGCCTGGCGTGGCCGCAGCGAACCCCGTCGCGCTCAGCCAGATGATCTTCAGCTTCGTGCAGCTGGGCGATCCGACATCCGCGCAGTACGCCGTGCAGGGACTTGACCCAGACGCGACGGCGCCGACGATGGACCTCGGCGTGGTCGCCGGCTCGATCGAGGATCTCGCGGGCGACGACGCCATCGCCCTGAGTTCCGACGCCGCATCGGCGGCAGGAGTGGGCATCGGCGACACCATCACCGGTCATCTCGGTGACGGCTCCGAGATCACCTCGACCGTGGTGGCGCTGTACACGCGAGGACTGGGCTTCGGCGACGTCACGATGTCGAGCGACGCACTCCTCGCTCATACGACGACCGGTCTGAGCAGCTACGTACTGGTCAGCACGCAAGAGGGGCAGACAGTGACCGTGCAGCAGCTGCTGGTGGCGGCCGGGTTCACCGTCGCGGACCGCAGCGAGCTTCGCGCCGCCGGTGATGGCGCACGCGACGCGAATTCGCTGGTCAACCTGATCGCGCTCGCCGTCATCCTGGGCTACATCGCGATCGCGGTGGTCAACACGCTGGTGATGGCGACGGGGGAGCGCCGCCGCGAGTTCGCCCTCATGCAGCTGGTGGGTTCCACCCGCAGGCAGGTGCGCGCCATGATGCGCACCGAGTCGATCATGGTGGTGCTGCTCGCATCCGTGCTCGGAGTCCTGGTCGCCGCGCCGCCTCTGGTCGGCATCAGCTACGGCATCTCTGGCCAGCCGCTGCCGAACATCTCCCTGACCGAGAGCGCGGCGATCATCGTGGCGCTTGCCGTCGTCGGGTTCGTCTCGCTCGCCCTCGCCACCCGGGCGGTGATGCGTCGGGCGCCCATTGCGGAGATCGGATCGCGTCAGTAGCGGATGCCGTGAGTCGCGTACGGCGGAGGCGCTGTCTGCCCTCGACGACCGGGTGTGTCGAGACACCGGCAGGGGACGTCAGCGATCGATTCCTGCCGGAGCGTCGATTCCGTCCCTTGAGCCGACGACGTCGCTCATCGGCAGCGCTTCGATCAGCCGTACTCGTTCGCTCTCAGTGAGTGCGAGATCGACCGCACCGGCATTCTCGACGAGGCGCCTCCTCCGACGTGTGCCCGGAATGGGAACGACACCCTCAGAGATCACCCACGCGAGCGCGACCTGCGCGAGCGTCGCACCGCGCTCGCGCGCGATGGCCTCGACCCGCTCGGCGAGTCGGCGGTTGGCTGCGAAGGCCTCGGGTTGGAATCGTGGCAGGCCGCGTCTGGCATCCTCCGGCGCCAGGTCATCGAGCGAGCGGATGCCGTCGGTGAGCGTCCCGCGCCCCAGCGGCGAGAAGGCGACCACTCCGATGCCGAGGTCATCGGCTGTGGCCTTCTCGTCGTTGTACAGCATGTCGCGGGCGAACAGCGAGAACTCCGATTGCACGGCGGCGATCGGGTGCACGGCGTGCGCCCGTCGCAGCGTCGGAGCGGATGCCTCGGAGAGTCCGATGTGCCGAACCTTCCCCTCCTGCACGAGCTCCGCGAGCGCTCCGACACTGTCCTCGACGGGCACTGCCGGATCGATCCGGTGCAGGTAGTAGAGATCGATGACGTCCATTCCGAGGTGCCGCAGAGAGCGCTCGCACGCGCGCCGGATGTATTCGGGACTTCCATTGCGCCCGTGGACCGTGCCGTCGTCATCCATCTCCGACGACGCCTTCGTGGCCACGGTGATCTCGCTGCGCCGGGAGCCGAGTGCACGCCCGATGAGTTTCTCGTTCTCGAACGGACCGTATGCTTCGGCGGTGTCGATGAACGTCACGCCGAGGTCGACCGCATAGCGCAGTGTGGCGATGGCCTCCGCCTCATCTGTCGGGCCGTAGAAGGCGCTCATTCCCATGGCCCCGAGCCCGACCGACGAGACGGTGAGCCCGTCTCCGAGAGCCGAATGCTTCATGAATGATCCCTTCTTCGTGTGCTCGCCCGGCGCTGTGCGTCGACAGCGACGTCTTCAGAACAGACCGACGGCCGGCACCGGATGTGACACCCGGAGCAGGGATCGGCGGATGTCACACATACGACCGGCGCACGGTCCTTCTTCACAACCCGCCCGACACGTGCACATCACCGCTGACGGGCCACAGGGGCACGAACCCACTCGCTCTGTCTGAATCTCACGTCTTTGGAGGCGGACCGTGGATCCCATCCATGAAAGTCCACACAGCATCCTCTGCCTTGAGCGCGAGCTCCTGGTCAGGGATTTCATCGCAGCGTTGAACGCGCGACGGTACGAGTGCAGTTCAGCGATCGAGCTGATGCTTCATGAGGACGTCGTCTACCGTCCAGCCACGAATCGATGCATACACGGCCGCGATGCCGTCCTGCGCATGTGCGATGACCTTCATGATGCGTTCGATGCATTCATCATCGCGGTCGATTCGATCGTCGCTGAGGATGAACTCGTATTGGTGGAGCACACCACGTGCGCCAAGCTGGAGACGACCGGGATCCACGAGGTGATGGGATTCTCGAGTTTCAGATTTCAGAGCGAACTCATCGTCGAGTGGCATCAGGTCCACGCCTGAGGTGAGCGGATGTGAGTCCGCACCCTCCAGTACCCTCGTGACCATGGCGAACGCGACGACGCAGACTCCCAAGCGTGAGGCCTTCGGGTCCCGCAATGTCTTCATCCTGTCGGCCATCGGCTCGGCGGTCGGCCTCGGGAACATCTGGCGCTTCCCCTACGTGGCCTACGAGGGCGGCGGCGGGGCGTTCCTCATTCCTTACCTCTGCGCGCTGCTGACCGCCGGCATCCCGCTGCTGTTCTTCGACTACGCGATCGGTCACCGCTTCCGGGGCTCCTCGCCGCTCGCCTTCCGCCGTCTGCACCGCGCGGCCGAGCCGCTGGGCTGGTGGCAGGTGCTCATCTGCGTCGTCATCGCGACGTACTATGCGGTGATCATCGCGTGGGCGGCCATGTACACCTGGTTCTCCGCGCAGCTCAGCTGGGGTGCGGGCAACGAGAAGAACTACTTCTTCGGGGACTTCCTGCAGATGGGAGACGTCGGCAAGACCGGCGTCTCGACGCAGTTCGTGCCGCAGGTCGGACTGCCGCTGATCGCCGTGTGGCTGGTCGTGGTCATCATCATGGCGCTCGGCGTCAAGCGCGGCATCGGTCGTGCGAACGTGGTGCTCATGCCGCTGTTGACCGTCATGTTCGCGGTGCTCGTCGTGCAGTCGCTGTTCCTGCCCGGCGCGGTCGACGGTCTGAACGCATTCTTCACGCCGAATTGGGAGGCGCTCGCCGATCCGGGCGTGTGGGCCTCGGCCTACGGGCACATCTTCTTCTCGCTGTCGGTGGCCTTCGGCATCATGGTCACCTACTCCTCATACCTCAAGCGCAAGACCGACCTGACCGGCTCGGGCCTCGTGGTCGCGTTCGCCAACTCCGGCTTCGAGATCCTCGCCGGCATCGGCGTGTTCGCAGCCCTCGGCTTCATGGCGCAGGCGCAGGGGACGGATGTCGCGGGCGTTGCGGCGAACGGAATCGGCCTCGCGTTCGTGGCGTTCCCGACGATCGTGTCGCAGGCCACCGGCGGATCCATCATCGGCGTGCTCTTCTTCGGCGCGCTCGTGTTCGCGGGCATCACCTCGCTCATCTCGGTGCTCGAGGTGGTCGTCGCCGCCCTCCAGGACAAGATGGGCTGGGGGCGCGTGCGCACCACCCTGACCGTCTCGATCCCGGTCGCGCTCATCTCGATCGCGTTCTTCTCCACGACCACGGCGCTGGCGGTGCTCGACACGACGGACGCCTTCATCAACGCCTTCGGCATCATGGCCGTCGCTCTCGTGGCGGTCATCGTGGTCGCCTGGCTGCTGCACAAGCTGCCGGTGCTGCGCGAGCACCTCAACCGCCGCTCGAGCTTCAAGGTCGGCTGGTTCTGGATGCTGCTGGTCGGCGCGCTCGCTCCGGTCGTGCTCGGCTACCTGTTCGTCAGCGAGATCATCGCCAAGGTCACGACCCCGTACGAGGGTTATCCGGGGTGGTTCCTGGCGATCTTCGGGTGGGGGATGGTCACCTCGCTGGTGATCCTCGCGATCCTGCTGTCTCTGCTGCCGTGGAGTCGCCGCTCGCACGCGAAGGATGATCCGGAGTACGACGAGTTCCTCATAGAGGAGAGCTATGAGCGGGATGCTGAGACCGGGGCCGTCACACTGCCGGAGGGCACCTCGAAGGGAGCACGATCATGACCCCTGTCGCCGTCATCATGATGATCGTCGCGATGGTCACCGTCTGGGGTGGCCTGGTCGCGGGCATCGTCAACCTCGCGCGGCATCCCGAGGTCGCCGACGCGGAGCCGACCCCGCCCGCCGAGCTCTGACGCTCGCCGCCGGGCCCTGACGCTCGGCGCCGGGCCTGACGCTCGGCGCGACGGCATCCGCTTCAGGCATGTCCGGCATGGCATCCGTTCTCCCCGGAATACTGGCATATGTCCGAGGCGGATGGTTGACTGCCAGCATGGTGATGGAGCGGTCGACTCAGCTCGAGTCGACGCGCGTGGCCGAGATCCTGCGCGAGGACATCCTGCTCGGCCGTCGCCCGCCGGGTTCACGACTGGTCGAACGGGACATCGCCGCCGAGCTCCAGGTGTCGCGACTGCCCGTGCGCGAGGCCATCAGGGCTCTCGTCTCCGACGGGATCGTCGTGGCCACGCCGCGCACATGGGCAGTGGTGCGCACGTTCTCGGCGCAGGATCTGCAGGACTTCGCCCAGGTGCGTCAGGCGATGGAGACCCTCGCGTTCGAGCTGGCCACGCAGCGTGCGGGGAAGGCGGGTCTGAGACTGCTCGAGTCGATCGTCGTCGAAGAGGAAGCCGCCGCCGCCGCGGGTGACGCCGCAGCATCGCGCATGGCCTCCACGAGCTTTCACATCGCCGCGGTGCGGCTTGCCGGCAACGCGATGCTGTCCGAGCTCGCCGCGTCGCTCGTGACCCGCCTGCGCTGGCTGTTCGGGCAGCACGAGGAACTGTCAGAGATGGCGGCAGCTCACCGCGAGATCCTCACGGCCATGCAGGTCGGGGACATCCTCGCCATTCGCCGGCTGATCCCCGCCCACCTCGCCGCGGGACGGGTCGACGCCGAGAAGCGGCTGCTCGGACACCTCGACGATGCCCAGTGATCCCTCGCTGAGGGTCGGTGCCTGCCGGTACGCTCGACTCGGGAGGTCTACGTGGGACGCACAGCGGATGCCATCGCCGAAGGTGTGGCGATCGCCACAGCAGCGGCGAAGCTGACCGTGCGCAACCAGATCCTCGTGGGCACGATCGCCGGCGGCGGCATCTTCGAACTCGACCACTATCGGGATGTCGCCCGCTCCGCACTGCTGGCCATGGCCCGCGAATCCGATGATGCGGCCGCGAACCTCGACAAGCTGCGCAAGCGCGCCAAGGGCCGCCACTCCGACCCGCACGGCACTCACGATTATCGGGACCGCGACGTGCGCAACCTGCGTCGACGCGCCAAGCAGTCCACCGGTGTCGCCGAGCGGCTGCGCAAGATGGCCGAGGATCCCGAAGCGCTCGGTGCGCTCGTAGAAGAGGCGCGGTCCGCCGCC
>JBARWR010000456.1:0-3679 GCA_049646915.1 Microbacterium sp.
GAGCGTGACCGGCCAGCGCGTGCAGGCACTTGACGCGCGTCGGCATGCCGCCCGCCGAGATCCCGTCGATCTCCGGCACGTCGCCGAATCCGGCGCGGTCGGCGAGGTAGGCGTGGTGCGCGGCGAGGTAGCCGGCTGCGATGTTCTCGTCCTCATCGAGCAGACCTGCGAGCTCGGGCATGACCTGCGTGGCCTCCAGAGTCGACATCGCGACGGTGGCCGCGGGATGCGTCAGGTAGTAGAAGGTCGGGAACGGCGTGCCGTCATCCAGGCGGGGCGCTGTGGCGACCACCGTGGGGTTGCCGCAGACGCAGCGTGCGGCGATGCCGACCACTCCGCGGGCCGTCCGACCGAGTTGGCTGGAGACCACGTCGAGTTCGGCGGCCGTCGGCGTCTCGTAGGGCGGTGTCGTCACACCTCCAGAGTAAAGGGATCGACCTGTGTGAAGACTCAGTGCAGACCAGCGCACGATCAGCGCGTCGGAGCCTCGACGGCGTTCTTCGCGAGGCCTGCGGCAGTGAGGCTGCGCAGCAGCTGCGGCATCCAGTCCGACGGGCGCTCCTGGATCTCATCGCTCACGTGCTTCTGCTCGGGCGGGATGTCAGCCGGGTCGAGATCGTTGTCGACCAGATAGACCACCTCACCCGGCCGGACGTAGTACAGCCGCTCGCGCGCCTGCGTGGTGATGTACGCCGGGTCGCTCCACCGCGTGCGCTCCTGCTCGAGGTCCGCGATCTGGTCCTTGGTGAGCTGCACGGAGTGCTCGAGGGCGGCGATCTTCTGCCGCTGGTCGATGTAGGTGCCGATCGACGGCACCAGCACCCAGGTGCCGAGGATGACCAGCGAGAGCATGATCACCGCGAACGTCGACAGCCGGATGCCGCCCGCCCATTCGCGCACGTCGACCGCTCGCGCCGCCCCTCGTGACCTGCGGTCGGGGGTGGCTTCGGGGACGGCCGGGGACGCCGAAGGGGGAGCAGGTCGTCGTGCCATGCTCCCCCTCCTTCACGTCGGTCTCGGCGCGTATCTCAGATCAGCCCTGGAAACGCGGGAAGGCCGAGGCACCCGCGAAGACCGCGGCGTCGCCCAGCTCCTCTTCGATGCGCAGAAGCTGATTGTACTTCGCGACGCGCTCGCTGCGAGCGGGCGCACCGGTCTTGATCTGACCCGAGTTCGTCGCGACGACGAGGTCGGCGATGGTGGTGTCCTCGGTCTCGCCCGAGCGGTGCGAGAGCATCGCGGTGTAGCCGGAGCGCTGTGCGAGGCTGACCGCGTCGAACGTCTCGGTGAGCGTGCCGATCTGGTTGACCTTCACCAGCAGCGAGTTGCCCACGCCGCGCTTGATGCCGTCGGCCAGGCGGGCCGGGTTGGTGACGAACAGGTCGTCGCCGACCAGCTGCACCTTGGTTCCGAGCGCGTCGGTGAGCGACTTCCAGTTGTCCCAGTCGTCCTCGGCGAGCGCGTCCTCGATCGTGACGATCGGGAAGTCGCGCACCAGGCCCTCGTAGTACTCGATGAGCTGGTCGGCCGACCAGTCCTTGCCCTCGAGGCGGTACACGCCATCCGAGAAGAACTCGGTCGCGGCGACGTCGAGGCCGACGGCGATGTCCTTGCCGGGGGTGAAGCCGGCCTTCTCGATGGCCTTCAGCAGGAAGTCCAGGCCCTCGCGGTTGCTGGGCAGGTCGGGGGCGAAGCCGCCCTCGTCGCCGAGGCCGGTGTTGAAGCCGGCCGTCTTCAGCTCGGACTTGAGCACGTGATAGGTCTCCACGCCCCAGCGCAGCGACTCGGAGTACGTGTCCGCGCCGATGGGCGCGAGGAAGTACTCCTGGAAGTCGATGCCGTTGTCGGCGTGCTCGCCGCCGTTGATGACGTTGAACAGCGGCACGGGCAGCAGGTGCGCGTTGGGTCCGCCCAGGTAGCGGAACAGCGGCAGGTCGGACGAGTCGGCTGCGGCCTTGGCCACGGCCAGGCTCACGCCGAGGATGGCGTTGGCGCCGACGCGGCTCTTGTTCTCGGTGCCGTCGACCTCGATGAGGATCTCGTCGATGATGCGCTGCTCGCTCGCCTCGACTCCCTCGATGGACGGGCCGAGCTCGTCGATGACGGCTTCGACGGCCTTCAGCACGCCCTTGCCGCCGTAACGGCTCTTGTCGCCGTCACGCAGCTCGTACGCCTCGAATGCTCCGGTGGATGCGCCGGAGGGGACGGCTGCTCGCTGGACGATTCCATCGTCGAGGAGCACCTCCACCTCGACGGTCGGGTTTCCACGCGAGTCCAGAATCTCGCGTGCGCCTACAGCCTCGATCAGTGCCACGGGTGTGCTCCTTTTCAGGGAGGGAAGGGGGTGTGGAGCGACGTCGATCCGCCGTTCAGTCTAGTCATGCGGCATCCGAGGCCCCACGGCGTTTCAGACGAGGAGGGCGATCGCCACCCCATCCCAGCCCTTGACCCCCACGGTCTGCAGGGCAGTCGCGTCGAATCGCGGGTCCTCCCCCAGCATCCGCAGTCCATCACGGGTTCCCACGACCATGGGATCCGTCGAATCCGGGTTCGCGATCTCGCCCTCGCGCCCGATGTTGTCGACGATGACGACGGTGCCCGGATGACCGAGTTTCGCCGCCCAGTCCAGATAGATCCTGTTCGACTGCTTGTCGGCATCGATGAAGACGACGTCGAAGCCTCCGACCAGGGTGGGCAGCACGTCCGCCGCCCGACCGATGCGGATGTCGACCCGCTCCCCCATCCCCGCCGCGTCGATGCTCTGCCGTGCGACGGCGGCATGCGCGGCCTCGGCCTCGATGGTGACCACGCGGCCGGCCTCGCCGACACCGCGAGCCATCCAGATGGTCGAGTAGCCGCCGAGCGTGCCGATCTCCAGCACGCGACGGGCCCCGGCGATCCGCACCAGCAGGTTCAGCAGCTTGCCGGCGACCGGGGCGACCTCGATCTCCGGCAGCCCGGCATCGCGCTGGGCAGTGAGCGCGGCTGCCAGCGCCGAGTCGTGTCCGACCAGGGTCTCGGCGAGGAAGTCGTCGGCTGCGCGCCAGGCGCTCGGGGTGGAGTCCATGCCCTCACTCAACCCCGACGCACTCCCCCGGTCAAGGGCCACGACCGAGGTTCAGGGGGCGGGAGCGGACGGATGCTTCGGCACGCGAGGTCCGGCGATTGCGGGCTGACGCCGGAACTGACCGGTCAGCGCCAGGATGACGATGACGACGGCGCCGACGATCCAGCCCGAGACGCCCAGGCCGTAGCCGAGCGCAGGATCGAAGTTCGTCCCCGCAGCGATGAACAGCAGCGGCAGCCCCATCGATGCGTTGATCGCACCGTGCGCGAAGACGGCCGGCCACATCGACCCGCTGCGCAGGCGCAACCAGCCCAGCAGCACTCCCCACACGATGCATCCGCCCGTCATCAGCAGCACACCGGTGATGTCCGTGCGTGCGAAGTTGTAGCCGAGAAGAATGACCGGTGCATGCCACAGGCCCCAGATCGCACCGCTGATCAGCAGGGCGGGCCAGGTGCCGTACTGACGCAGCGCGGGCACAAGGAAACCTCGCCAGCCGACCTCCTCGCCGAACGCTGCGACCGCGTTGATGGTCACCGCCGCGAACGGGATGGCGATCAGCTGCGCCGCCACCAGCAGCTCGGCAGGCGGCAGCGGCGCGCCGGCCGGTGC